>CAMBMW010000059.1 GCA_945868875.1 uncultured Treponema sp.
AGTATGGAAAAAAATTCTTTATTGCCAATTCGCATTGGTATCGATGTTGGTTCAACAACAGTAAAAGTCGCAGTTTTGGATGACAATGATAAACTTATTTACGGAGATTATCAGCGTCATCGTGCGGATATTCGTTCAACTATTATAAATGTTGTAAACAAAGCCCTTGATTTTCTTGAAAACCATGTAAATGATGGTTCACAACGAAAAGTTACAGTAAAAGTTACTGGTTCAGGCGGGCTTTCTGTATCGCAATGGTTGAACATTCCGTTTATTCAGGAAGTGATTGCTGCAACTACATCTGTTAAAAAATTGATTCCGCGAACTGATGTTGTGATTGAGCTTGGCGGTGAAGATGCAAAAATTACATATTTTAAAGGTGGTGTTGAACAGCGAATGAACGGAACTTGTGCCGGAGGTACAGGTGCTTTTATTGACCAAATGGCAGCTCTTTTGGAAACTGATGCAATGGGATTAAATGAACTTGCAAAAGGTGCAAATCAGATTTACCCGATTGCCGCACGATGTGGAGTTTTTGCTAAAACTGATATTCAGCCACTTATTAACGAAGGCGCACGTCGCGAAGACATTGCAGCATCCATTTTTCAAGCCGTTGTTTCGCAAACAATTTCGGGGCTTGCATGTGGAAAACCAATTCGTGGAAATGTTGCTTTTTTGGGCGGACCGCTTCATTTTCTGGATCAATTGCGTTTCCGATTTATTGATACATTAAAACTGACTGATGAACAGGTAATTGTTCCTGAGGATTCACAGCTTTTTGTGGCAACAGGTTGTGCTTATGGAGCAGAAAGAAAATTTACAGAATCAGTTTCTGAAAAGGATGATTGTGCAGCAAATGATGAATCTCAAAATAATTTTAGATTTCCAACAATTTCAGAATTCCGTTCAAGTTTACAAAACCTTGTAGGAGCAGAACTTAGTGAAGTTCAGAGACTTGAACCTCTGTTTAAAAATCAGGCTGAGCTTGATGAATTTCAAGTTCGTCATAGCGAACAAAAAGCAAAGCGTGGTGAACTGAAAAAAACACATGGACCTGTATTTTTGGGACTTGATTCTGGTTCTACAACTACAAAAGCGTGTCTTATTGATAAAGATGGTCGTATTTTATGGGATTTTTATGCTCACAATCAGGGAAATCCTGTTGAACTTGCAGTGAAAGTATTGAAGGATTTGTATAATCAACTCCCTGATGATGTTTATATTGCGCGTGCTGTTTCAACTGGATATGGAGAAGCGTTATTTCAGGCTGCTCTAGGTGTAGATTCCGGAGAAGTTGAAACAATCACACATTTTAGGGCTGCAAACTTTTTTGTTCCTGGAGTAGAATTCCTGCTTGATATTGGCGGACAGGATATGAAATGTCTGCGAATGAAGGACGGTGCAATTGTTAGTATTCAGTTGAATGAAGCCTGTTCCAGCGGATGCGGTTCATTCCTTGATAATTTTGCAAACACTATGGGAATGGACGTTAAAGAGTTTGGAAAAATCGCTTTAATGGCAGAAAAACCTGTAGATTTGGGAAGCCGATGTACTGTTTTTATGAACAGTCGTGTCAAACAGGCTCAAAAAGAAGGTGCTTCTGTTGCTGATATTGCAGCAGGACTTTCTTATTCTGTTATAAAAAATGCATTGTTCAAAGTAATCAAACTCAGAAAAGCAAGTGATATTGGAGAAAAAGTTGTAGTTCAAGGTGGAACTTTCTTTAATGATGCAATTTTACGTGCTTTTGAAAAGATTGCAGGGGTTAAAGTTTATCGTCCTGATGTTGCCGGTCTGATGGGTGCTTATGGTTCTGCATTAATTGCCTACGATCAGTGGTGCGATTTGATGGAGCCTCAACCAGGTGAGCCGGAAGGAACTGTTCATGATGTTCGTTCTTCCATAGCAACTTTACAAGATTTGGAAAACTTCCATGTTGATTTAGATTTGCGCCGCTGTGGAAAATGTCAGAACAATTGTCTTTTGACGATTAATACTTTTTCTACAGGGGAAACAAAGCGAACTTTCATTACAGGAAACAGATGTGAAAAAGGAGCTGAAATTGAAGGTGAGGTAATTGATGCCAGCAACAAAAAAAATACTGGTATTGATGATGAACAGACTGGTCCACTTCCAAATCTTTTTGCCTGGAAATATAAAAGACTTTTTAGTTACATTCCACGGAAGATTGAAGATGCTCCTCTTGGGGAAGTAGGCATTCCTCGTGTTTTGAACATGTACGAAAATTATCCGTTATGGTTTACATTTTTTAATGAACTGGGATTTAGAGTTGTTTTAAGTCAGCGTTCAAGTCGTGCAGTTTATGAAAAAGGTCTTGAAACAATTCCTTCTGAATCAGTTTGTTATCCTGGAAAAATCAGTCACGGACATGTGGAATCTTTGATTCAACGTGGTGTTAAATTTATATTCTATCCATGCGCTCCTTATGAAAAGCAGGAAGATGCAGGAGCTGGAAATCACTATAATTGTCCGATTGTTACAAGTTACCCGGAAGTTTTGCGAAATAATGTTGACCAGTTGCGCCAGGATCCTTCGATTTTGTATATGGATCCGTTCCTTCCTATTTATGATAAAGAACGATTAAAAGAAAGACTTTGTGAAGAGCTTTTACCGAAATTTTCACTTTTAACACCAAATCAGATATGTGATGCTGTTGAGAAAGCATGGAATGAGCAGGAAAAATTCCGTGAAGATACAAAAAAAGCTGGCGAGGAAGCACTTGAAGAAATCATTACAAAAGGTGGAAATGGAATTGTTCTTGCCGGTCGTCCTTACCATCTAGATCCTGAAATCAATCATGGAATTCCTGAAATGATAAACGGACTAGGACTTGCTGTTTTGACAGAAGATTCAATTGCTCACCTTGGAAAAATAGAGCGTCCTTTGCGAATTATAGATCAGTGGGTTTATCACAATAGACTTTATCGTGCGGCGCAGTTTGTTTCTGAAATGCCAAATCTTGAACTTGTTCAGCTTACTTCTTTCGGTTGTGGACTTGATGCAGTTACGGCAGACCAGGTGGATGAAATTCTTCGTGCAAAAAGCAGAATGTACACTCTGATTAAAATTGACGAAGGTTCAAATCTTGGAGCAGTGCGCATAAGAATTCGTTCGCTGATTGCTGCCGTAAAAGAACGCAGACGAAATAAAATTAAACCTGAAATCAAATCTTCTGCATATCAGCGTGTGGTTTTTACAGAAGAAATGAAAAAAGAATACACGATTATTGGACCGCAGATGTCGCCAATTCATTTTAGAATTCTGCAAAAAGCTTTCCAAAGTGGAGGATACAATTTCGTAGTTCTGGATGCAGTAGATCCTAAAGCAGTAGAAGCAGGACTAAAATATGTAAATAACGATGCTTGTTATCCTTCTCTTCTTGTTGCAGGTCAGATGATTTCTGCTTTGGAAAGTGGAAAATATGATTTGAAAAAAGTTGCACTTATTATCACACAAACTGGTGGTGGCTGTCGTGCTACAAATTACATTGGATTTATCAGGCGTGCATTAAACGATGCAGGTATGTCTCAAGTTCCTGTTCTTTCGTTAAGTGCACAGGGCTTTGAAAAAAATCCTGGATTTAAGCTGACACCAAGTTTGATTGATGGACTTGTAAAAGCTCTCGTTGTGGGTGATGTTTTAATGCGTGTTTTGTATAGAACACGCCCATATGAAGCAGTGCCTGGAAGTGCAAATCAACTTTACGAAAAATGGAATGGAATAGCGGAAAAAATGTTCTCACATCATGTTTCTTTCCATAAATATAATAAGCTTATCAAAAATATTGTAAAAGAATTTGATGAACTTGAACTCAAACCGATAAAAAAAGCTCGTGTTGGTGTTGTTGGAGAAATCCTTGTAAAATTCCATCCTACAGCAAATAATCAGATTGTGGAAACTATTGAACGGGAAGGCGCTGAATGTGTTATGCCTGATTTACTGGACTTTTTCTTTTATTCTTTTGCAACTGGTATTTTCCGTCATGAGCAGCTTGCTTTCCCAAAGAAAACCGAAAGAAATTCTCGTTTGCTTGTCTGGGGACTTGAACTTTACCGCAGAAAAATGAAAAAATACCTTTCTAAAAGTCGCAGATTTGAAGCTCCAAATCACATCTACAAAATGATGAAAGGGGTGGATGATATTGTACAGCTTGGAAACATCACTGGTGAAGGATGGTTTTTGACAGCTGAAATGGTAGAATTAATTCACGAAGGAGCTCCAAGTATTGCCTGCGTTCAGCCTTTTGCGTGTCTTCCAAATCATGTTACAGGAAAAGGCATGATAAAAGAATTACGAAGGCGGTTTCCAGATGCAAACATCAGTGCTATTGATTATGATCCTGGTAGTTCTGAAGTAAATCAGCTCAACAGACTGAAACTTCTTCTTTCAAATGCACCAATCGGAAAACATCCAGATGAACTTCCAAATGGAAAAATTCTTCTTTCAGATGGAAGACAAGTTGATCCAGTGATTAGAAAAGCTGAAGGTGCAACTGATACCGATCCTGGTCAGTTTTAGTTTCAAAATAGTGATTTCTTTTTGAAATGAATAGGATAGAGGTGCAAATGAAAAAAGTAATAAGTTTTTTGTGCATATTAACAGTTTTTCTACCAGTTTTCGCCGCTTATAATAGACTTGGCATTCCAGATTCTGCAGAAATTCGCGAAGAACTCGAAGAAAAATGGTTTACAGCACCTCTTTCTGCAGTCAGAGAAAATATTCCTGAAATAAGGGCAAATCTGAATGGTGAAAAATTTCAGATTCGTATGGAAGAAAATGAATCCACTTTCAATATTTTTGTTGCTCCTCACACAAAAATAAATGTAAAAGTTTTTTCTGATAAAGGTTTTTACGAAGAAAAACAGGATGTCTATCCGGGTGATGCAATGGGAAGCTGGGTTTTAGTACGTGATAAAAAAACTGAAAAACCATTACGCATTCGTTATTATTTTTTGAAAAACAGTGAAGTTTTTGTTCAGTTTACTCCAAAAGGAAAAACGGCATTGGTAGATTTGATGATTTACGGAAATTATGCTGCCAGAGGTGTACCAACTGGCATGAATTTTGATAAATTCTACAGTGCTTCATTTGAAGATGTTATGATTATCACAAAGAAAAAAATACCCTGGGAATATGTTCTGCCAGATACTACTCAATATCATGACGTAAAACAGATGGTTGCAGTTATTCGTGAAAACCTTCCCGGCATTTCTTTTGTACCAGATGCAATGTATAATGAAAACAATGAACTTGTGCGCATATCAAATGGAAAACCTTTTACAAATTTTACTGATTCTGATGATAATAAGAATAATGCAGAAAAAAAATCACTTTCATCTGCTGGATTTGTAAAATGGATTGCTGACGGCATTGTGGAACCGATTGCAGGTGGCATGCTTAAACGAGAACCATTAATCAAAGAAACTGTGAATGTAAAAGATATCGGACATCAGGGAGTTTTGTCTCAGCGTTATGATTTGTATTTTGCCTTGAACTGGATAAGAAATCTTGCTTCAGCGGTTATTTCAGTTTATTCTGGAAAAACTTATTTATTTAATCAGTCTGGAGTGAATGTAACTTTAAATCCATTTGCTTCAACTTTTACAGAAAAAGGTGTTGCAAATACTGTTACTTTTATTGAAGATACTGGTTATAATGTTGCAGTACTTCGTTCACTTTTGTATGTGCTTGCATCAATAGAAAGCGGGACTTTTTATTTCGGGGCAATTCGTGGAACAGACAGAACTGTTTCCCCTGAAATAAAAGCGTTTAATGAATGTGTTGCATTTTTTCCTTATTTTCAGGATGATGGTGGGTTTGAATGTAATGTATTTATAAACGGAAGGGAAATGTCGCTTGAAAATTTTTGCCTTGAAAATGAAAAGAATTTTGTTTATTTAACGAGAGTAAAGGCTACTGAAAGATTTTTTCCACAATAACTCATAATGATTGAGGAATTTCTGTTATGATAAAAAAAAAATTACTAATATTTTGTTTGTTTTTTTCTATTATATTTTGTTGTTTTGCATCTGAGCTTTCTCTTTATAGCGAAATAAACCTTGCTTTTAATAATCATTTTTTTCCAGGAACTGTAGAAAAAGTATCTCAAATGGAAAAAGATTTTCCTGATTCTGTTTTCCTTCAAAAATCACTTCTTATCAAAGCTGAATCTCAGATTAATATGCAGCTTTATGATGATGCCCTTGTTTCACTTTCCAAAGCCGAAAATCGGCTTCATTTTGGAATGGAAGATTATTCAAACTGCAATTACCTTTACGGAAAAACTTTTTACCTTAAAAAAGAACCGAAAAAAGCACTGGAATATTTTTATAAAGCCTGTAACTCTTCTTTGACCTCAAAAAATCTGGAATTCTATAATCCAAGTGTATTTTATACAGCTAAAATTTTTTATGATTTGGAAAAATTTAATGATTCAATTCCACTTATGGAATACATTTTGCAAACACCGCAGTGCTGCCCGTCAAACGAAGATTATTATGAAATTCTTCAAAAAATAATGATTTCTTACAATCAAACTGGTAATCCTCAAAAAAGTATTGATTTGTTTGAAAGAATCAAAAATCTAAAAGAATCCATTCCAAACGAAATTTTTCTGTCTCTGTGTATTTTTAATGCAGATGCGTTAAGCCTTCTTGAAAAAAATATGGAAGCATATAATCTGTATTGCGAAGTTGTGAATAATTCTGAAGGAAATACTTGTGTTGTTGCTTTGAAAAAAGCTTATACTCTGGCTTATGAAAAAAATATTGGTGTAAATACTGGTGAAGTTTTTTCGAAAGCGGTTTCAAAATTTTCAGATAATCATGAACTGGTAAATGAATTCTGGATTCGACTTGGAATTGATGAAGTGCAGAAAAAAAATTATAAAAAAGCGGAAGAATATTTTTCTAATGTTTCAGAAAATAATCCGCTTGTGAGTTATTATAATGCAAAAATCTTTATTGATGATAAAAAAGCTCCATTGGAAGCAGAAAAAATTCTTTCTGAACTTTCGATGCAACTTGAAAAGCAGGAAAATAAGGAAAATAAGGCAGAAAATTTATTTTTACCAGAAAATTTTAAAGACTCTGTAAACTCGCTTTTACTTTTGTCAAAATTTCTTCTTCAAAAATGGGATGAAATGGAAGAAGTTTTTAAAAAGATTGTAAATCCATCTGAAAAAGACATTTATAATCTTTCATCTGCATATTATGAAAAAGGCGAATATGAAAAAGTTTCGGACAAAACTGGTGTTTTATATGCTTCCAGTTTGTGCCGGCTTGGAAAATTCTCACAGGCAAAACAAGTTTTTAATTCTTTGGAAACAAGCGGAAAACTTGATTCAAAAGGTCATCATGAATATGCAAAGCTTCTTTTTTTAACAGGAGATTTTTTAGAATCATATAATCAGGCAGTTTTAAGTCAAGAAGATGATTGTGAATATATACGCGGGTTGTGTCAAATAAACTTGAAAAACTGGAACCTTGCTAAAAATCATTTTTCTTCATATATAAAAGAGAATTCTGCAAAAAAAGATTTTACGCCGCTTGTGTTTTTTTATAAAGGCTATGCAGAGTATTGTCTTGAAGAATACAAAAACGCTTATGCATCGTTTGTAAGATATCATTCCGAAGAAAAGGATAAAAATAAACTTAATTACTTGAAAAAAAGTTGTGAATATGCAGCAAAATCTGCTTTACAGAATTCAGATTTTAAAAATGCTGCAATTCAGGCAGAAAAAATTATTAAATATTCAAAAGATAATCTTGAAAAACAAAGTGCAGTCCTGTTCTGTGCTGAAATTTTCACAGATTATTCAGATTATGATAATGCACTTAATATTTTGCAATCTTATACAGAACTTTCACAAAATCCAGATGATTTGAATTCCGATTTTGAATTCACGGCAAAAGTGATTTTTACCTGTGCTAAAATTTTTGAGCTTCAAAAAAATCTTGAAAAAGCTGATTTTTATTATCAAAAAGTGTGCAGAGATTTTTCTCAGAGTAAAGTGGCTCAGGAAGCGTTGTACAGAAATGCAGGAATTTTTTATGCGTTTGAGCAATACAGTTCTGCCTTCAATAAATTCAATGATTACATATATGAATATCCTTCAGGTGAATTTGTAGATGCAGCTTTGTATTTTGGCGGTGACTGTGCTTTAAAAATTACTCAGGTGGAACGTGCAATCATTTTTAATCAGACACTTTTGCAAAAATATCCGCAAAGTGTTTATTGTTATGGTGCGAATATTAATCTTTTGACAGCTTATTATCAAAAAGAAAATTTTTCACAGGCACTGCAGACAGCAAAAAATATTGTGAAAAACTTTCCAAAACAAGCTGCTGATGATGGAATTGGCACAAAACTTTTGGAATTAGAAAAAATAGTGCAGGGAACTGACAGACGGGTTGTAGAAAAACAGACGGAATATGAGAAACTTGGAAAAAATTCGACTGTAAAAGGAAGAATAGCTGGTTCTGCTCTTGTAAAACTTCTGGCAGAAAATCCTTCGACCCAGCAGCAGGCTTATGAACTTGCTATGGAAATTATAAAAGAACAAAAAGAAAGTCAGGAAAATAATTTTGCTGCTGAAAATGCTGAGTTTATTGCCGATTATCAAAGAAAAAATCAAAAATATTATGATTCTGCTCAAAATTATTTAAAAGCAGCACAGTTTTATAGGACTTTTGATGATGCCAAAAGTGCAATAACACTTTACAGTGCAGTTGAAGCTTTTTTAGCAGGTGATTATAAATCAGATGCAGAAGAAGTTGCAAAAATCTTGAAAAATCTTTATCCAGATTCAAGACAGGCTCAGCGTGTTGACAGACTTTTTGAAAAAACAAATCAGTGAGGAAAAAATGAAAAAAAATTATAAAAAATTATTTTCAGGAATACTTTCAGCGCTTTTTTTGATACCGCTTTCAGCTCAGAACATTGAATTACCGGAAGTTACAACGGTGATTACAGGAGAAAGCGTTACCGCAGGTTCTGATGCTCTTCCAGATTTTGAAAATTTGATTATACCTCCTCAAGACAGCGGTAAAGAATCAATTATTTTGCCAGAAGTAACTGTTTCGTCAAGCTCTCTCCAGAAAAAAACAGATGAAAGTGATTATAAAAAAGATATTTTTGCAGAAGGAAAAATCGGTGGTGGATTTCCAGCTTTGTTTACTGGTGAGTTTTCTGTTTTTCGTACAGCAACTAACAATCCTTTTAAAATCTTTTTTTCTTATGATTCAGCAGTCGGATACTCTGGAAAAAATCTTACAGATGGATTTTCTGACCAGACTGTGAATCTGTATGTTGAAAAAAAATATTCTTCGAATAATTTTAACTGGGAGTTTGGTGGCGGTTACAATGATTTTTCGAACGGGCTTCAAAATCAGGAAAAAAATATTTCTAAATTGAATCAGAATAAGTATTTTGGAAATATTGATTTTTTTTATGAATTGCAAAAAAATGTAAAACTTGGTGCAAATTTCGATATGGACTTTTATAATCGTTATGCTGATACGATTAATTTTGAATTTCCGTCTGCAGCTGTGCTTAGTTTAACTCCAGAAATTTATGCCAGCTGGTCTGGATATGGATTTGAAACTTCAATTCTGGCTGAATATCTTTTTGAAAATGAAATTCAAAATGTGATTTCTGGTGATGCAAATAATCGAGGAGAAATATCTGCAATAGTAAAATGGAAAAATGATTTATTTACTGTTGACTCAAGTGTTGGAGTGATTTTTGGAAATAAAATTGGTAAGCAGAGTGTGCTTGTTCCTTTTTCTTTAGGTGTGAATACTTGTTTTCCAGTTTATTTTTCAAACAGAAAAGTTGGAATATATGCACAAGGCGGACTTGAATCGTTTGAAAACAGAGTTTCTAAACTTGAACAGGAGTTTAAGTTTTCTTCTATTAGCGTGATGCCTTTTGAAACATCAAACTGGTATGGAAAAACTGGTTTTTCTATACCACTTAAAGAATCTTTTACAGGAAGTGCTGATTTTACTTTTAAAACGACTGCTTTTTCGAATGGAAGATTGCAGCCTGTGTATAAAAAAACTTCGATGAATAATGGGCTATACGGTTTTGTTTGTCAAAATATAACTCAGTTTGCTTCGAATATTGAATTTTCTTATCATTACAAGATTTTTTCAGTGACAGGAGGATGGAAATCAAACTGGCTGGATGTTCCTATACTGGAAAATACTCATCAAATCTTTGTAAATTTAAATTTCCAAAGCGAAAATTCAAAATGGGGTGCAGAATTACAGTTTATCCAACCACTTGAATTTGATTATGTTGATTCTTTTGTAAATTTTGAAGGTTTTGTAAAACTTACTTCTGCTGTAAGGGCAGTTATATCTTTGCAGGATATTGTAAAACTTGTGAAAGCAGAACCAAGAATTTATTGTGGAGATTATTATGGAAGGGGAGGAACAGCTACTTTTTTGCTGAAATTCTTCTTCTAAAATTATATGTTGAAAGTAAAACTTTCGCAGGAGGTATGATATAAATATGTTACAGAGTTTGAAAGCTGGTGGATTTTTTATGATTCCCATTATTGTTTGTGGAATTATTGCAACCTTTATTATTATTGAAAGATGTATTTATTTTTTCAATACAAAAAAGCGTGATGATGCTTTGATGTCTGATTTAAATAATTCTTTTATGGCTGGAAATTATGAGGCTGCGGCTGTGGCATGTACCCAGGCAGATACTCCGCTTTCTCACGTACTTAAAAAAGCGATTGATTGTCGTAGATATGAAGAAAAAGATTTGCGCGAAACTGTGGAAGCTCAAATGGATTATGTTGTACCAAAATATGAGCACCTTTTAACTCCTTTAGGAACAATTGCAAACATTTCTACTTTGCTTGGGCTTTTAGGGACGGTTACTGGAAATATCAAAGCATTTGGTGTGCTTGGAGCCGGCGGAACAATGGGAGATCCAACACTTTTGGCAGGTGCAATTGCTGAAGCTTTGACAACAACTGTCGCAGGACTTTGCGTTTCTATTCCATCAGTTATTTTTCATAATTTTTTTGTTTCGCGTGTTAATCGCAGAATTGTAGAAATGGAATCAAGAGTTACAGAAGTTTTACTAAAACTTTCAGGCAGAGTAAAATAATTTTCAGGTGGAAAAATGCGTTTAAAATCAAGACGAAATAGAATAAACTCAAATGTCGATATGACACCAATGATAGACATTGTTTTCCAGCTGATAGTGTTCTTTCTGGTTTCTACAACTTTTGCTGTAGTTCCAGGAATAAAATTGAATCTGCCTCAAAGCAGAACAGCTGAGGGAACTTCTGTGCAGGGGATTACTATTTATGCTGAAAAAAACGGTGTTATGTTTTTTAATGATACAGAAGTGAGTATGGAAACTTTGGGAGAACAGTTACGTCTGTTTGAAACAGGCGATACAAAAAAAGAAGAATTTCCAGTTTCTTTGCAGGCTGATGATGAAGTTACAAACGGAACTATCGTTAAAATATTTGATATAATCCGTGAAAATGGTTATTCTGTCATAAATTTAAGGACAAAAACTGAATAATGAGATTTAAAAAAATTCCCCTTTTTGGAAAAGACAGTTCTCCTCAACATACAAGCAATATTCTGGCTTTGACAGGAACTTTAGCGTTCTGGCTGATTTTTTTTATCTTCATGATTGTAATAAAACCAAAACCTCAAAAGCCAAAGTTTAAAGAAATTCAAATAGTTTTACCACAGAATTTTTCAACTCAAAAAAATACTGCGAAAAAAGAAGAAAAATCTGAAAACCAAAAAGAACCTTCAAAAATGCAGGAAGCTCAAAAAAATGAAGTGATTGAGAAGCCTGTTCAGAATGAAGTACCACAAAATCAAACACCTCAAGTAACAGAAACAGTAACAAAAGCGCCTGAAACTAAAAATGCAGTTCCTAATAATACAGAACCAAAAACAGTTCAGAAAACTCAAGCAGAATCCAAACCTGCAGAACAAAAAGCGCCGGAGGTTACAAAACCAAAAACTGCACCAATAACTGAATCAAAACCTGTTCCAAAAACAGAATCTGTTCAAAATGCCGAACCAGTTGAATATGCAAAATCTGTTGAAGAACGTATGGCCGAACAAATGACTTCCAAAAAGAAAGAGTTTGATTGGGATATGTTTGAGGATGACTTGCAGGAAGAAAACATTCAGGATTATGTACAAACTCAAAAAACAAAGAATCCTGTGCAGACTCAAACATCATCCTTTTCTGGTGTAGCAGGTGTTGCCGCTGACCAAAATGTTTCTTCTATAAAGAGTAAAAGTGTTCAAAAAGGGAAAAATGCGTCTACTCAGAAAACGTCAAGTTCTACAGCAAATGCACTTGCTAAAATTTCAAATACAAGTTTCAAAGCAAATACATCAAGTGGAATAAGCGGTCAGACAGAAGTTCAGACAGAAATAAATCAAGATGGTCATGTCAAACTGAAAATGTTAAATGGAAATACAAGAGCATTACTTGAACCATTACAGCCAGTAATAAACCTTTCACAAAATGCAGCAGCTACCATTGACGGTTCAAGAACTGTAAAAATTCGATTTAAAGTTGTGGAGAGTGGAAACGTTCCTCAGAATGAAATACAAATCACTCCAGCTTCTATACTTACAGAGATTGTAAAGTCAGAAATTATAGAACAGATTTCCAGATGGAGATTTGAAGCAGCCGATTATGTCGCTTTTGCAGAGTTTGATTATAAGATTGTAAAGCAATAATCTTTACTTCACATGCTTCGTGTTGAGTGTTTATTTTAAATTGTAAATTTAGTTAACAAGAGCTGTAATCATTGAATAAAATCAAAAAAAAATTTTTTTAAATTACTTAAACTAAACTAGATTCATAAAACCAAGGTCTGTCCCTGCACGTGCTGGAAGTTTGTATACCAACGTACATTATGTTTGCACGTGCTGCGAGTTTTTTTTAACGCTTTGCT
>CAMBMW010000060.1 GCA_945868875.1 uncultured Treponema sp.
GTCTTTTTGTCCTGTGTCTCACTCCCTCGCGCCAACTTTTATGAAAATATTTTTTTATAATGCGTTTGCCCTGTTTCAGAATCATTTAAACTTTATCACACGCATAGATTAAACTCATAACAGAAAAGAACATTTCCTTACAAATTTAAGGGATTTGCATTATTTTTTTTTCTTTAATAGAGTATAATATAGATGATATAGAAAAAGGGTATTTGTAAAGAATAGTCCCCAAATAATCAGGAGTTATTACTTATGGTATATTACGTAAATGGTTCTGTAGAAAAAAGCGGAAATGGTTCAAAAGAAAGTCCTTTCAAAAAAATCCAGATGGCTGCTGATGTTGCTGTAGCTGGTGACGAGATTATCGTTGCTCCTGGAATTTACCGGGAATATGTAAATCCAAAAAATGCTGGTGAAGAAGGTAAGCCAATTGTTTATCGTTCAGAACAAATCAAGGCTGCACATATCACGGGAGCTGAATCAATCAAAAATTGGGAAAAATTCGAAGGTGATGTTTGGGTTACAAGAATTAAAAACTCTTTCTTTGGTGATTATAATCCATACAAAACTTTGGTTAGCGGTGACTGGTTCATTGCATATATGATTGCTCATACAGGAGATGTTTATTTGAATGAAAAATCTATGTATGAAGTTACTTCTCTTGATTCTGTAAAAAAACCAGAAGTTTTCATTCCTTCTTGGGATCAGGAATTTTCTGTTTACACCTGGTACACAGAACAGGATGAAAAAAATGATGAAACAGTGATTTACGCAAACTTCCAGGGAAAAAATCCAAGTGAAGAAAATGTAGAAATTTCTGTTCGTCAAGATTGTTTCCTTCCAGAAGCAGAAGGCATCAACTATATCACTTTGAGCGGTTTTAAAGTTTCAAAGGCTGCAACACAATGGGCTCCACCAACTGCTTATCAGGATGGAATGATTGGACCTCACTGGTCAAAAGGCTGGGTTATCGAAGATTGTGAAGTTTATGAATCAAAATGTTCAGGAATTTCTTTAGGAAAATATCTTCAACCACAAAATAATAATAAATGGTCAAAAATTGTTGTAAAAGACGGTGCTCAAACAGAACGTGAATGTATCTGTCAGGCTCAACTCGAAGGCTGGTCAAAAGAAAGAATAGGTTCACACACGATTCGACGTTGTGAAATCCACGACTGCGGACAGACAGGTATTGTAGGTCATCTTGGTGGTGTTTTCTCAGTAATCGAAGACAATCATATCCACCATATCAATAATAAACAGAATCTTGCAGGTGCTGAAATTGGTGGAATCAAAATGCATGCCGCTATTGACTGTATCTACCGTCGAAATCATATCCACCATTGTACAAGAGGAATGTGGCTGGACTGGCAGGCTCAGGGAACTCGCGTTACTCAAAGCATTTTCCACGATAACACATTACCAAAAGAATACAATATGAACGAAAAGAGTATCGGTGGTGTTGGTGAAGATATTTTTATCGAAGTTTCACACGGACCAACACTTGTAGATAACAACATTTTCCTTTCAGAAAGAGCATTAAAACTTCCAACTCAGGGTGTTGCAATGCTCCACAACATCATTGCAGGTTCTTTTGTTTCAGTTGGAATTGGTACAAATAATGGTACTCCAAATATTCCGTCTGCTCGCTACACACCATATCATCTCCAGCACAGAACAGAAATTGCAGGTTTTATGACCATTCTTCACGGTGATGACAAGTTCTTCAACAATGTTTTCATTCAGCAGGAAATGCGTCCATACTTGAAAGATGTTATGGATTTTACAAAAACTCATTTCAACGATTGGGATGACCATAACCTGGAAACTGGAACAAACATCTTCTCAAAATATCCAACTTACGAAGAATGGAAAGAACAGTTCAACTGTTACTGTGGAATGGGCTCAGTTACAACAGATCGCTACTATGATAAACTTCCTGTTTGGACAAAAGGAAATCTCTATTTTAATGGAGCTGTTCCAAGCGTAAAAGAAGAAGCGCCATACGTTGACAACAAAAACAAAATCTTCATAAAATATGAAGAAAAAGATGGAAAACCTGGCATTTCTACAAATCTTTACGATTTTATTCCAGAAGCAAATTTTGAAATCTTGAACACAGACAGTCTTGAGCCAGCATTTGAATCTGAACAGAAATATGAAAATCCAGACGGAAGTGCAATCACTTTTGATACTGATATTTTGGGGCAAAAACGTTCTGGTAAAACTATTGCAGGTCCATTTGCAAACAAAGCTGATTCTCAGAAAGGATTGTTCTAGTCAAAAAACAAGAATAACTAACACAAATAAAAAGTAATACATCGAGTCAAGGCACGCTAACGCTTAAAGCCTTGACTCGCTCGTTTTCAGGGGTTGTATTAACCCCTGAATAAAAAGGGGGAAGTTTTTGAAAGCCTGGTTTCAAAAACTTCCCCCAAACTTTAAATTTGTGATATATTAATAAAGTGAGTACTTTATCTTTCGAAAAAATCACTGCCGCTTACAAAAAAGGCAAAAACACAAAACTCATTTTACAGGACGTGAGTCTTTGTTTAAATCCTGGAGAATTTGTATGCCTTTGCGGACCAAACGGTTGCGGAAAATCAACTTTACTCAGTATTCTCAGCGGTATTCCAAACAAAAATTTGCAGATTATTTCAGCACAAAAATTGCCTTCTATTAATCAAATTCCCATTCATAAAATCAAAAGAATAGAATGTGCAAAACATATTGCCTATATGCAGCAAAATGAATTTTCAATGTGGGATTTTTCTGTTTTTGATTTTGTTTTACAGGGAAGATTTTGTCATTCAAACGGCGGAAATTATTCTAACGATGATTTTGCAATCGTCAATCAAGTTTTAAAAGAAATGAATTTATCTGATTTTTCATCACGAAATGTAAATGCTCTTTCTGGCGGCGAATTCCAAAAAATCAGGATTGCACGTGCTTTGTGCCAGAAACCTGAGTTTATGCTCCTGGACGAACCTGCTTCCAATCTGGATTATGTTTATGAACCCAAACTCATGCAAATGTTGCAGTCAATAGCACACGAAAAAAACATAAGCATACTGGCGATTGTTCATAATATTAACCTCGCCTTCTGTTTTGCAGATAAAATTTGTCTTTTACCTCCAAAACATAGTATAATTTGTGGAAAGCCTGATGAAATTATGACACTAGAAAACTTAAAACTTACATTTGGAGTAGATTTTCAATGCAAAGAAACAAAACTTTTTCAATCATCACTATAATCTGTTTTTGCTCCGTAATTTTTATTCCAATTGGACTTGTGCTGATGTGGTATTCAACGCAATGGTCAAAA
Source organism: uncultured Treponema sp. (assembly GCA_945868875.1). Lineage (GTDB taxonomy): Bacteria > Spirochaetota > Spirochaetia > Treponematales > Treponemataceae > Treponema_D. The sequence goes on from CAMBMW010000060.1 coordinate 3,326, forward strand.
AAACGCAAATTCATTCTATCGGGAATTATGACAATTGTGTATGTCGCAATTGTTTGTTTTTTGATGCTCTTTGAACCAAATCAATCTGGTTCAGGCTCTGGATTGCCTTTTGGCAACGGAAATCAAAATGTAGAATCACAATATGAAAGTGAACATCATAAAAGTTCCAAAAAAGCAAAGCAGTCTGGCACAAATCCTTCTGGAAATGAACAAAAAGATAATTTTCCAAAAGAAAAAGAAAAACTTCCAAAAAAAGTGCAAAGAGGTAAATCAAAAGCACTTGGAAAATCTTTTTATACGATCATGTTCTTTTTGTTTATGCTATTTATAATTATCTGGCAAAATCTAAAGGCAAAGAAAAAAACTGGAAATTACGAAAATCCTTATGTAGATACAAAAAAATATAAACTTCCCTTGGACGCCAATTTCAAAATTCCAACAGTCCATTTCACAAAGATAGAACTAGAAGAGAACGAAAAAATTATTTTTGCAACCGAAACCACCCAAAAAAATCAGGAAGGAGATTTTGTAGTAACTGATAAACGGATTATTGTTCTTGGAAAATCAGAAAACTACGAAATTCCACTACAGGAGTTAGCCACTGTTTCTTCAGTGACTAATTCAGTCATGCAGATAACAAGCGGCACACAGAAATATTACATCTTTGTGCCAGAAAATCAGATGAAATTTGCAGTTGCAACAGTTCACTGGATTTTAGAAAAAAAATTATAATTTTATTTAAAGAATTGTTATGATATCACATTTGAATAAACATAAAGAAACTTCAAATATTATTTTCTTCATTATTTTTCTAATATAATTATTCTTTATGCCGATATTATAAATGGAAAAGCCTGAATTTGTATTACTATTTCGAGGTGACTAATACAGATTATTTATAGGAGTGTAAGATAAAACCGCTATAATTGCGCGGCTTTATCTTACTTAAAGTTTGCGTTGCAAACTTATCATTGTACTGCTGTTCCTCATTACATTTCGGAACAGCGTAAAAAGTCAATCGATTGTTGATACAATCTTCTTGACTTTTTATGGGAGAATCAAATGAGAACTATTGGAATTAAACTTGCTGACGGTTCCTTTTATCCGGTTTTGGAAGAATTTTCTAATTCTGAAAAACAGTTAGATTTGACAACTGCTCACAATAATCAAACGAAAATAATGGTTGATTTGTATCGTTCAAAAAGCTGCTCTATGGAAGATGCAGAATATGTTGATTCCCTTCAAATTGAAAATCTTGTGGCACATCCAAATGGCGAACCTGATATTTCATTTTCAGTTTCGATTGATGAAAACAATAAACTTTCTGCTAAAATCAAGGATTCGGAAACTGGTAAGCAAAGCAAAACTACAATAACTCTTGTTTCTCGAACTATTGAAGAAAGACTGACGACAGATGAGTATAAAATTTCTGATTCGACAGAAAAGCCAAAAACAAAGAAACACGGATTTTTAGCAAAAGCTGAAAAAATTCGAGAAAATGATAAGGATTCCAAAAAAACAGAATCTGAAAAAGTGATGCCAGAATCAGAAAAAACAGACATACCCGATTTTGATGAACAAACCAGTCAGATTGAAAATAAAAAACAAACTGAACACGAAAACAACACGATTATTGCATTTACACCAGCGGCCGATGACGAAATCAACAGACAAAAGAAACTTGACTCTATTGATGATGTAATAATTCCAGAAGATGAATCTCAAAAAAATATCATTTGGCCAGATGATACTGATGTAACTCAAATCATAGAAGACGAAATTCCGGAAGAAAATCTAAAAGACACAGAAACTGCTCAAGAAACTGAAGTTACCGAGAATACGAACGACATTGAAAATCCGGAAGAAATGCAGATTGTACAGGAAATTGAACTGAACGAAACTCCTGAAGAAAAAGTTGATTTTAACGATGTAATAGAACCACAGGAAGAGTCAGAAACTGAAAATGAAACATCCGAAGAAATTTTAGAAAAACAGGATTATGAAGTTCAGGATATTGGAAATGATGAAATTCCAGATGATACAGGGCTTCCAGAATTAAACTTTGATTTTCCAGGAGATGATTCAAAAGAAATTCTGGAGAATGCAGTAAAAGATTTTAATCAGACAGACTCCGAAATGCCGGAAGATTTTTTTGATATTGACAATCCTTTAAAAGAAAAGGATTCTGACAATGAAATTGAAACAAACATTGAAGAAAATCCTTTTGACCATGCATTTGATGATTTTGACAATGATTTTGAAAGCGCTTCGGAAAATAATGTTTATACTGAAACTTCATCTTCTGCAAAAGGTCCGCTTAGTTTTACAGGTTTGTATGACAAGGAAACTGTATTGGGCTTGTCGGAACAAGATGAAAAAATCACAAAAAAGACTAAAGGGCCTGTAATCATCTGCATTATTTGTGCAATAATTTGTGTGATTGCAACTTTATTGATTCTTTTTATTGTTCCTTCAAAATATAATCTTTTGAACAAAGGAAATTCTCAAAAAGAAAAAACAGAAATAACAGAAATTACAGTTGAAGATCAACCTCAAATTGAACCTGAACCAGAAATTGCTGAACCTATACCACCACAGGCTCAGGAAGAAGAAGTTATTGTTGTTGAACAGGCTGAAATAGTAGTGCCTGAGCAACCTCCTATGACCCCTGAAAAACCTAAAGATATTAACTACAAAATCAAATGGGGTGATACTTTGTGGGATATTGCTGATACTTATTATAAGAATCCATGGCGATATAAATACATTGCAAAATTTAATCACATAAAAGATCCAGACTACATCATTTCTGGAACATATATCACAATTCCTGCGGAATAATCTATTAAAGGAATTGATAAAGGAATTAGTATTGAAGTCAACAATAATCAGAGTTTTCATCCTTTTAATAGTTTTTTGTTTTATTCTTCAAACTCTTGGATGCAATGCTCAAAATGAAAATATTAAAAAATTTGGAGTTAATGCTGATTATTATTTGGCTTTGAGATTGCTTGACCAGAATAATGAAAACAAAGTAAAAGAAGCACAAACTAAACTAAAACGCTGCATCAAAAAAGGTGATAAGGTTTTTGCAAAAAAAAGTGCACAAAAACTTTGTCAGATTGGTACAATTCAGGAACAAATAAAATCTGCCATTGAACTGGCAAAAAAGTTTTCAGATGATAAACAAAGTCTGCTTACAGCTGCAAGAGTTTTTCATAAATATAATGAAAGTTCTCTGATTTATGAATATACAAATAATCTAGACTTGCAGAACGATGATAACGAACTGATAAAAATCAGACTGTCTGCTTTAGAAAAACTGGAAGCAGGTTCTTACGAAAGTGAAGTTTTTGATTGGTTTACAAAGCGCAGTATTTCCAAGGAACATTATCAGTTTTATCGAGATATTTATAATCATCCAGATTTTACAGATTCATCTGTGATTATAGAAGACAACAAGAAACTTATGAATCCTTTTATCATGAATTTCAGGATAGAACTTTATAAGCGGAATTATACATATACTTATTCACAGGTTCTGGCAATCATCAATTTCCTTAAAAATGGAGATTTGAAACCTTGCGAACAACTTGCATCTGATTTATGTAAAGCCTGTTTATACGGAAGTTCAGATTACTTGTTTAATGCACAAAAGTTGGAAAAGCTTGCAAATGATTTTAAAAATACCCCTATAGAGTTTTATTTTTGGTTTTATGCTGGAAGGTTATTTGAAAAAACAGGAACATACTTTGCTAAATCAAAAGAGTGTTTTGAAAATGCGATTGAAACAGCTGATTCTGACACAAAAAAAGACAGTTCTCTGTGGTATCTTTTGGATACAATGCTTGATTATCAATTAGACTTTTTAGTCGCAAATATTCAGAAATATGCAAAACAGTTTAAAAAACCAGAATATTTCGATGATTTTTTTGATAAACTTTCGTTAACTTTGCTTTCATCTGCCCGATGGAAAGAATTCAAAATTATTTATAAACAAATTGACGGTTATGCGACAGATGAATCAGTAGCAAAATTTGCCTTCATTTTTGCAAGACTTGCCCAGGAAAAAATGACAAATGCTGATGAGCAGCAAATTAATGAAGCTTTATCGCGTGCAATTCAGGCTGGAAGTTCACTTTATTATAAAATTCTTTCTGCCTTTCAATTAAATTTTGATGAACAGCAGCTTGACAAGGTTTTGAACAGTCCAGTTATGTCAAAAGAAAAACGAAGCAAAAAAATGTCTGAAATGATGAAAGAAAATGAACCATTGGCAGATTTATTGATGGAAGGCTATGTAATTTTTGGATTTCCAGATATGATTTACGAGGAATGGCAGACTTATTTTCCAAATTTATCAGAAAAAACAAATTATTACCTTGCTGAATTTCTCCATAATTGTGGAAAATCGGATACAAAAAATCGGTTTTACACACAAAGTTTGAGAATTGCTGCAAAAACTTATAATTATTCAACAGAAAACCTTACAAAAAATGAAATGAAGCTTGTTTTTCCATCTTGCTATAGCGACGAAATCGAAAAATATGCTTCTGAATATATGATTTCACCAAACATAATGTTTGCTCTTGTAAGAAGCGAAAGTTTTTTTGACCCGAATATTAAAAGTGCCGTTGGTGCAGTGGGACTTACACAGCTTATGGAGTTTACAGCAAATGATGTAGCAAGAAAACTGAAAATCACAGACTATTCTCTGGTTGACGTGGAAACAAATCTTCAGATTGGAACATATTATCTTTCAGAACTGCTCAATCGTTGTAACAACTCCTTTTTGCAGGCCTTTTTCTCATACAATGCTGGAATAACAAGAGTACGCCGCTGGCTAAAAAGTTCTCTTACCGAATTTGGAACAAAAAGCCAGCTTCCAATGGAGCTATTTTTAGAAACACTTCCATACTCCGAAACACGGGAATACGGACGCAAACTAGTTTCTGCAGCCACAATGTACGATTTTTTGGATAATCCACAAAACTTTTCACAAACAGTTTCAAATTTGCTGCAATAAAACTATTAATTAATCTAATGTTTCTTAAAACCTTTTGTATTTGAACTTTTCTCTCCAATGAATTGAATCAGCTGCACAAACAAAATCAAAATAACCACAGTTGAAGTCATAAGAGGAGTATTAAATCGCTGATATCCATAAGTCAAAGCAATGTCCCCTACTCCGCCACCACCAACAGCACCAGCCATTGCAGTAGCTCCAAGTAATCCTACAGTTCCCGTTGTAATACCAAGCACAATTCCACCTTTTGCTTCAGGTAAAACAAACTTAAAAATTGTCTGAAAAGTGTTTGCACCCATTGCCTGAGCCGCTTCGATTATTCCACCATCCACTTCCAGAAGAGCAGTTTCTATCAGTCTTGCAAGATAAGGAGCAATATACGCAGTAAGTGGTACAAGAGCTGCCGTAGAACCGACTCGCGTTCCCACAATCACTTTTGTCAAAGGCATAATGTACACAATCAGAATGATAAAAGGCACACTTCGAATAATATTGATAATCGTTCCGACAATTTTATTTATAACCAGATTTTCATTAATACCGCCTCTGCGCGTAACAAAAAGCAGAATTGCAAGCGGAAAAGCAATAATAAGTCCAAAAATCAGGGACAGACCTACCATATAAATTGTCTGACCGATTCCAAGCCAAATTTTTGCAGCACTTATTCTAAAAATTGTCATCTATTTCCTCCATACATCAATTTTTATTGCAATTTGAAATCACAACTTCTCAGATTAAAAATTCACTTCGATTTTTGGAACATTATGTTCTTCAAAAAATCTGTCAGCAGCTTCTAATTGAAGTCTGTCCCCTGTTATCTGTACAGTTTGAAAACCAACCACTTTTCCTTCAAGTTCAGTTACAGTTCCATACAAAATAGAAATGTTCACACCAGTTTCTTTAATCGCAAGCGACATAATCGGATCATCTGCATTTTTCCCGTCAAAACGAAGGCGCACAACTTTTTGAGGTTTTGTATATTCCTGAATATATTTTTTTACACTTTCAGGAAGACGGTCATTTATGACAGTTCTAATAAACCCTTTTGTAGTTTCTGTTTGAGGATTTCCAAACACATCAATTACTCTACCAGATTCTACAAGCTGACCTTTTTCCAAAACTGCCACTTTATTACAAGCTTGCTGAATAACATTCATCTGATGAGTTATCATCAAAACTGTAACATTCAATTCGTGATTGATTTTCTTGATAAGTTCCAAAATAGAATCCGTCGTCCTTGGATCCAGCGCAGATGTTGCTTCATCACAAAGAAGAATCTCAGGATTCAAAGCAAGAGCCCGAGCAATTCCGACTCTCTGTTTTTGCCCACCACTAAGTTGTCCCGGCAATGCTCCTGCCTTATCCTCAAGCTCAACAAATTTCAAAAGTTCATTCACCCTTCTAGTAATTTTATCTTTTTTCCAATGTTCCAGTTCAAGCGGAACAGCAATATTTTGAAAAACCGTTTTACTTTCTAAAAGATTAAAATGCTGGAAAATCATTCCAATGTTTTTCCGGAATCTACGGAGGTCTGTCCCCTTTAGCTCAGAAACATTTCTGCCGTTTACCGTTACAGTTCCACTTGTAGGAATTTCCAGAGCATTTACCATTCTCACCAAAGTCGATTTACCGGCACCAGAAAATCCGATTACACCAAAAATATCCCCTTTTTCTATGGTAAGTGAAACATCCTGCAATGCATGAACTTCTGCATCTTTTGTTTTAAATGTTTTATAAATATTTTTGAATTCTATCATTTTTTGTACCTTATATAAATCAATGTGATAATGGCCTGGTTTTAACCATTTTTCCCAATACTTTCCATAATTTTTCTGGGGGGTTTTAGGGGGGATATGCGAAGCATTGATATGCGTAGCATGGTTATGCGAAGCATTGATATGCGAAGCATTGATATGCGTAGCATGGTTATGCGAAGCATATACCCCCCTAGGAGAGAGGGTGGCGGAAGACCTCGAAGAGGGCTGAAGACAGGGGGGAGACTTCCCCCTTCACTTCTTAAAATTAATTAAACTGGTAATCGTCTGGAATCCAGAAAAGTCCGTTTTCGTAATTTGTTTTTTCAAGATAATCTTTGAACTCTTTACTGTGGTAAGCTGCCACGATATCCTTTGCCCACTGTGAATCTTTATTGTCTTCCCGAACTACAACCTGCAAAACAAGATGTGGAAGAACAGTTTCTTTGGCAAGCGCAGTGGAAGCATCTATTCCCGCGTTATAAACTATGGAACCTGTAATAACTACAAAGTCAAAATCATCCTGAACCTGTGGAATGTTCAAACTTTTCATTTCAGTAAACTGAATATTGTACGGATTTGAATTAATATCTTCACTTGTTACTGTCGAAAGGTTTACTCCGTCTTTCAATGTAATCCAACCGATTTTCTGCAAAAGTACATAAGCTCGTGCAGTATTTGCCGGATCATTTGGAACAGCGACTTTTGGTTTTGAAAGATTTTTTATATCATCAGCCGATTTATAATGGGAACTAAACAGACTTGCCGGAACTGTAGAAATTGGAGTGATTGGCACAAGTTTTCCATTATTACCTTCATTGTAATTATTCGCATAAGCAGTGTGCTGTTCTACATTAAAATCCACATCGCCACCATTAACTGCATCATCAGCAAGAGCTAATTCAGAATAATCAAAACCTTTTAAGATGTACCCTTTTGCTTCAAGAATAGGTTTGACCCCACTTTCAAAAAGCACAGTGTAAGGTCCCTGTGAGCGGCTGTAAGTAAGAGTTTTCTTTTCTCCATCAGCCGATGCTTTTTCAGATTTCTTTGAGCAACTCATAAATGCCACTAAAGAAGTGATAGCCAATGCAATAAATAAAGATTTTTTAACTCGTTTCATAAATAACCTCCTCGTATAAAACAAGTGGCATCTTCTGATGCTTTTTAATGAAGAAAATATCAAGTTTTTTTGGGTGGCTTTTTGCTTCGCAAAAAACAGGCTTTTCGCACTTCGCCGACTAACCGCGGCTCATCCCTACGCATACGCTTCGGGACTGCCTTCGGCAGGTGCTACAATCCTTGCCACAGTTTACCCCTCGACATTTCTCCTTCCAATTCTACAATCATATAATTACCTATTGACTTAATAGGTTTATAATGATATGTTATTTATACAATCTATAACCTAGTATGTCAATAGGTAATGAAACTTTTTTTACTATTTTTACTCCATAATTTGTGGAGTTTTGGAGGATATATGAATATTTTAAACGAAGCTTTTAATCTTAAAGAATATATGGTAAATCAAAGAAATTATTTCCATTCTCATCCTGAACTAGGATTACAAGAATTTAATACATGTCTTCATATAGAAGAAGAATTGAATAAACTTGGAATCAAAAATTCCAGAGTTGCAGGAACAAATGTAATTGCAGAGATTGATTCTGGTCGTCCAGGTCGTACCCTTTTTATTCGTGCAGATATAGATGCACTTCCAATTCAAGAAAAAAATGAAGTTTCATATAAAAGTCAAAATGAAGGGATTATGCACGCTTGTGGTCACGACGGACATACAGCATATTTACTGGGTGCTGCAAAATTAATATTACAACATATAGATGATATTTCTGGCAAAGTTATTTTAGCTTTCCAGGCAGCAGAAGAGATAGGCAAAGGCGCACGTGATATTATTGCCGCTGGAATTCTTGACAATGTAGACAGGACCTTTGGAATTCATTTTGCTTCTGGAATGAAAGTTGGAACATACGGAATCAAAACAGGTCCAGATATGGCAAGTTGTGACAGATTTAAAATAGTCATTCATGGAAAAGCAGCGCACATTACAACTCCACAAAATGGTTCTGACTCTCTTTTCATCGGAGCATTGATAACAACACAACTTCAAACTGTTGTAAGTCGCTTGATTTCTCCAGTTGAAGGAGGATTGATAGGTGTTGGAAGATTTTCTTCTGGTACTACCTATAATATAATTCCGTCAGACGCAGAACTCGAGGGGACTATCAGAGCATTTAGTTCTGAAAGTCGCAATAAACTAGCCAATGCAGTACGTTCAATTGCAACTAATGTTGCTTCTGAATATGGTGCTACAGTTGATGTAAACATAGAGGATATTTGTGATCCATGCACAAATCCATCAGAAACTGCATCAGAAGTGGTTAATTCAGCAGTCAAACTTGTCCCACAGGAAAATGTAATCACTAATTTAGATAAACGTTTTGGTTCAGATAATTTTGCAGATTACAGCCGTAAAGCACCAGGAACTTATGTTCATGTTGGTTCATCAGACAGTGCTGCCACAAGCGTTGCACATCACAACGAATATTTTGATTTATCAGAAGACAGCTATTCTTATGCAGCAGCTCTGGCAGTCCAATATGCATTAGATTTTTTAAAATAAAAGTCTTCCAAAAAATATTTTCAGCAAAATTTCAGTCACCCAGTCGCCTTTCACAGCTCGCTGACCGCTCGGTCCTACGGACTCGACTTCGTCGCCTGTTCAAGCCTCGGTGCGCTGT
>CAMBMW010000061.1 GCA_945868875.1 uncultured Treponema sp.
AATATGTTTTTATCTTGCACAAAGTTTGCGTTGCAAATTTATAAAATATTCTTCTGTTCCTGATTACAATGCGGAACAGTGTAGAAAGTCAATCGATTGATGAATCAGTCTGCTTGACTTTTTATGGGAGTTTAAAATGCAGGATGATATTCTTACAATTGAAGAAGTTGCAAAATATTTGCGTGTTTCAGAACGAACCGTTTATGATTGGGCTCAAAAAGGTGAAATCCCCGCTGGAAAAATTGGAACGGTGTGGCGTTTTAAAAAACAGGAAATAGAAAATTGGGTGAATGCAAGACTTTCATCACAGTCTCAAAAGCCTGCTGAAACAGTTCAATTGAAAAATATCCTCTCTGTTGACAGAATTACTTTTATTTCACAGTCATCAAAAAGAGATGCTCTGGTAGAATTGTCTGAAGTGTTAGCAAATGCTCCTCAGATTAAAAATGCACAAGAATTGACACAGGAAATTCTCAAGCGTGAAGAACTTATGTCTACTGCAATTGGAAAAGGTATTGCCATTCCACATGTACGTCTTTCTTCTGTGACTGATCTTGTAATGGCTGTAGGAATCTGTAAAACTCCAATCAGCGACTATCAGACAATCGATGATGAACCTGTAAAACTTTTGTTCATGATTGCTGCAGCTTATAATCAACATTCATATTACTTAAAGACAATCTCTCAGTTCAGTGCAAAATTTAAAGATACGGCACTTTTGAATTCAATTTATCTTGCAAAAACTGAACAGGAAGTGTTTGATTTGCTGTCTAAATCATTCTAATTGCCAAAGATTATTGGAATCCATTTAGTTCTGTCACTATGGTTTTGTGCAATCATGCCCCATGTGATTTTTTCAATGGTTTCTCCGAAAATATAATCTTTGTCATTTTCTTTTAAATGATATTTTTGGCCGGGTGCTTCAATGCAGGTTGCTGCAACCGCGTGAGAATATTCTCTTGAAACAAGCATAATCGTATCATAGCCGCAAAGGTTTAAAATTGCAGAAACAAGCATGCTTCGGCTGTCGCAGTCATTTCCTTCACCGCAAAGGACATGTGGAATTGGAGTAAAATCTGAGCTATTTTTTGTTTGTTCACGTTTATATTCAAAAGTTTGAACCCAACTTAAAAGATACTGTGCAAACACGATATCAGCATTTTTAGAGTCTTTTTTTTCTGCAACAGGATATAGTTTATTGAATATATCTTTACTCACTTGTTTGATTCTTGGAGTACAGTCTTTATAAATCATCCTGTAATAACGCTGCCATGCTTCTTTCCAAAGTTTGTGATTTGCATAAAGCGATAAAACTGCAAATTCTAAATCAACAATAAACTGTGATGCGCTCAAATCCGCACTATCTATAGATGTATTAATATTTTGCCCGGCAATTTCCAGACTAATCTGTTTTTTTCCTTCTTTTGGAAAGGCGTATTCTGTAAAGATTCCACTAAAATTATTTGACTCAACATAATCAAGTGAAAGAGAATTTAGAGTTGAAATAATAAACTGCTGTGCCCCGCCATTTAGATATTCAGGAGCATAGCAAAGTAAAGTTAAAAAAGAATAAGGAATTTTTAGTGGAACTGAAACAGCCCAGCCTTCATAATCCTGGTCCAGATTCATTTTGAAAGAAGAAATTGCACAGTTTTGTTCCGACCAGATGATTTTATCAGTATCATATTCGGCGGAAAGTTTTTTCAAAGAAGTCTGTAAAACTTGTGATGTTTCAACTGATTTTTCATTTGAAATTTTGATTACAAAAGTTACTGGAATGTTTGGATGTGAAAACAAAAGTGAATTCCCGTCAGAAGACTGTTCTTCCAGAGTGTAACCTTCTGGAATGTCAAGGGAAAAACCATAATCAATGTCTTTTATTATTTCAGCATCGGCTTTTTGAAGTCCAAAAAAACTGAATAAAAACAAGCATAAAATCAAAATGATTGATTTTTTCTGATAAACTATTGCCATTTTAAAAATCCTTTATTAATATTATCGTGTGAATGGCTTAACAATTTTATATGAAGATGAAGAAATTTTTGTGATAAATAAAAATTCTGGTCTTGCGGTGCAAGGCGGTGCAAATGTAAAACATAGTATTGATGTAGATTTTGCAGATGAAATAGGTCAGAAAATTTTTCTTGTTCATAGATTAGATAAAGATACTGCAGGACTTATGATAGTTGCAAAAAATCCAGCAGCCGCAGCAAAATGGACAAAACTTATTTCAAGCAAAACTGTAAAAAAAGAATATATCGCGATTTGTGCGGGGACAATTGAACCAAAAAAAGGTATTATTTGTGAAAAAATAGTGCAGCATGGTGAAGAAAAAAAAGCAGTCACACATTATGAAGTTGAAAAAGAAATTGAAACAGAATGTGGTAAGCTTTGTCAGATAAGACTATTGCTTGAAACAGGAAGAATGCACCAGATTCGAATTCACTTAGCAAAGAATTCGTGTCCAATTGCGGGTGATGATCAGCATGGGAACTTCAAATTAAATAAACAATTAAAAAAAACTCTTGGAATAAAAAAACTTTTGCTTGCATCTGTAAAATTAACCGTTCCTTTGCAATCTCAAAGTCAGATTTTTGAAATTCCTTTGCCAGATTATATGCGTTTTTTTTAGCTTAGCCTGCGATTCAATGTAATATTTACATTAAACAATACTATTCCAATTTTTTTGATGATAATGTATACTAGTTTAATAAATAAACAAATAGTTGATGTTGATTGCTAAATTTTTTTATTAATACATCATTAAATAATGATATTTGCGAGGGATTATGAGAAAATTACACAATATTTTGATTACTGGTGGAGCCGGATTTATCGGTTCAAATTTTATTCACTATCTGTTTGGACTTTCTTCGGCAGAGGGAAATCTTTTTAATGATGCTGAATTTTCTGGAACTGTTGTAAATGTTGATAGTCTTACTTATGCCGGAAATCTTGAATCGCTGGCAGATGTTGATGTAAAATATGGGAGCGGTGCTGCAAAAGGCAGTCAGAGATACTTTTTTGAAAAAGTTGATATCTGTGACCGTGACAATATAGAACGTGTTTTTAAACAATATGATATTGATACTGTAATCCACTTTGCAGCTGAAAGTCACGTTGACCGTTCAATTTTAGGTCCTGAAGCATTTATGAAAACAAATGTAATGGGAACTTTCACATTGCTTGATGTGGCAAGAAATTATTGGAAGAAAGATGATGGAACAATCCGCGATGACGTTCTATTCCATCATATTTCAACTGATGAAGTTTACGGTTCTTTGGGAGAGACAGGATATTTCCGCGAAGATACACCTTATGATCCACGTTCACCATATTCTTCTTCAAAAGCAAGTTCAGATCATATTGTTATGGCTTATTATCATACTTACGGACTTCCAATCACACTTTCAAATTGTACAAACAATTATGGTCCATATCAATTCCCAGAAAAACTTCTTCCTTTGATGATTTCAAATATTCGTGATGGAAAAAATCTTCCAGTTTATGGAAAGGGAGATAATATTCGTGACTGGATTTATGTTGAAGATCATAATCGTGCTGTTTGGCTCATCGTAAAAAAAGGTAAAACTGGCGAAAAATATAATATTGGCGGTGAAAATGAATGGCAGAATATCAAGTTGCTTCATAAAGTAATTGAATTGACAGCAGCTGAAACTGGTAAAAAGGTTGAAGATGTTGAAAAAACAATCACTTATGTAAAAGACAGACCTGGTCATGATAAACGTTATGCAATTGACTGTACAAAAATCAAAACTCAGCTTGGCTGGGAAAGAAAGATGACTTTTGAGGAAGGGTTGCTTGCAACTGTAAAATGGTATTTAAAGAATTCTGACTGGATTAACCACATTTTAAGTGGAGATTATCAGAACTGGATAAACAAAAACTATAAAGAACAGGGAAGATAAACCGGGGCGTTGCGGGGTCTTGTGGTAGACTCTTTTACCCCGCTAGAAGGGGTAGCGAGCAACGTAGTGCGAGCGAGGGGAAGGCTTTCCCCTCCTTTTTTATCAGGAGGAAAAAATTGAAAGGAATTATACTTGCAGGTGGAAGTGGTACGCGCCTTTATCCAATAACTAAGGCGGTTTCTAAACAAATTCTGCCGCTTTATGACAAACCAATGATTTATTATCCGCTTTCTTGTTTAATGCTTGCGGGAATTCGTGAAGTTTTGATTATTTCAACTCCGCGAGATATTTCTTGTTTTCAAGAGCTTTTTGGCGATGGTTCTTGGCTTGGAATGAAATTTGAGTATGCTGTTCAAGATAAACCGCGGGGTCTGGCTGATGCGTTTATTATTGGAAAGGACTTCATTGGTGATGATGATGTTTCGCTTGTTCTTGGTGACAATATTTTTTATGGTCAAAGTTTTACTTCTACTTTAAAACGTGCAAAAGAAACTGTTGAAAACAAGAGAAATAGTGTTATTTTTGGATATTTTGTAAAAGACCCTTCAGCTTATGGTGTTGTTGAATTCGATAATTCTGGAAAAGTTCTTGGTATCGAAGAAAAACCGGCAAATCCAAAGTCAAATTACGCAGTTCCAGGTCTTTATTTTTATACAAATGATGTTGTGAAGATTGCTGCAAATGTTAAGCCTTCTGCACGTGGCGAAATTGAGATTACTTCTATTAATAATGAATATCTGAATCGCGGTGAACTTTCTGTTGAACTTCTTGGTCGCGGAATGGCCTGGCTTGATACAGGAACTTATGACGGACTTCTGGAGGCTAGTAATTTTATTGCTACAATTCAAAAACGTCAGGGAATGTATGTTTCATGTATCGAAGAGATTGCATACAGAAATGGCTGGCTTACTAAAAATCAGCTTCTTGATATGGCAAAAGGTTACAAGACTGATTACGGTCGTTATCTTGAGTACATTGCCCAAAATTAAATAGAAAAATGTGGTGATTGAACCTGTCAGAATTACCACAAAAGGAGAAGGTCATTTCGGCAGGTTTAATGACCTTGATTTTATTATGGCGTTTGATTTTAAACAGTGTTATATAAACAGCGATAAAGTTGAAGGATTATTTGAAATTCAGCCAAAAATTTTTGGTGATTCACGTGGATATTTTCTGGAAACTTACAGTGAAAAGGATTTTTTTGAAGCAGGTCTGAAAATGAAGTTTGTTCAGGATAATCAGTCAAAATCTTCAAAAGGTGTGTTGCGCGGACTTCATTTTCAAACTCAGCATCCTCAGGGGAAACTTGTGCGTGCTTTGGAAGGCAAAGTTTACGATGTTGCTGTGGATTTGCGAAAAACAAGTACAACTTTTGGAAAGTATTATGGTGTGATTCTGGATGCTGAAAAACAGAATATGTTTTATATTCCAGAAGGTTTTGCGCATGGATTTTATGTTTTGAGTGAGCAGGCAACTTTTGCTTATAAATGTACAGACTTTTATGATCCAAAAGGTGAAGGTGGGCTTATGTGGAATGATCCGGTAATTGGAATTGACTGGAAATCGGTTGCGCATGAGATATCAGAGCCAAATCTTTCTGAAAAAGACAAAAAACATCCTGTTTTTGATGCAAATAAAGATTATTTTGATATAAATGGTAAATGGATTGGCTAAATAACTAAAAGATTTCCTTTTGTACTGATTGAAAAAAAAAGCAACTCACGGTAAACTGTAATTATGTTTGATGTAAAAGATACTGATTTTTTTGATTTGGAAGATGAAGCGTTTGACACTATTGTAGAAGATGATATTTCTTTTACAGGTAATATAAAAATTAAAAAAACTTTTATGATTCGCGGAATTGTGAATGGAAAAATTGAGTCTGAAAGTGATCTTGTGATTGATACAGGAGCTGTTGTTAACGCTGATATTTCTGCTGAAAGAGTTTTGATTCGTGGAAAAGTGAAAGGAAATGTTGTGGGAAGAAAAATGATTTTTGTTACTTCTGCAGGTTCTCTTGATGGTGACATTTCCACTTCGAAAGTTGTTCTTGAACCAGGTTGTGTTTTTACTGGTAAGTGTTCAATGATTACTGATAATCTAAATGGTAAGTAACTATGAAAAAAAGTATTTTTGTTTTTTTTATTTTATTTTTTCTTTTTGAATTTTCTGGATTTTCTCAGGCTTCAAAACAAGATGCTTTGGTTTTATATCATAATGGGAAATACCGTGAATCTGTTCAGGTTTGCGAAGAAGAATTAAAGGAAAATCCTAATCGTGTTGATTCTTATGTAGTTATGTGCTGGTCACTTGTAAAAAATAAACAGTATGCTGAAGCTGAAGAACGTGCATTAAGTGGTCTTGAAGTAAGCCCATACGATTTAAGACTGATTGAAATTCTTGGAGAAGCAAAGTATTTTTTAGGCAAAAACACTGGAGCTATGGAACAGTTTCAGAAATATGTTGCAAGTGCACCTGAAAGTGGAGCGAGAGTAGGAACTGCCTACTATTATATGGGTGAGATTTTTATAAGACAGGCAAGATATCAGCATGCAGATATTGCATTTTCTTCCGCCGTCAAAAAAGAACCAATGCTGGATTCCTGGTGGGTTCGACTTGGTTACGCTCGCGAAATGGCTGGTAATTACTATGAAGCTGTAAATGCCTATGACGAAGCACTCAGACTTAATTCCTCATCAATAGAAGCTTCTCGTGGTAGAGACCGTGTAAATGCAAAACTTCAGTAATCTTTATAAAATTCACATTGAAACACTTGGATGCAGATTAAATCAAATCGAAAGTGAATCAATTGCAAAAGTTTTTTCCGATAATAATTTTTCTATTTCTATGCAAAGTGTAACGGCAAAAACTGATATTCAAAATGATGTAAAAATTTCTGTTTTGAATACATGTACTGTTACTCAAAAGTCAGAACAGAAAGCTCGCAGAATCATTCGTCTGATGCTTGAAAAATTTCCTCAAGCTGTAATTCTTGTTACCGGATGTTATGCACAATTAAATTCTGATGAAATTTCCAGAATTGATAAAAGAATTTTCGTAGTTGGCGGACAAATAAAAAGCCGAATAACTCAAATTCCGCATTTATTATCAGAATATCTTCAAAATCATGATTTTAATCCTTCTGATTTTATAAATTCACTTCAATCTATAATTAAAACGCCGCAGTTAAAACAATTTTTCCCGGAAAATACTTTTGCACTGTCTACTTCATCTTTTTTTGCACATTCACGTGCCAGTTTAAAAATTCAGGATGGCTGTAATAATAACTGTTCATATTGTGCAATTCATCTAGCAAGAGGAAAAAGTGTTTCTATTGATGTTAAAACAGCTTTGGAACGTGTTATTGAACTGGAAAACAAAGGTTATGATGAAGTTGTATTGACTACTGTTAATATTGGTCAATATAAAGGTTCTTTTGAATCTAAATATTTTGGTTTTACAAATCTTTTAAAATATCTTCTTGAAAATACAAAAAAAATCCGATTCAGGATTTCTAGTCTTTATCCAGAAATTATTGATGATAGTTTTTGTGATGTGATAAAAAATCCTAGAGTTCAGCCTCATTTTCATATTTCTGTGCAAAGCGGCAGTAACAAAATTCTTTCACTGATGAACAGACGTTATTCTAAAGAAGAAGTTATTACTGCCTGTAAAAAATTAAAAAATGCTAAAAATGATCCTTTTTTGGCTTGTGATATTATTACTGGCTTTCCAGGTGAAACTGACAGTGATTTTGAAGAAACTATGCAATTGTGTAAGGAATGTGGTTTTGCCTGGGTTCATGCTTTTCCGTATTCACAACGACCAGGAACTGAAGCTGTAAATCTAAATAATAAAGTGCCTCAATATATTTCAGGAGAACGCGCCGGGAAAATCACGGAATGGGCAATTAGTCAAAAAATAGATTACTGCAATCGGTTTGTTGGAAAAAAACTTCCAGCTATATTAGAATCTGTGAAAAGACCAAAACTTATCAGTCAAAATCAATCTGGTTATATTTATCATGCAGTTACAGAAAACTTTTTACATTGTCTGATACATTCTTCTTGCGAACTTCATGAGTCTAAAGCTGTTTATGTTGAAATTCAAAAAGTATTGAATGATAAAATTCAAAAAGGCGGTGACTTAGAAGTAGAAGCAAAAATAATTTAAAAAAATATTTAAAAATTGACTTTTGCTACTTGATTATTTTTTTCAAATATTATATATTAATTAATACGTAACGGGCAGTAGCGCAGCTGGTAGCGCGTCTGGTTTGGGACCAGGATGTCGCAGGTTCAAATCCTGTCTGCCCGATATATTCAGTATTCTGAGTAGAAAATAATTTGGGCAGTTAGCTCAGCTGGTACGAGCGTCTGGTTTACACCCAGAATGTCGGGAGTTCGATCCTCTCACTGCCCATGATTTTAAAGCACTCCTAAAAAGAGTGCTTTTTTTGTGTTTATTCTATTTTGAGGTAGTTTGAAAAAAAAGGTTTTATCTCTTAATTTTTTTTCAATTTCTCTTTTGTTTTGTTTTACTTCATGTAAAGTTGCAAGTAAAACTGAATTGTCATATACCAACGTTGAGACGATAAAAAATGAAATAGCTGAGATTGATAAAACATTGTCCTGGAACAAAGAACTTGAACCGCAAAGACTTACTTCAAAATCAGATTTGTTTTCTGGCTCAGTTAATTCACAGATTGAAAAAAATGTTGAACTTTTTAAAATCATAAACAAAAATGTTGCTGTTTATCCTGAATTTGAAGGTTTTGGAAGTTTAAATGATTCTTCTGTAAAAGCAGATTTATATGAGACAATTGAAAAACTTTTTCTTTCAATTTCTAATAATATTTATAATGGACCTGAAACTTATTTTGATTCAAATTATCTTTATAATTATGTTTTTTTCAGAGAAGATTTAAAAGAAGGTTGGCAAAAATTTTTTCATAAGGATTTTCCACATATTGTTGATTATAAAGAAAAAGATGATTCACAAAAAGAGAATACAGAAATAAAAACTACTGCTCATAATAAAACTGATGATGAAGAAAGTGGGTCAGACAAACAGACTGTGCAGTCAGATGAAAAAAAATCTGTTATTCAAAAAGAAATGTTGTTTTCAAAATGGATAATTGGAGAACCTTTTTTCAGCGATGAAATTATTCAAATTCCAGTGCGTTTATATTGCAAATATGGAACTATTGATGTAACATTATATTTAAACAGGCAGAAATCAAATGCAGTAAATCTGATTACAATTGACAGGTGGAAAAAAGTATGATGGAACAAAATGGTTACACAGAACTTTCTGGAATTGAAAGAGAATTAGTGCTTCAATATCTGATAGACGGTAACGTTCCTGTAACATTAACACCAGTCGAAGAAATAAAAACAGATAATCAAGATAATGAAAGAACAAAATCTATTATAAAATCTTTGAATTCACAGATTTTTCCTGTTGCTATTCGTGGTGAACATCTAAAAGTTCAAAAAAATGGAGAAATTCTTTTAGAGAATCCGCCTCAATCTGTTAACTGCTTTGCAAATCAGTATGTTAAAGTAGAATTCTATTTTAACAGGGTAGGGCTTTATTTTACTACAATTGTAAAAGAAACATCAAAAGGTCTTTCATTAATTATTCCAGAAAAAATCCAGAGAATTACTGATGTTGCTGAAGATAAGAAATATGACATTTCAGCTTTTATTTATATGGATTGTAATACATCAAAAGAATTAAATATAAAAGCTGTTCCAGAAAATGAAATCCAGCTTTTTACAAGACCTGCATGGAAATGTATACCATTAGAAAATCAACAAAAAGCAAAAAAGCTGCTTGAAAGTTTTGTAGAACAGGCAAAAGCAGAAAAAAATGCTGGAAACGGTATTCAATTGATTGCAGTTTGTAAATATCTTACAGAAAAAAAAGTGGAAAAAGTTCAGTCTTTGCAGAATAGAATGGAACCAATTTCAATTTTATTTATTGACCACGAAAGAATTGTTTTTGGAGTTCCTGCAAGTCAAAAAAAATATTTTTATTCAAAAGAATACGGAATTAAAATTTCATTTTCTATTAATAAAGGTCCGATTAATGCAAGAGAAATATTTGTAACAGGAATTGTAAATAAAATTTATCAGAATGAAGAGAACGACTGTATTTGTGTTGATTTTCGCTATTCTAACTTGCAAGAAGAAGACCTGCGCTTTTTGTATGAAAAAGCAACATCAACTTTATTTGAGTAATTTTCGTAAAAAAATCGATAAATTTAAAAGTCCATCGAAACTTATTTTTGTTTTATGTCAATATCATTTCCATTTCCCAATAGAATTCCTATTGACTTAAGATAATCAGTGTTTTCACAAATAATTTTGATAATTACAGTCATAGGCACCGCAAGAATCATTCCAACAAATCCCCAGATATAACCCCATAAAGAAAGACAAACAAGAATCACGAATGGAGAAAGTCCCAGATTTTTTCCTTCAATTCTTGGTTCAAGAATATTACCTAATCCAAAATTCACAACTATCATAAAAATCAGAACAAAAATTGGTTTTCCTATGGAAGGGTAAAACTGTAGTATTGCAAAAAGTGTTGTAATTGAAACTGAAATGATTGAACCAAAAATTGGAATAAAATTCATGATAAAGGCAAGAAAGGCCCATACAATGTTAAAATCCATTTTTAGAATCCATGTAATCAGAAAAACAAGCAGTCCAGTACAAAGAGAAATAAAAAATTTAATTGAGATATAATTAACTGTGTCATGAGCAACCTGATGTGAAATTTTGTTTACTTTCTCTTCATCATTATCAAAAGCAGAATAAATTTTTTGCTTTGTAAGTCGCATTTCAATCAAAAGAAAAATACAAAGAAGGGAGATGTTAAATAGATTTTTACCAAAATTGACCATACCAGAGGAAAGAAAAACAGCCAGATTTTGTACAACTTCTTGAACTTTCAAAAACTTCCAGACATTTTCAATAAAACTTTTGCTTTCATCAAATTCCAGATTAAAATTTTGAGCAATAATTTGATAAATTGACATGAATTTTTTTTCATATTTTGGATATTCTGAAATAATAGTCGTTAAACTTTTGATAAGTAAAGAAGAAAGTCCTAAAAACGCAAACATAAAAAGAATAAGAACTAAAATTGAAGAAAATATCCATGGAAAGTGAAGTTTTGAATTTAATTTCTTAATGATTGGTAAAAGAATGAAAGAGAGCATTACTGAGATAACAACAGGAAGAAATACAGAAGAAAGTGTTTTAAATAAAAAACCAGTAACAATAACTGCAAAGAATAAGAGGAGATAAAAAATTTTATTATTTCCAGAAGTTCTAAATGGTTTTCCTTCCATATTTTTTTTCCTGTTATAAATTTAATTATTCCCAATTTATTTTATTTCTTCGGTAAAATTTTATCAAAACCGCAATATGGTACTAGAACAGGAGGAATTGTTACAGAACCATCTGCATTCTGATAGTTTTCCAAAATGGCAAGCATTGCACGTCCTACAGCAATGGCTGTACCATTTAATGTATGAACATATTTATTCTTTCCATCATCATCTTTATATTTTATATTTAATCTTCGAGCCTGATAGTCTGTACAGTTTGAAGTTGATGTAACTTCACCATATTCTCCACCATTTCTTCCAGGCATCCAGGCTTCCAAATCCCACTTGCGGTAGGCAGGTGCACCTAAATCACCAGTGCAAGTATCTACAACATGGAAAGGAAGTCCCAATCCTTCAAAAATTTCTTCTTCTATTTGACGAAGTTTTTCATGAATTTCATCTGATTGTTCAGGAGTTGCATAAGCAAACATTTCAACTTTATCAAACTGATGAACACGATAAAGTCCTTTTGAGAATTGACCTGCCGCTCCAGCTTCACGACGGAAACAGTGCGAAAGTCCACCATAAAAACGTGGAAGAGATGATTTGTCTAAAATTTCATCTTGATGATAACCACCTAAAGTAATTTCTGCAGTGGCTACAAGACAAGTTCCTTCTTCCTCAATGGAATAAACATTTGATTCGTTTCCTCTAGGATTAAAACCAATGCCTTTAAGAACTTCTTCTTTTGCTACATCCGGAGTAATGAACATTTGAAAATTATGCTTGCGGAGTGTATTCAAAGCGTACATGATTAATGCCTGTTCAAGGAAAACTGCTTCATTTTTAAGATAATAGAATTTTGGTCCAGAAACTTTTGTTCCTCTGTCAAAATCAATAATATCAAGTGATTCACCAAGCTGAACATGGTCTTTTGGTTCAAAATCGAATTTTCTTGGAGTGCCGACTTTTTTAACTTCAAGATTTTCTGTGTCAAGTTTTCCAACTGGTGCATCAGGATGAACCATATTTGGAATCTGTCTTGCAGCTTCTTCCAAAGCAATCTCAAGTTCTTTAACTTCATTTTCTACAGTTGAAACTTCTTCCTTAATTGCTTTTCCTGCTGCAATCAATTCCTGTCGTTTTTCATTATCCAGTTTTTGTTTCATCGCCTGTGCATTTTCATTACGTTTCTGCTGAAGTCCCTGCAGTTTTGTTACCAATGCTGTGCGTTTATCATAAAGTTCCACAACTTTATCTGCATCTGCTGTCATATTTCTGTTAATAATATTCTGTTTTACAGATTCAAGATTGTCTTTGATGAATTTATAATCCAACATAATTTTGCTCCAAATGTAAAAAAAATATCAGGTTCAATTTAGAGTTATAATTTTAAATCAGGGCAAGAATTGTAAAGGCTGATGCAGGTGGTTCCAAAGCAGATAAAGCAATTAAAAAGCCAGCCAAAATATAAAAACTAAACTCGATATTTGAACTAGTAATAATTATATA
This sequence comes from uncultured Treponema sp., assembly GCA_945868875.1. GTDB lineage: Bacteria > Spirochaetota > Spirochaetia > Treponematales > Treponemataceae > Treponema_D. The sequence continues at coordinate 12,787 of CAMBMW010000061.1, forward strand.
TTTTTATTATTAATTTTCAATAGTAAAAGTAATGTTTACTTGCGAAGAAACATTAACAAGTCCT
>CAMBMW010000062.1 GCA_945868875.1 uncultured Treponema sp.
GGATTAAAAATCTGGAAACTCAAAACAAAAAGTGAAATAAAAGGATATAGCAAAAAAACGAACAAAAGGCGACGTGGAATAGACTTTCGTTTTACAATCATGCAGCCAACAGAATGTGCAGCATAATAAAGTGTTGTTGCATAAGTGATATTTTTGAGATTTCCTCTGACATACCCTACACCACTAACATATTTAAAAACCCAACCTGTTTTTATGTTTAAAAGGATGAATATAGCATAAATAATGTAAACAACACCATTAACTATCATAATCAACTTGCCGGTAGAAGAATAAGCAAATGCCACAGTGTTTGCATAACAACATAAAATGTAAGGTACCATGCACAAAAACAAAAAGAAAATAGTAGTTACAAGAGTATCAAGCCACAGCGGAAGTTTATCATAATATGTAATGCAAATGACAGAAATGATATCACAAAAAGCGGTCACAAACGAAGAAATACTTCCCCATACAAAAAATCTGTGCCTTTTGCTGTCTATAGAAAATGTCATCAAGACATTAAAAATCAAAATCAACGAGAGAATGCAGGTTATAATTTCGCCAAAACAATTATAGTTCAATACGTCAAAACTCATACCATATTTTATCATAACATTTTGTTTTTCAAAAGTAAAATTTTTTAAAATAATTAGAATGAAAAATTAATTAAAGTTTGAAGACAAAACTGCCGATAATAGAAATGCATTGTATTATTTTCTTGACATACATACTTTTTTTTAATATCCTAAAAGGTAAAAAAAAATTGAAAATGAAAATAATTATATAAAATAGTGCAACAAAAATTTTTGAATTCTATATTTTGGAGGTAAGATGGATTAAATTGCGTTTTATAGTAAATAAAAAAATCTTTATCTTGCTTCCATTGTTTTTTGTTATGCTGATTTGTTTTAGTTGTAAAAATTCAATTCAAAACGAAATGAATGAATACAACTCTCATTTTTCAGACAGTGATAGTCAGATTTCAACCGAAGCAAAGGATCCTGATTTTCGCTCAGGCAGATTGTTTTCTGTAGATGAATATTTTGTTTACGACGACTCCATTCTTATTTTGGCAGCTCCAAAAGAAGCATCTTCTATAAAATGGGTTTTTACAGACCCTGATAATAAATACGAGACTGTAAAAGTTAAAATCAGAATAAGAGATGGAAGCGGCAGGTTAATAAGATATGAAGATACAGAATTTAATGTACTGAAACTGGAACTTTACATTCCAGAGTCAAATTTAGAGGCTCCAAAAACTTATAAACTAACCTTGACAGTGACGGATAACAAAGGAGGTGTATATCAGGATAATTGCGGTATTGTGATTTATAAACGATATGACCGCTAAATATAGAAAAAAATTAATTAAAAATTGTTTATGTTTGCGTTGCAAACTTATAACACACACAAAAAGAGGTAAATTATGAAAAAATTTACAAAATTTTTAGCAATGGCTATGACTTTTACCACATTTCTTCTTACATCCTGCGGTGGAATGACAGGAACATTTGAAGATCAAACAAATGACACTTCTCCTACTGTAACAGAAAAAAGAAATGTAAACTTTACAGCAGATTCAAATGGACTTTTTAGTTTCCCAACTAAAAGCAATTCTCGTACAATTCTTCCAGGTGAAGTAGAAACAAACAACTTGGATTTCTATCTGGTTTATAAAGATACAGTGAACAGTCAAGCAAGTACAGAGCCTGTATACAAGAAAATTGATTTTATTAAAAGTGAACAAAGTACTACTGGCAGTGTAAAAAGAGGTTCTTTCTCTCTGTCTTTTACGCTTTCTGACTATCAGTTTTCTCTATACGCAGTACCAAAGGATACATTTAAGGATACAGAAAATCCTAAAGTTTCAGATATTTCAACTAAATCTTTATTTGTAGGAACTGCAAATGCAGACCTTCGCTTTAATGATGAAGTTACATTCCACATGAAAGCGAACTCATCTAGTAATGGAAAAGGTTCAATCAATATAACATTGAAACATGAAAACAATTGGCCAATTCCTAAAGGTTATAAAGTTACAGTTGGCTTGTATAATGTTGATGATAAAAATGATACTCCTCAATATCCAACGCCAACTGCTCAAGATCTCATTGATGCTACATCCGAACAAAAAACTATGGAATCTAAAATTTTCCAATGTACAACTCCAACAATACCTCAGGGCGAATATAATCTTGTTGTAAAATATAATAAAATTAAAACTGATGGCACCACAGTTGAAAAAACATATGAATATTCTGAAAAAGTAATCATTTTGATGAATCAAACTTCAACAGGTACGGTTATTATTCCAGAAATCCTAGAGAAAAAACCAGCTGCTCCTGATAATTTTAAAGCACAGTTTAAAGATCCAAAAGACTCTACAAAAAACAGTTACGAAGTAAATTTCACCTGGGAAGATAAATCAAACAATGAAAGAGAATTTATTATAGACCTTTTAACTTTAAATGATGCGACAGGTTATCTTAAATTGCCGGCTACAGATGATGAATGGAATGCTATAAATCAAACTCCTGTTTCTTATAACAGAGCAACATTTGATACAGCAGATAACAAAGTAGACGGCTCTTTAAACAAGGGAAATACATCCGCTACATTCTATTTGGAGTTGGAAAAGCGTTATATAGCAAGAATTTGTGCCAGCAATGATGCCGGAAAATCAGAGTGGGTATATTTAACATGGCAAGATACTGTTACTAATGATTGGCAGGCATTCGAGTCTAGCGTACAGACTATCAACCGTTTCAGAATTACTTATAATCTGAATGGAGGAAACTTTGCAGCGGCAGATGCTGATGGTGGTTCAGTAGCAAATCCTCCAGCATTAGTATATTATGCAAGCCAGCATACAGATACCACTAATACTCCTGCAGCTTCAACAACTCACAATGTAATTCTCTCACCTGATGGTATTACAACACAAAAGTGGGTTACAAACATAAAAGGCAAAGATACTATAGAAACTGCTACTGCTATCACACTTACAAAAGAAGGCAACTATTTCTTAAAATGGACAAAAGGGGCAGAAGGCGGAACTGATTACGATACAACAGTTACAGTTGAAACCAAACCTGAATCATTTGTAAAGAACATCAAGTATTATCCTGCTTCAGCTACCAAAGATGAATTGGGATTCCTTTCTACACAGCCAACAAAAGATACTTACGGTGATCCTGCATTTGCTGACATAAAAGTAAGAAAAGCTGCTTCAAACCTTTACACTGGATTCAAAAACCTTGATCTTGTTGCAAACTATGACACAACTCGCAATATTACTGTTGAAATCGATGACATTACATTGTATGAACTAAAACCTAGTTTCTTTACATTAGACTATGCAAAAGATACTAAAGCTCTTGAAGACGAAAATGATATCGATTCTAATACTACACCTAAGAAAGTTAAAAACGTAAAAGATTTAACTCTTGGTGGTACTGATCAAGAACCAATAAAAATACTTGAAGTATCTACAGCTAAAGTCGATAAGATTACAATCACTGCAAACACAAGTAATGTGATTCCAATCACCAAATATAATCCAAGTACAAAGGAAATTGAAATTACAGATGGTGATTATACTAAAATGCACCTTACTATCAAAGCTATTGATGGAAACAGTGTGTTAGTAAATGCTGACAGGGATACAAACCGTAAATGGGAAGTATCTTTCAAGAATTGGAAAACAGGTAAATATCACTGTGAAATCACAGCAAATACAGATCAGATTCCAAACCAGACTCTGTCTTATGTATTCACTCTTAGCATTACACAGTAGTTTGCCTTTAAAGTAAATATCTTTCAAAAGTATTTATAAAATTTATAGTGGCTGTGCAGTTTCAGTACAGATTCTGTGCAGTCACCCTTTGTTTATTGAGTTATGAAATTTGCAAAACTTAAAAAAAACATAAACAAGAACCTCTCCAAATCAGAAAAAAGAAAATTTTTTTTCAATCCGCATTCATTTTTTGTAACATTCCTTTGCCTTGTGTTTTTCTTAAGCTGTACAAATGTACTGACGGAGAATCCTGAACAGCAAGCTCTACAGGATACAGCAAATCTTAACATAAAAATCACAAGCGATGAGGGTTTTATTTTTTTCTCTCAAGATTATGCCTCCCTCGAATCGCAGAAAAACAGCAGAACTATACTTCCTTCCTGTTCTTACAGTAATTATGATTTTTATCTTTATTATGAAAATCTGAATTCCAAAAATGATTCTGGCATAATCGAGAAAATGAGTTTTACACCGATTGATAGAAACATTGGTTACATTTCACATTCTTTCAAAAAACAATACTATAAACTAACTCTTTTTGCCTTAACAAAAGAGATTTCAGGCAACTTGGGAAATAATAATTCTGAAATAACAGCATCAATGTTAAATCAAAATGCTTCATTAAAAGCATCTTCTTTTGTGGACATGAAATATGAACAAGAAATCTACTTTCATTTAAAATCCAACACTCTGTCTACAGGAAAAGGAGCTGTTGAATTATCCATATCGCATCTAAATGAATGGGAAATCAATGGAAATTTTAAAGTGAATTGCGGAATCTATTCTATCGATGATGGAAATCTTATATATCCTGCAGAGAATAACGTACCTTTTGAACTTAGAAATACACAAGGCTCTCCTTCTTCCATAAAAGACAAAACTTTTTCCAGTTTTGAAAATGACACTACAAAGAGCACTTACAAAATACCTGTCGGCGATTATGAATTTATTGTAAATTACATTGAATGTGATGCCGAAGGAAATGAAAAAAAAATGTACAGGTATTCAGAAAAAATTACAGTTCTTATAAATCAGACAACCAGAGCCGATTTAAAAATTCCTGATTTTCTGGATAAAACACCAGCAGCACCTTCTATGCTCACATCTGCCTATAAACTGCCTGATTCTAATTCTATGGCGTTTTATGAAATGCAGTTTTACTGGCAGGATAATTCCATAAATGAAAATTCATTTGAACTGGAACTTCTCAAAGTTGACGGAGAATCAGAAGTTCCTTCAGAACTTAACGATGAATTCTGGAGTATTTTGAATAACGAGTATACAATAATTGGTAATCCAGATAGCAATTCTACAGTCATTTCTGTTTCAGAAGATTCACCTGGCATATCTCTCTCAAAAGGATTTGTAAAGTTTAATAAATACCTGGCGCTTGGTTCACGTTATATTGCAAGAATACGTGCAGTAAATAACATGGGAAAATCAGACTGGAATTACATTCAATTCCCTGCTTCAGCACAGTTAACTGACAATGGTATTTCTTTTGATGAAGGATTTTCTGCAATTACAAGTGAAGTTGCTGGTGATATCACGTCGATTAATCTTTATAGGATTAACTATGAGATTTATAATGGTAGTCTATCTGCAACGAAAGACGGAACTTCTGTACCTAATCCTTCCCTTGTTTTATACGGCTCACAGCATGTTACAAATCACAACAGTCTGCTGATGTTTTATCCTGACGGTAATTCCGGCGATTTTATTTCGTCTATGACAAGTTTGACTGATTTTATAACAGTTCAAGATGCTTCCATAACTTTATCTTTTGATACAAATTCATGGTCACACTGGACTCCGTTTTCTTTTTATGATTCTACTACAACAATCACAAGAGACAACCCTTATACTTACAAAGGGTACGAAAATGTAACTTTCTTTGCTCATTACAATAATGAAAACGACACCTCAAAATATACAAACTACTATTTGAAACCAGATGATATTCTAGTGAATTTCTATAAGGATGGACTACCAACTCAAGAGATTACAGATTCAAAAACAGTTTCTAACTTAAATATGACTATAACACAACTGACTTCAGAGAATGCAATCTCTCAAAATTTACTGACTTTATCAAAAAGTAAGGTTACACTTGTAAAATTCAATATAAACAGTGATAAAAAAACTTCCTGTAGTTACGATAAATTTGAAATCACAGTAAAACGAAATGCTGATTTGTCTGTTGTTTTATCTAACTCGTTTCCTTTAAGTGACACAAGTAGCGATTTAGAAATTGGTTTTACTAATGAATCAGTATGGACTCCAGAAGAATATACAATTCAAATAACAGTTCATTCTTCTGATTTTGAGAACTCATCATTCAGTTATAATTTATATCTTAAACTTGATGAATAACGTGGAAGATTATTGATATGAAAAATAAATTTTTATACTTTTTGATAACATTTTTTTTAATTTCTTTTTATTTGAAAGCACAGGAAAACGAAATCACAATTCCTGTGATTAAATCTCCCTATCCGATTACATCACAACAATGGGATGAAAAAGGAGAAAATTTTTCTTATACTACTAACGGTAAAATATATGTCAGAGATTTTTCCACTTTATCGCTTAAAGATAGTTTTACTACAGATAGTAAACTGAAAGAGAATCTGTTTTCCTCTGTTAATTCAAAAAAAGTTTTTCCAGATGTAACTGTTTCAATCAGCAATGATAAAGTAATATTAAACACACAGAAAAACGCATCTTCACAGATTCAAATAAAAGAAATTGTAACTCCTGTTGCTCTAAAAGTAGTTGATATTAATAAAAACCAGGATAAGCTTGCCTGTATCGGTTATGATGACAATGCATTCATTTATGATATAAATAATGATTCTGTTATCTTTAAAATTCCTCATAATGCCTTTTGTAAAGACATTAAGTTTTTGGATGATGATAAATTCCTGTACTGTGATTCAAATAAAACAGTTTCACTCTTTTCAAGTTCAGGACAAAAACTCAAAACATTCACCAATGCCAATAATATTTCTGGTTTTTCTATTTCCCCAGAAAATGAAAATCTGGTTATTTACGATGACAAAGGTATTTTGAACTTTTATTCCATTGCTGATGGAAAACAATACGGCTACTCGCCAAAAATCACTTCATCAAACATACAGGATATTTCATTCAGTAATGATTCAAAAAAAATACTTATAAAAACAAACAATTCTCTTTACACTACAAAAGTCTCAGATATACTTTATGCACAAAACTCAATTGCTCCTTCTATAAAAGAATTACCTATAAGTTATCAATTAGAATTGACTAAAAATGATAATGTAACCGAATTCAATAACGACAATATTAAAAACTTTGTACAGGACAATAATGCTGAATATATAACAAGAACGCAGGAAAAAGACGATGACGCGCATTATTTTTCCATGAATGAAAGAAAAACACCTGACGAACAGGTTGCAATTATTCCTTTCAAAGAGCAGGAAGAGTTTCCATCAACTGCTGAAAATCCTGCTGAAAATTCTGGGAAAATATACTATTCCAATGAAACTGCAAATTTAAAAGAGTCTGATTATACTCCTCTTTCACAAAAACAAACATACGTTATAACCACAGGTGGTGGAAGTGAAAATAACATTGAAAGAAACATTTCTGGAGTAAACGAATCTGCAGGAAATGCCGGTACTATTAGCGTTTCTAGAGGGAACGGAACTTCAGCAGGTGGAAGTGAAAACAGCAGTCTTGGAAATTCTGGTGATGGAAATAGTTCTGCAGGAGTTGCTGGAAGTGGCCGTGCCTCAACAGGAGTTATTAACACTGAGAATCCAAATAGTGAGAATACAACTAGTCTGGCAAAGACTGTAGAATCTGATAACGAAATTGAAAATCAATCTTCAGTTAAAAATACAAAAACACAAAATAAACAGAATAACGAAAATCAAAAAAAGGTTAAAACTGAAGAAAAAACAGATACTAAACAAAATGATGAAAAAAGTAAAGAAAAAGACGATAAAAACAAAAAAGTAATGGATAAGTGGAAATCCATCAAAGAGTACAATGATGAAAACATCAAAACTCTTTTTAAAGACGGACATGGTCTTATGTTCAACTTTGGAGTCTGCAAATCAGAAGGTTTATTCCCTTTATCGCTCATTCTTCCGATGGGATACAAAAATTATGATTTATTGAGACCTTTTTACTTTGGAGGAACATTAGAACTCGATTTTAGTTTTCCTTCCTCAGATTTTCCATACAAATATTATGATTCTATTGGCGAACAGATGAATTCGCCATTCTTAGTTGGCTTTAAACTTTATGCTCCGATTGGTGCCTGTATATATCCTCTGAAAAACAGTTTCGAAGTGTTTGGTGAGTTTGGATTAGGAATTGGTTTTTCTGGAATATGGAGCGGTAATGTTGGTAACAAGATGCTTCTTACAAAACTTTACCCTGCTTTCTTCATGAATTTAAGAACTGGCGTAGCATGGGATTTTATAAACCTCACTTTAAATTTAAGTTATGATGCAGTCACAGGCATGGCTTATGGGGTAGAACTCGGTGCAATAATCAACATCGGTGGCACAAGAACAATCGGAAGTATGATTGAAAGAAAAAATAAAAAAGATTAATTTTTCTTATACAAAATTTTAAATAAATCTTCTTTGTGAAGCAGACGCAAAGCTTCTTTGACAAGCGGAATGTTTTCCTTGTGATTAAATTGTAAAAGTGCGCGATGGAGGCGACGTTCGCGTGCTTTTTTTGATACGTACACTTTTTCAAAGGATCCGTCCGACATTTTATTGCGGGGATTTAATTCTGTCCAATACATACAGGTTGCAAGACTTCCGGGAGTTGGATAAAAATCCTGTATTTGTTCCGGCACAAATCCTGTTTTTTTAAGGTAAAGAGCTGTCTGCAAAGCGGAATTCAAATCTGCTCCTGGATGTCCTGCAATATAATATGGAACTAAATATTGTTTTTTGCCCATTTTTTCGTTCATTTTTTTGTATTCCTCTGAAAATTCTTCATAAACTTGATGGGTAGATTTGCGCATCAATCGAAGGACGTTGTCATCAACATTTTCTGGAGCAACTTTCAATTGCCCGCTTATGTGATGTTCACAAAGTTCCCTGAAAAAAGCTTTGTCTTTATCCATCATCAGATAATCAAAACGAATTCCCGAACGGATAAAAACTTTTTTAACTTTTGGAAGATTTCTGAGTTTTTGTAAAAGTTCAACATAATCTGTGTGGGAAACTTCAAGATTCTTGCAGGGGTTTGTACCAAGACAATCCTTGTTTTTGCAGGCTCCAGATACTTTTTGATTTTTGCATGCATCCTGACGGAAATTTGCAGTGGGACCTCCAACATCGTGAATATATCCTTTAAAATCTTTATCCTCAGTCATTTTTACAGCTTCCTGCAGGATATTTTCATGAGAACGCACTTGAATTCTGCGCCCCTGATGAAATGTTATTGCACAAAAACTGCAGGCTCCAAAACAACCGCGGCAACTTGTAAGGCTGAATTTTACTTCCTGCAGCGCTGGAATACCGTTTTTTCCATTTTCTGCCGGTTTGTCATACATCGGATGCCATCTTCTTGTAAAAGGCATTTCATAAATCATATCCATCTGTTGTGTCGAAAGTGGAAATGCAGGTGGATTTTGCACTACAAATCTTGAATCTGCCTGCTCGATTAAGATTTGAGCATTTATAGCATCAGTGTTCTGCTCCTGAATCAAAAAACTTTGAGCAAAAAGTTCCTTACTTTGAGGATTGTCCGCTTTTATTTTTTCATAAGCAGGTAGAAAAATCGGGCGTTTTGTTTCAGGTTGATTTTCAAAACTTTTGACAAATTCTTCTATTTCCTCTTTTTTTCCAGTATACCAGCACGTACCTCGCACATCACGAATTTCTCTGGCACTTTTTCCAGATTTAAGCTGAGATGCAATCTCCAAAAGTGCATTTTCTCCCATCCCATAAATCAACAAATCTGCCTTACTATCCAAAAGAATCGATTTTTTTACAGTATTACTCCAATAATCATAATGGGACATTCTTCTCAAACTTGCTTCTATTCCACCAATTATAACATTCACACCTTTGTAAGCTTGCCTGATTGCTCCTGTATAAGTTTGAGTAGCCCTGTCAGGACGATGACCTTTTACGCCACCGTGTGCATATACATCACAAGAACGAGGTTTATTATTTGCCGTATAATTACTAACCATACTGTCCATCGCACCAGCAGAAACTAAAAAAGCAAGTTTTGGTTTTCCAAAAATCTTAAAGTTTTCTGGATTTTTCCAATCAGGCTGAGCAAGAATAGCAACTGAATAACCATTTTGCTCCAAAAGTCTTCCTAAAAGTGCCGCCGCAAAACTTGGATGGTCAACATAACCGTCTCCACTCACAAAGACAAAATCAACCTGTTCAAGTTTTCTATCTTTCATCTGCCTCTCGGTTGCAATCAAAAAATCATCCATATTTTATCCTTCAAAAAAATAACTCAAAACAACTTCATCGCTTTTCTTGATTATAACAGAAAAAAAAATTATTATATAGTCAGAACTTCAATTTCAACTGAAACAGACAGGACAAACTCATTCAGCACAAACTCAGAAAGAGCAAACGCAGGGTAGAACAAATGCAATATAAAAAATTAACAGAAAAGTTTGCGCAAGGAAGTGTGACACAGGGAAAAGGACATTTATTTTTCGGATGCCGCAAGGCCAAAGTTTGTACAAAAATGCGCTGTGAAGGATTTTAACCAATATGATAGATAAACGATATTCTTTGATGATTTTAAATTCTCTTAAAATGATTTTTGCAGGAATCAGTTCAATATGCGTTGCTTCGTTATTTAATCTGGATTTCGCAGTTTCCGCTGGAATTGTTGCCATGCTTTCTATTATGCCGTCAAAAAAAGAAACTTTTCACACCGCTTTTTCCAGATTGGCAGGTTTTCTGACAGCTCTTTTCATCAGTTTTCTCTGTTTCAAAATGTTTGGCATTACCCTGACCGCCTATTTTATCTATCTTGTTTTTTACATATTCATCTGCCAGTATTTTAAATGGTTTTCTTCCATTGTGATGAATTCCGTTTTGATTTCGCATTTTCTCACATTTGGCAAAATGGATATATCAACTGTTTTAAACGAAATCTTTATCTTTCTGATTGGAGTAACTTTTGGAATTCTTGTAAACCTTCACCTTCACAAAAAACAGTTTCAAATAGACAAACTCAAAACTCGGCTTGATAATGAAATCAAGAATGTTTTAAACAGAATGGCACAACGCATCACTGATGATAAATTGCAAAATTATGACGGAAGCTGTTTTGAAAATATTCATGAAATTCTTTTTGAAGCAAAATCACTCGCTTTTGAAAATTCCAAAAATCAGTTTAAACCTGAATTTTTTGACTTAAACTATATCAATATGCGGGAAAACCAAATTCAAATTCTTTATGAAATGTACAAACGCGTCAAAAATATCCATACACCGCCCTTTACCGCGAAAATGATTAGCGATTTTCTGAAAAAAACAGCACGGGAATATCACATACAAAACGACTGCAGCTCTCTTTTGCATGAACTTGATATCATCAAAATGCAGATGAAAGAAAAACCATTACCACAGACAAGAGAAGAATTCGAATCAAGAGCAGAACTTTACACTCTGTTACAGCTTATCACGGAGTTCTTGAACTTAAAAAACAGTTTTATCCTTCCTCTCAAAAAATCATTTTAACACACTCATAGGATTTACAAGTTTTCCATTCTTATAAACAGTAAAATGCAGATGTGGTCCCGTTGAATAACCTGTAGAACCAACAAGTCCTATTCTAGTTCCCTGACTCACCCACTGCCCTTTAGTTGCAATAATTTTTGACATATGAGCGTACAAAGTCTGGTATCCATTTCCATGGTCAATAATCACATAATTTCCATAAACACGATTGATTCCTGCAGTTATAACTTTTCCACTCATGGAAGCATAAATCGGAGTACCAGTTGGACAAGCCATATCCACACCAGTATGAAAAGATTTTACACCAGCAATAGGATCAATTCTAGAACCATAAGGTGAACTCCAGCGGAATTTAGCAGAAATAGGCATTTTGAACATATCACCCATTGCATTCTGTAACGTCTGTTTATCAAGCCCCACACCAGGAATAAACAGTTGCTGACCTTTTTGTAAAACTTCTGAAGAAAGCTCGTTTACATCCACAAGAGTTTCCAATGAAATTCCATATTTTGAAACAATTGAATTCAAAGAATCGCCGCTTTTTACAGAATAAATCACCCCGTCAATCGAAGGAATTTTTAATTTTTGACCCGCAGCAAGCTGACGCACATTTCCAATATCATTCACTGAAATCAAAGTAGAAATATTTCCAAGACCAAATTTTTTTGCAATACCACTGATAGTGTCGCCAGAACGCACCGTATAATTTTTAAAACTTACCGGCTCAGTAAAATGTTTAGCTATATCCAAAGAATTTTCCGAATCCAAAAGATTTCCAGACTCATCAACATTCAAAACACCTTCAAGCGCAAAGTTTTTCATAAGTTTGTTCAGATTTTCAATATCAAAAGATTCGTTTTGCAACTCAAGAGGATTTGTAAAATTAATCTTGTACTCAAAAAACTTAAACGCAAAAAACAAAACTGTAACAGTTAAAACAGCGGCTACAAACGAAATAAACACAGTTTTAACGTTATTTTTCAAAAATTCAAAAAAATCCGTTAGCGTACTTCCAATAATTTTGCAAATGCTTTTGACATTCACAGATTTTTTTACTTTTTGAGGTGCAAAAGTCTTTAAACTAGGGGCAAAAGGCTGATAAGTTAATGTTTGATACCTTTTTTCTCTATTAAAATCAAATTTACTAAAATCAAAACCCGAAAATAATCTCGCTCTTCTACTTTTTCTATTTCCCTGAACAAAACTTATAATTTCCATATATAAATTTTCGGTATTTTTTTAAAAATTTTTAGCAAAATTTCAGTCACCCAGTCGCCTTTCACAGCTCGCT
>CAMBMW010000063.1 GCA_945868875.1 uncultured Treponema sp.
CAGGTTATGAAGATGCAGCTGTTTTACCTCCATATAAACATATTGTTTTTGATGAGGCTCATGGAATTGAATCTGCAGCAACTAGTTTTTTCAGTGAAACTGTGAATAGATTTAAAATAAATAAACTTTTAAATCAAATGTACAGAAAAAGAAAAAATTCTGAATCAGGACATCTTTGCAGTCTTGCAATTCTGTCTTCAAATGAAGAGAAAGCAGGACTTGCTTATGAAATTACTACAAAAATAAAAAATGCACTTCTAAATGTTGAGATTGCAGCTGGTGATTTGCTTCAAAATGAATATACTATGCGTCTTTTTGAAGGAACTGCCAGAAATTCTGGTCCTCTTTTAGTCGCTTTAGGAAATCTTTCGTCAAGTCTTGGTGAATTCTGTGACCTTGTGCGCATTATTATGGAAGGAATTGATGAAGATGACAGAGATGTTCCGTTTTACTGGGAATCAAAAATCATTTTACGACGACTGGAAAACCATCTTTTGATTCTAAAAAATTTTTCTGTCTGGGATGAAAAAAAAGATGAAGTTTTTTGGATTCAAAAAAAACGACTTCCTTCTGATATGATTCATGACGGACAGGATTCCTGGTATGTTAATTTTATTGAAACTCCCCTTGATATTTCTCATCTAATGAATGATGGTGTTTTTGAACAGATGGAAAGTGTGATTTGTACGTCAGCAACGCTTAAAACCGGTCGTGATTATAATTTCTGGATCAGAAGAAATGGTCTTGTTTATTGTGGCGAAGAAAGAATTCTTTGTGGTGAATATCCGTCTCCTTTTCCATATCATAAAAATATGCTTTTTGCTGTGCCAAATGATGCTCCTTTTCCTGAAGCTAGCGAATATCAGCAGTACATAGAAATGGCAGTAACTCAACTAATAAATGCAGCACAGGGAAGAACTCTCGTACTTTTTACATCTTATGAATCATTAAAAAGTGCATATTCAACAGTGAAATCAATGTTAAAAGGTTTTGAAGGGCGCATTATGAAACAAGGTGATGATGATAATGCCAAACTTCTTGATGCTTTTAAAAACGAAAGTGAAAGTGTTCTTTTTGCTACCGATTCTTTTTGGCAGGGAGTTGACATTCCAGGTGAATCACTTTCTCAAGTTATTATTGTAAAACTGCCATTTATCGTACCAAATGACCCTGTTTTTGTAGCACGCTCTGAAGCAATTACAAAAAGAGGAGGTAATTCTTTTATGGAACTGAGTGTTCCGGAAGCAGTTATAAAATTCCGACAGGGAATCGGAAGATTGATTCGTCGTAGTGATGATAAAGGTTGTGTCGTCGTTCTGGATAGGCGTATTTTTGAAAAGAAATATGGTTCAATTTTTTTAGCAAATGTTCCAGATTGTAAAAAAATGTATGAACCTCTTAATAATATTGCTAAAAAAGTAAATTCGTTTATTTTTGACTGACTATGATATGAAAATTAAAGATAAAATAATTATTAAAAAAAATAAAAAAATAATAGATTTTTTGAAAGTTTGGGTATAAAATAAATAAAATGTAATTTACAATTCTTGAAAAGCGTTTTCTGCATTATTTAATATTGAGAGGATAATATGTACAGTTTACTAACTTTGTTGTGTTTGGTTTTTATGGTTATGTGGCCTGCTATAGCTAATATTTTTGCATATCCTGTTTCAAAAAAAATAAGTCTGAAAATATCTGATTATATTGTAAATGTTTGCGCGCCTCGTCTTTTTGCAATTCTAAAAAAATACAGAAACTTTAATTTCTGGGGATATAATGAAACAAAAAAAGACCTGCCAGAAAATTTTATTGTAATTTCAAATCATCAGAGTCTTCTTGATATTCCTCTTTTTATGAAATTTTTTCATGGAAAACCTGTTCGTTTTGTTGCAAAGGATACTTTGGGGCGTCATATTCCACTTGTTTCTGAAATGCTTCGCGTGCAGGAACATTGTCTTGTGCCAAGAAAAGCAAAACCAATGGAAGCAATGCGTTATGTTGAAGAGTTTGGAAAAAAAGTTGTACAGAGAAAACAGATTCCTATTCTTTTTCCAGAAGGCTCAAGAACAAAAGATGGAAATGTTGGAAAATTTTATTCAGCTGGATTTAGAAAATTGACAGAATCCACTGGATTGCCTGTTGTTGTTTGTGCGTTGGATGGTGGATACCAGCTTCGTGATTTACGAAGAATATTTACAAAACTTAAATGTGGTTCTTATCGAGTAAATGTTTTAAAAATTTTTGACTGTCCAAAAACAAAAGAAGATTGCAATGAAATCCTTGAAAAGGCAAGAGTTTTAATTCAAACTCAGATTGAAAAATGGAGAAAACTTCCTGCTCAAGTACGATAAATTCTGGTAAGCATTTTTATTCAGTTATCTAGTTTTAAAAACAAAAAAGTCCAAATGGTTCATGATTCCATTTGGACTTTTTATGACTAAAGATTAAGATTATTTAAAATCCTTAGGTCTTCTTTCAACACGTTTACATTTCTGGCATTCTGCCTGATTTTTAAGTCTGCCATTTTCAATCATTGTTTTCATTATGATTTCGCCACCACAGTCAGGGCAAATGAATTTTTGTGTTGCAACAGTTGTACGAGAGTTTTTACTAGCTCCAGCCATTATGTGCCTCCAATCGAATATTCGTATCAAATATATTACACAGATATTACAATAATGTCAATAATCGAAAAATAAATAATTGAAATAATTTAATTCATAATTGACATAAAGACTATAATCTGATAATATAATTCAAGTTAACTAATTTTTTGGGGGTCTCCAATTGGCAGGAAAAAAGACATCTGCAGAGAAAAGATACGCTCAAAGCGAAGTTCGCAGACTTCATAATAAAGCTATTAAAAGCACATGCAAAACTTACGCAAAACAGTTTGTAGAAGCTGTTCACGCAAAAGATCAGAAACTTGCTGAAGAAAAATATAAGAAACTTCAGAAAGAACTTGACAGTGCTCGTAGCAAAGGAGTTTTGACTCGCAATGCTGTATCACGCAAAAAGTCAAGAATGATGAAACTTTTCAATGTTACTTTCGCAGCAAAATAACATATAGAAAATGCTTTTTGGAATCCAGTTGGAGAGAACTTCAACTGGTTTTTTTTTGACTTTTGAGGTAAATATAATGAAAAAATTAAAAAAAGATTTAGTAAATGTTTTAACTTCAGAAATTAAGATGGAGAAAGATGAAATTACTCATCTGGTAGATACTGTTTTAGATGGTGTTAAAGAAATTTTAAGTGAAGGTTCTAGTTTGGAAATTAGAGGGTTTGGCACTTTTGAAGTTAAAATTCGTAAAGGAAAAAAGAATGCCAGAAACCCAAAAAATGGAGAGAAAGTTGAAACAAAACCTCATTATGTTGTGTCCTTCAAACCAGGAATTGAGTTAAAGGAAAATCTAAAAAAACTTGAATTACCTGAATAGTCTGAATAGTAAATGAAAACTATTTTTTCTATATTAAATAAAGTCCTATTACTCATTATTTCTGTTTTAGTTTTTTTTCTTTCACATCCAAATCAATTATTTGAAAATGGACTTGGTTTTTTTGGATATTTTATCTATCTGCCAGTATTAGTTCTTGTTGAAAAATCTTCTTTAAAAACGGTTTTTCTTTGGGGTGGATTTTATGGTGCATTATCGTATGGACTATTTGCTTTCTGGTTAAAAAATTTTCATCCTCTTACTTTATATATAATCAGCATTGTTTATTTTTTGATTTTTTCTCTTGTTTTTGTTATTCTGAAAGTAATTCAAAAATCTTTCTTGGTTTATTTTTGGATTGTTTCTTGTATTTTTTTGTGTGCATTTGAATATTTAAAGACTTTAGGTTTTTGCGGATTTAGTTATGGAGTTTCCTCTTATACACAATGGACAAATCTTTATTTAATACAGATTTGTCAGATAACAGGTGTTTTTGGACTAAATTTTCTGATAATATTTCCGTCTTCTTTTATTTTTGGGGCATATATAAATTATAAAAATAGAAACAAAATTGACTTTAAAAATCAATTCATTCCAAATAAAAATAAAAATTTTCATATAAATAATTTTATTGAAAACGAAAAGAATGAGAAAAAATTAAGCTGGAAAAAATATTATATTTGTTCAGCAGTTTGGCTGTTTTTAATGTGCATTTCATATATTTTTGGTTTTTATACAATTAATAATCATAAAAAAAATGCACAAAATTATAATTATGTGAATGTAGTTGCCGTTCAGAATAATGAAGATCCCTGGAAAAATGGATTAGCAGAGTATTCGAAAAATATCAAAAATCTCAAAAATCTGACTGAAGAAACTTTTGACTTTTATGATAAGATAGATTTTGTGATTTGGCCGGAAACTGCTGTTGTTCCTCCTGTTTTAACCCATTATCAAGGTGGGAAGGATAAAAAAAGGCAGGAAGTGATACTATCTTTATTGAAATTTATAAATGAAAAAGAGGCTGTTTTTGTTATTGGAAATTCCTATGAACAAAAAAATTCGACTGGAAATATTGACAGATATAACAGTGTTTTCGTTTTTGAGCCTCAAAAAAATGTAATTCCACCACAACCAGAGGTTTATTCAAAAATACATCTGGTTCCGTTTACTGAATATTTTCCATTTAAAGAAAAATTCCCAAAGTTTTATAAAAGACTTTTGAATGGTGATACTCAGATGTGGGAAAAAGGAGTTGAGTATAAAGTTTTTTACAATAAAAATTTGAATTTTTCCACTCCTGTTTGCTTTGAAGATACTTTTGGTGATGACTGCAGAAAGTTTGTAAAAAATGGAGCAAGAGCTTTTTTTAATTTAAGTAATGATGCATGGTCAAAAAGTTCTGTCTGTCAAACTCTGCATTTAAGTATGGCGGTTTTTAGAAGTGTTGAAAACAAAGTGCCGTCTGTTAGAAGTACTTCAAGCGGTCAAACTTGTATTATCAATGAATATGGAAAAGTGATTGCAAAGGCTCCTGCATTTTGTGAATCATACGTCATTGGTAAAATTCCTTTGTTAAAAGATTTTACGCTCTCTGTTTACTCAAGATTCGGCGATTATGCTGGAAAAATTGAAGTTTTTTCTATTTTATTAATATTGATAATCAAATTGTTTAGCGTTATAATAAAAAAGGTTTGCAAATAAATAATCATAGAGATTAAACATAAGTGTTATATAAAGGCAGCTGAAATAGCGTGGCATTAAACTTAGCTAAAATCTGCGTTGCGAACTTGATTATTAAGGAGGTGTGATAAAAATTACGTCCGTATAATTTTTATCACCAAGTTTATTTCGAGCTCTGCACTTCATAAACTTGGATACTCGCCATCTTGGCTTGCCGTTAACGCGGAGTTTGTAAAGGAGTGTAAGATAAAACCGCTAAAATAGCGCGGCTTTATCTTACCTAAAGTTTGCGTTGCAAACTTATTATTTAACTGCTGTTCCTCATTACATTACGGAACAGTGTAAAAAGTCAATCGATTGTTGAAACAATCTTCTTGACTTTTTATGGGAAATAAATATGTCAGAAAAAAATGCGATAGGAAAGAGAAATATTACAGTGTTTGGTACAGAAACAGAATTTGATGGAATATTGGAATTCAAAGACAGATTGATAATCACAGGAAAGTTTAATGGAAAAATTACAGCACCCACTGGCGATTTAACTATAGATAAAAATGCAGAATGCACTGTAGAAACAATTGATGCAAATTCTATTGTGATTTGTGGAAACGTAAAAGGTGATATGAATGCAGGAGAAAGGGTAGAAATCTGTTCTGGAAGTGTTGTTGAAGGAAATATTAAAACTTCCAGAATTCGCATTGCAAATAACGTTGATTTTTCAGGCGAAGTAAGTATGATTGAAAAAGAACCTGAAGTAGATTTATTTTCTGTAGCTTCAAGTGAATATAAACAGGCTATGGTGATTCATTCTGATGTTGTAAAATAATGTGAAAATTAGATATTATGGGTGATGTAGATTACCCATATATACCCATATTGACTTTTTTGAAAAAACATTTTATTATAAATTATCATAGTTAAAAATTATCAATTTTTTATTTTTTTATTCCTTTTTTGTTAAATCAAGAAAATTTTTTTATTTTTTTTATGACTAATCTATTTTTTTTAAATAATTTATATTATGGAGATTTTTTTTAATGGCTGCATTACGAAAACGTCGAGGCTCTGATGCTAATGTTAATCAGGAAAATGCCGAAATGGAACAGGCAGAATTTGATTTTGGTTCAACTGATGAAACTGTGAGGGAACAACCAAATCAAGGAAATCAGGAAGACTTTCAAACAGAAAATCAGAATGAAAGTTCAGAACAAAACTTAATTAACAATCAATTAGTAGAACTGAATGAAGAGCAGGAAAATTCAGATAAAGTGAATGAATCTGATGGTGAATCAGATAAAACAGAAAATAACAGTGAAGTAAAGGTTGTTGTAAAAAAACGAAGAGTTGTCAAAAAAAGTGATGATTTTTCAAAGAAAACAATTGAGAATGAAAATCATCAGACTCCAAATTCATCAGAAACACATTTTGAACACAATTCAAACAAACATTCAAATCCAAAGTTTACTAGAAATCCAAGACAACAAAAAAGACCTTACGGTGCAAAATCAAGTTATCCATCACAGAATACTGATAATCAGGAAAATAATTCGATTAATGAATCTGCAGAAGATATTGCAAACAAACCAAGACTTGTAATAAATGAGTTAACTATAAAATCAATGCCTGAACTCAGGGAGATTGCGCAGCAATATGATTTCACTGCTGATGACTTAGCTCCTATGAAAAAGCAGGATTTGATTTTTGTTATCTTAAAGAAGCACACTGAACGCGGTGGAATTATTTTTGCTTCTGGAGCTTTGGAAATCTTGCCAGATGGTTACGGTTTTTTGCGTTCACCTCAAAACAGTTATTTGCCAGGTCCTGATGACATTTACATATCTCCAAGTCAAATCAGGCTTTTTAATTTAAAAACTGGAGATACAGTTTACGGTCAGACACGTTCTCCAAAAGAAGGTGAAAGATTTTTTGCACTTTTGCGCATTGAAACAGTAAATTATGATGAACCTCGAATTGCTCAAACTAGAATTCCATTCGAAAATTTAACTCCTTTATATCCTGATGAAAAATTACGTTTGGAAACTGTTTCGACTGAAGTTTCTACACGAATTGTAGATTTGTTTGCTCCAATTGGTAAAGGTCAGCGTCTTTTAATTGTTGCTCCACCAAAAGCCGGAAAAACAATCCTGATGCAGAAGATTGCAAATGCTATTACGACAAATAATCCCGAAGTTTTTCTAATTGTTCTTCTTATTGATGAACGTCCTGAAGAAGTAACTGAAATGGAGCGTGCAATAAAAGGAGAAGTAATTTCTTCTACTTTTGATGAGCAGGCTACTCGTCATGTTCAGGTTGCTGAAATGGTTTTGGAAAAAGCTAAACGACTTGTGGAACATAAACGTGATGTTGTAATTTTGTTGGATTCAATTACTCGTTTAGCACGTGCATATAATCAGACAGTTCAAACATCTGGAAAAGTTTTATCTGGTGGTGTTGATTCAAATGCACTTTTCAAACCAAAAAGATTTTTTGGTGCTGCCCGAAATGTTGAAGAGGGAGGTTCTTTGACAATAATTTCAACTGCACTTATCGAAACTGGTAGTCGCATGGATGAAGTTATTTTTGAAGAATTTAAAGGAACTGGAAATAGCGAAATTAATTTAGACAGAAAACTTGCAGAAAGAAGACTTTTCCCTGCAATCAATATTAAAAAATCTGGCACAAGAAAAGAAGAACTTTTGCTTACAGAACAAGAACTTCAAAAAATCTGGATTTTACGTAAGGTTTTAAATCCTATGGAAGATGTTGAAGTTACAGAACTTATTCTTGATAGAATGAAAAAAAGTAAAACTAATGAAGCATTTCTTGCAAGTATGAATGCAGGAACTGCAGCTTTAGATTAATCTATTAATCCTCTTGATATAAAAAAAAGGAAATGAAAACAGAATAAAAATTTGTTTTCATTTCCTTTTTTTTATTGAGGGGGTAGTACAACCCCTCAAAACGGCGAAGTCAAGGCTTTAAGCGTTAGCGTGCCTTGACTCGACGTATTTTGATTTTTTGAATGACAGATTCAAAGATTTTTTATTTTATCTGCCAGCTGATAAGTTCACAGTTTTCAGGTAATACCAAAAATAAATCTGATGTGAGTGCATCTTTTGAAATTGTAAGTTTTGCTTCTGAAACACCTTTTGAAGAAAGTTTAACTTTTCCAATCTCTGTTCCGTTTGCACCAAAGCTTCCGGTTTTTAAAATCAACTCTTTTTTATCATTGACTGGTGTGTATTTTACTGTGATTTCACAGTTTTCAGATGGAAATTGAACAGATTTTATGCAAACATATCCGCCATCTTTTACACTAATGAGAGTATTATCATTTGAAACACCAACATTTCCAGAGTAAGCAAAAGTTGCGGCAGGAATTTCATTGCCAGGATTAAAATTTTGAACTTGTTTAACACCTTCTTTTGTGATTCTTTGATGAGGAAGAGATAAGTCCTCATTAATCTTAAATTCATCTATAAAAAGATTTCTGTAACCTTTTTTTTCTGTTTTAAGAGTTTTTTCAATAGTTGGTGCATGATAAGCAATGTACCATCTGTCTTTAAAATTAAAAACCCAGTGATGGTTATTTCCGCCAGCAAAAAGAGGTGCTTCTCCTGGATTTGGAAGTGTCCAGCCTTTATACTCAAAAGGTCCAAGTGGATTTTTTGATGTCATATATCCTATTACAGCAACAGGGATATCAGTATCATAATCTTTTCTATCAACCCAGTTAGTACAATATGTATAATAATATGTATCTTTATATTTATGAATTCCAGAATCTTCAAACAAGAAAGGTGGATCCATCACCTGAGGTTCATCTTTTATGCTTATCATGTCATCGCCAAGTTCAACGCAACGTGCTGTTTTTGGGTTAGCAGCGTTGTCTGGATTGTGTCCTCCGCCAAAATAAATGTAAGCTCTTCCGTCGTCATCTACAAAAACTGCAGGGTCAAAAAGCCAGTTTACATCTGCACATTTTGGTGTTTGACGTGAAATCAATTGTTTTTTAAGTGGATCAACAAAAGGTCCAATTGGAGAATCTCCAACTAAAACTCCAATGCCACTTCCATTGTCAGCAAAATAAATAAAAAACTTATCTTTTCCGTTAATATTTTTCCATGCAACAGCTGGTGCCCATGAATTATTTGCCCATTTTGCTGCTGCCTTTGGATTTGATTTTCCTGCTACCTGAATTTCTCCGTGATTTGTCCAGTTTACTAAATCTTTTGAAGAAAAAACATTGAGCGAAGAAATTTTGTCATAATTATTTTCGATTTTTCCTTTAGAAAACTCAAACTGCTGCATGTCGTTTGTTGCATAAAGATATACTGTATCTTTGTAAACAAGAACTGCAGGGTCTGCACCAAATTTGTAGGCAATTACAGGATTGTTTTCTGTAGGCATTTTAATTGCTTTCTCTGCCATAAATTTCTGCATTTCAGTAAGCTTTGCTGAAATATCAGAACCAGTTGCTTGATTGTCATTTGTTTTACAACTATTCATAATTAATATAACTCCAATTGTGAAATATAATATTAACTTTTTCATAATTTTAAGTATAAAGGAAAAAAAATCTTTTTGGAACTTTAATTTTAAGATTAATGTAAAATTACGTAAAATATCTTATAGAAGAAAATTCTGATATTCAATGATTCAAAAAGGAATCAGATTACTTATTTATTTATCGAATGGCGGATTGATTTTCCTGTATTTTATGTGAAATAGTTTTTTAATATCACTTTTTAATCTGTGATTTTGTAGGATTATATATTTTCTTGGATTCTTGGATTTTCTATTGAATAAATAGACAATTTTTGATAAAATAATTTATTATTTATGTCTTGTGGTGTTAATTTGATTGTTAACGGGGACGGAATGATAGAAGCATTCTAATGCAAGCTAGTGGTTACCGGGCTTTCTTTAATATCGGGCAAGAAACAGGAGTTATTATGAAAAAGGGAATTCACCCAAATTACAAACTTACAAAAATTACTTGTCTTTGTGGTAATGTAATCGAAACAAAATCAACTGTAGAAAATATCAATGTTGAAATTTGTTCTGCTTGCCACCCATTCTTTACTGGAAAACAGAAACTTGTTGATACAGCAGGTCGTATTGATCGTTTCAACAAACGTTATGGTATTAAAGCAGACAATAAATAAGTTTTTTACTTGAAAAAAAAGGCACGCCGTTTAGAGCGTGTCTTTTTTTTGCCATTTTTATTATGAAAGTTTTGGTATGACTGTGATTTTCCAGCAACGGTGTGGTTTTGATGATGTGTAATCATTTGGAATTGTTTGAGCAGTTATCTCCTGGCAAAGTATCTCACAGCCGGAAACTGTTATTTTTGGAACTTGTTCAATATTAAATTTCAATCTTTCAGAATTCGTACTGAAATAAAGAACACCGTTTGGATTTAAAATATTTAAAGAATCTTTTACAAGTTGCGGCCAGTCTTTATTTATATCTAAAACATTCGAAGTGTTCTTGCTGTTGCTGAAGGTTGGTGGATCCAGAATTATTATGTCATAAGTTTGTGCATTTTTTTTGATTTCATCTGGAATTGGTGTATTTTGTTTTGTTGCGGCAAGTAATTTTTTTTGAGCAACTGCTTTTTGCTGAAGAAAAACCATACAGTCTGAACGCGTAAATACATATTTTTGTTTATCAGAAAAACCATTATTCTGCATATTTTGTTTTGCCCAGTCTAAATATGTGTTAGATAAATCTACAGATTCTACATAAGCGGCGTTTCCTTGTGCAGCATAAACACTGAAACTTCCAGTATAACAGAAAAGATTTAACACACGCTTTTTTGATGAAGTATCCCTGATGATTGTACGAAGAGGACGGTGATCAAAGAAAAGCCCATTATCAAGATAAGATGACAAATTAATTTTAAAAATTTGACCTTGTTCCTGAACAAACTGAAAATCTGAATCTGAAAAATACGTGTTATCGTCCGACGATTTTATATCTTTCTTTTCATATTGATTTGCACCTTTTTGATGTTTTCTCATCTTTTTGATGATATGACTTTCTTCAATTCCTAAAACTTCACCTGCTGCTTTTTGCATGGCATTAAGCCAGATTTCTTCCTGTTCGTATTGTTTTTCGTAAGGTCTTTCATAAAGATATAAAACTGCGAAAGTACGTGATTTAATATCTTTTTCTGTGTTAAAATCGTTTTGTGAGATTTTTTCATTCTGCTCTGTTAAAAATTTTGCAACTTCAATTGGTGATGTAACAAAAGAAGGGAGAAATTCATATAAATCAAGGCTGACAGGAATTTCTGGTATATCTTTATTATAAATCCTGTAACAAGTGATTCTGTTTTTTCTTGCCCATTTTCTGAGTTCTTTATATTTCTTTTTGAGACGATTTGCAAATAGTTGTGCCTGATATTCTGTTTTGTTTTCCATAATTATAAATTTTAAATAAAAATATTTAAGGGAATTCAAAACTGAAAGATTTTTTTGAAATCCCTTGTCGATATTAATTATTTTGTCATAAGTTGTATTAAATCTTTAAAAATATCTTTGTAGTGTTCATCTGTAATTCCAAAATCCATTTTTTTGTATGTCCAAACTGCGTGATTGATGTGAAATTTTGTAAACTCTTGATGAATATCTTTAAACCAAGCAAGAGTGTCTGTAGTTGGAGCGCGGTCAATAACTCCGTATTCACCGCAATAAAGCTTTACGTTATTTTTTTTAGCAACTTCGACAGCTTCTGAGATTAATTTTTGCAGGATATAATTTCCATCATAATTATCTGTAATGTCTGTAACATCTTTTCCTTTGTATCCAAGAGGAATAGATTCTTCTCTGAAATAAGACATTTTTGCAGGATATTTAATCTGTTTGTTTAAATCCATTCCTGGAACCCAAGGTGCTTTTTGATGTGTGAAAATAAGTGGTTCATATTCATGAAAAGTCCAGATAATATTTTCATCAACAGGTTTTGCAAGAAATTTTAATGTACTTGCACTGTTCCATTGAATTCCACCATAAATAACAGGAGTTTTTGGAGCATTTTTTCTGATTACAGTTATCGTTTGAGCAATTAATTTGTTCCAGGCATCTGCGGCATTCTGTTCTACAACTTCGTTTAACAGTTCAAACGCAACATTTTGACATTTTGCAAATCTTTTGGAAATTTGATCCCAAAGAGAAATAAACATTTTCTGGAGTTCAGATGAATCAAATAATGAGTTTCCTTTTTCTGTTCCTGCATCGTTAAAATCATAACCGCATGCTTTATGTAAATCTAAAACAACATTTAAGTTATTTTGCCTGCATTCTTGTACAAAATCATAAAGACGTGCAAAACCTTCTTCAATAAACGAACCATCTTTATTTTGAATAACTTCATAATCAAAGGGAAGACGAATATGGTCGAAACCGAGTTCTGAAACTTTAATAACATCATCTTTTGTAATAAAAGAATCGTAATGTTCTTTTGTATGAATGCATTGAGAAAGCCAGCCACCAAAGTTAATTCCTTTTTCTAAATTCATAGAATCCTCACAGATAATATTTAATAAAAATATGTAAACTCAAATAATGTTTTTAAGATTTAGGAGTTGTTTTTTTATAAAAACATAACAGTTTAATAGGACAAATGTCGAGTTTTGAATTTTTATTGAGGGGGTAGTACAACCCCTCAAAACGGCGAAGTCAAGGCTTTAAGC
>CAMBMW010000064.1 GCA_945868875.1 uncultured Treponema sp.
TTTTTAATTGTTGTTTTGCAAATTCCTTGTATTTTTTTCTTTCAAACATAAAATATCCCCTTTTAAAAACAAAGAAAAAGATTTATTGAATTTTTTCGATAAAAAAATAAATCCCAGCTATAAAATTAATGTTCGATTTCTGATTTTTACTATATCGGGTGGCTTTTTGCTTCGCAAAAAAAGCGAGAAATGCATAGCATTTCTCGTCCCGAGTTTGTATTGCAAACTCGCGCTATTCGGAGTTTCGCTATCGCTACAGCCGCTTCCTTCGCTTCGCTCAGTCCAGTGGCAGCCTTCGGCGCTCCTACTATCCTTGCTACGGTTAAAATCTAAAAATCGAAATTAAAACTTATATAATAATTTTACTACTTTAATGATGATATTTCAATGTTTTTTTGATATAATAAAGGAATGAAATTAATATGCGGACCTATGGCTACAATTTCTCATCCTGCATTTAGAATACTTATAGAAAAATTTGGTGGCTGTGACGAATATTTTACAGAAATGATAAATGCAGGAACACTTTTAGTAAACGGACCATTTGAAAAGTATTATATAAATCCAGCTCCTGTTCCACAAAAAGTTGTTTGGCAGTTGACAGGTAACGATAAAGAGAAAATGACAGAAGCAGCAAGAATCCTTTTGAGCTTGGAAGGTATTGGTATAGATATAAATATGGGTTGTAGTGCTCCTGAAATCTATAAACATCAAGCAGGAATAGCATGGATGCTTAAAGATAAAAATGAAACTGCAAAAATGGTACGAAGTGTATCAGAACAAGTTCAAAGTTATAACAGTCAGCATGAAAATAGAAAAAGATTAAGTGTAAAACTAAGATTAGGAAATGATGATTTTACCGATGATTTTTTTTACAATTTTTGTGATATGCTGGTTGATGAAGGTGTAGAACTTCTAACTTTACATCCAAGAACAAAAAAAGAAAAACTTACAAGACCACCAAGATATGAATATTGTCAAAAAATAGCAGAGCGGTATAAAAATCAGAAAGTTAAAGTGTATTTAAATGGAAAAGTAAATGATTGGAATTCATTTAATAATGCACTTGTTAAAGCTCCTGATGTTGATGGAGTGATGATATCAACAGCTGCAGTACAAAAACCATGGATTTTTGCACAACTAAAAAAACAAGACCTGGAACCAGTGAATATGAAACAAATAGCACTGCAATTTATAGATGAAATTGAAAAATTTCAGCCCCCTGAGTTTTGGAAGACAAGACTTCAGCGATTTTTTACATATTTTTCAAAAAATTTTAAGTTTTCTCACTATGCCCAGACTCAGTTTTTAAATGCACAGAATAATGATGATTTAAGGGAACGAATTATAGATTTTTTTAATAAATGTCCAGATGAAAAAATAAAAATAATTAATACTTAAAAGATTAAAAAAATATCCGATTATTAGATTAATGAAAAAAGAGACAAATACAAGATCAACAACTCAAATTAAATTGATGAATGATTCTCTGAAAATAGAATGAAAATATAAAAAAAATATACATTAAATGAAAAATGAATCTTTTAATAAAAAAATGATTTGAAGTAATTCATATGATTTTTTATAGATTATGTTTAGGAAAAAAATAGTATGACAAGAATAAAATATTGTTTTATCATTTTGTTTGTTTGCCTTTTTATTTCATGTGCAACTACTTTAAATGTTCAGGTAAAACGACCTGCAAAACTTGATTTAAATGGTGCCAAAACTATTGCAGTTTTGCCATTCAGTCCTTATCAGATTAAAAATTCTGCAGATGCATTTTCGTTTATAATCGATACATTTTTATTAGATTATAATAAATGCAGCCCAGATGAAAAAAAATGTCTTGATAAATTAAAATATGAAATTGAAACTGCACTTTCCAAATCACCTTATATTTCCCTTATAAACTCATTGGAAGTCCAAAGTGCAATTAAAAATAACTATTTAAATCCTGCTGATGTATATCTTACTGGCGAAGTTATTAATTTTTTTATTGATGATATAATTCACAAAACAAAAGTACCAGTTGATTATTATGATATTGATGAAGAAGGTAATAAGAAAAAACGAACAGAGTATAAAGAAAAAATTGAGTTTTCAAGAAATGTCAAACTGGAATTAGTTTATCAGGTTGTCGACAGTTCAACTGGAATAGTGATTTCATATAAATCTGCTGATATTTCAAAGGAAACTGGTTATTATGATAAAAAAAGTGAACTTCCTTCGGCTTATTCAGTTTTGGAATATAAAATAATTGATTTAGCAAAAAAGATACTGCAGGAACTTCAGCCTTACATGGTGAATAAATCAATTAAGTTGTTAAAAGATAAATCAAAAAATCCTGATATGAAAAATGCTGATAAACTGGCAAAAAAGAATTGCATTACAGAGAGTTATAATGAATTTATTCGAATCTATAGGGAAACAGAACTTTTTGAAGCTGGATATAATGCGGCTGTTTTGCAACTTGCATTAGGAAACCTGAATACTGCAAAAGAGATTATGGAAGAATTATATAATAAATCTTTTGATAAGAGAGCTGTAGATGCCTTAAGTGATATAAACAATGAAATTTATCAGGCACAGAGACTAAAAAATCAAATCGAAAAACAAGACGAATACCTTCCATAAAAAAGGAGTTTCGAAGAAATTCTAAATTCAGAACAAATGGCGCAAACACAACCATTTGATTTAATTTTTTTTTTGATGTGATGAGTTTATGAAAAAAAATTGCATTTTTCTACTTTCGATGTTAATTCTTCTCACAAATTGTTTTTCCCAAACGATTCCTGATGATATTTATGGAATTTGGGAAAGTAAAGACAGATACATCTTTATAGAAAAAAACGATGCAATAGAAAAAAATGATGCAAAAGACAATAATCAGATAGCAGTCTACCTGAAAACTTATTATGGCTGGTATGTTGATAGAACTGCAGAACCAAAAGAATATGATGAAAAAGAAAAAAGAAATCGCAATAGCTCAACTTCAAAAAATGCTGAACAAATTTATTTTGAAATTAAACCGATAAATCAAACTGATGGTTTTAAAATTGCAGAGGATTCACTCGCTTTTGAGATGAATTTAATCTATGCAAAAAATGAAATACAAAAAATCCCTGTTGCAGTTATAAATCAAAATATTTATCTAAATTTTTATATTCAAGATTTTGATGACAAATCATTTTATCGGGGAAATGCAGTTTCCCAGGGAATTAAAGTTTCTTCCTGGAAAATACCTGAAAATATCAGCTGTCTGTATTTTTCAGATGACACATTTTTTGATATCCGTTACTGGCTTACTGATATGGATTATGAACAATCTAAAGTTTCTCTTGATTTTGATAATAAAACATTTTTTGTTGACAAGCATATTTTTTCAAGCGGTTATAATTATTCTTGTGTTTCTGGAAGAAGTAAAAAAATCAGAAATGTTCAACCGCCTTTTACTATTCAAGAAAATCAAAATAATGAATCAACTGAACCATATATCAATTATATAATAGAAGAAAATGACAAAAAAATTGAAAAAAAACTTTTATTTAATAATGACAAATCCATTATCGTGCTTGATGAAGAACCGTATCTTACAAAACTTGCTGATAAAAACGATTTTGAAAGCCTGATGCAGATTGTAAAATCATCTAATTCACGACGTAAACCGCCTGCAAAAGCTTTATTTCCTGAAAATGATTTAGATTGGCACTGGGATTTAATAGATTATATAGAAAAAGATGATAAAATAATTCAAGAAGTCCGTCAAAGGCAAAAGAATTTTGGTCCTCGCGCAAAAGATCTGAAATAATTTTTTAATTTCCCTTTTTTACACATTTTTCTGATGATTATAGAATAAAATTCTCATTTGTGATAAAATGCAAAGAATAAACAGGCAAAAATTTAACTTGAATATATGGGGTACACAAATGAGTTTCAAACCAGTTGATCCAAAAGTTGATTTTCCTCTCCAGGAAGAGGAAGTTTTAAAATTCTGGCAGGAAAAAGACATTTTTAAAAAATCTATAAGCCAAAGAGAAGGGGCAGAGGATTTTGTTTTTTATGATGGACCTCCTTTTGCTACAGGACTTCCACACTTTGGTCATTTTATTCCGTCAACTATTAAAGATATAATTCCCCGTTATCAGACTATGAAAGGAAAAAAAGTCGAAAGAAGATTCGGCTGGGACTGTCATGGACTTCCAATTGAAAATTTGATTGAAAAAGAACTTGGAATAAATTCAAAACATGAAATAGAACAGATGGGTATTGATAAATTCAATGAAGCCTGTCGTGCATCAGTTTTGCGTTATACTTCTGAATGGAGAAAAACCATCACACGTATGGGACGCTGGGTTGATTTCGACAATGATTACAAAACTATGAATCCAGAATTTATGGAATCAATCTGGTGGGTTGCAAAGTCCTTGTGGGATAAAAATCTAATTTACGAAGGAAAATATATTCTTCCATATTGTCCACGTTGTTCTACTGTTCTTTCAACTCATGAACTTGCACAAGGTTATAAAGATGTGCAGGATCAAACAGTAACTGTACGTTTCAAAATTACAAAAGTGCCTGATGCAATTGATGATAAAGAAATCACAAATGGCAACACTTATTTCCTGGCATGGACTACAACTCCATGGACTTTGCCGTCAAACCTTGGTCTTTGTATGGGACCTGAAATTGATTATGTAAAGATTCTTGATAAAGCAAGCGGTGATTATTACATTTTTGCACAGGCACGTCTTTCAGCTTATTATAAAAATGAAGATGATTATCAGATTATTTACACACGAAAAGGTAAAGATTTTGTTGGTGCAGAATACGAACCTCTTTTCCCTTATTTTGCAGAACTTTCTGATGCTAAAGTTTGTGCTGAAAAATCAAAACAAAAGTGTGAAAAAGGTGCATTCCGAATGTTCAATGCTGATTATGTATCAACAGAAGATGGTACTGGAATTGTTCATATTGCTCCTGCTTTTGGTGAAGAAGACCATAAAGTTTTTGCAGGTTCAGGTGTACCAGAAGTTGAACCTATTGATGCTGAATGTAAGTTCACTAAAGAAGTTTCTGATTATGAAGGAAGATTTGTAAAAGACTGTGATAAAGATATTATGGCGCGCCTTAAAAATGAAGGAAAACTTGTAAAACGCGATACAATCGTTCACTCTTATCCTCATTGCTGGCGTTGTGGATCTCCTTTAATTTATAGAGGAATTGGTTCGTGGTTTGTTAGAGTTGCTGACCATCATGACAGTCTTTTAAAAGCAAATTCACAGATTTCATGGCAGCCAAGTCATATTAAAGAAGGCCGCTTTGGAAAATGGCTGGCAGGAAGTCGTGACTGGGCTGTGAGTCGTAACAGATATTGGGGAAATCCAATTCCAATTTGGCGTTGTGATAATCCTGAATGTAAAGATTCTGTTTGTGTTGGAAGTCGTCAGGAATTAAAAGAGCTTTCTGGAATTTATCCAGATGATTTACACAAGCAGTTTGTAGACAAAATCACTTTCCCTTGTAAAAAATGTTCTGGAACAATGCGACGAATTCCTGAAGTTTTTGACTGCTGGTTTGAAAGTGGTTCTATGCCTTATGCCCAGCAGCATTATCCATTTGAAAATAAAGAATATTTTGAACAGCATTTCCCGGCCGATTTTATTTCTGAAGGTCTTGACCAGACTCGAGGATGGTTTTACACACTTACAATTTTAGCTTCTCATCTTTTTGATAAGCCAGCATTCAAAAATTGTATTGTAAACGGAATTGTTCTTGCAAGCGATGGTCGTAAGATGTCAAAATCTTTGCGTAACTTTACTGACCCTGTTGAAGCAATCAATAAATTTGGTGCTGATGCAATTCGTCTTTTCCTTATGCATTCTGCAGTAGTAAAGGCTGATGAAATCCGCTATTCTGATGATGGAGTTCGAGAAATCCTTAAATCAATCCTTATACCTTGGTGGAATTCATATTCTTTCTTTGTAACTTATGCCAATATAGATAAAGTTACTCCAACAGGTCATTATTTTGATTCTAAACTTCCTTCAAATCCACTTGATGCATGGCTACTTTCAATTACTCAAAAATTGATTAGCGATGTTTCACAGGCTTTGGATTCTTATGATTTATCAGCTGCTATTGATCCGATTGTAAAATTTATTGATGAATTAAATAACTGGTATATTCGAAGAAGTCGCCGTCGTTTCTGGAAATCAGAAAATGATACAGATAAAACAGAAGCTTATGAGGCTTTGTATATTGCTTTGAAAACTCTTTCTTTGGTCGCTGCTCCTTTTGTTCCATTTATTACTGAAGAGATGTATTTAAATCTGAAAACTTCTGAAGATAAGGAATCTGTACATCTTTGTGATTATCCAGTTCCAAATGCAGACTGGATAAATAAAGAACTGGAATTCAAAATGGAAACTGTTCAAAAAGCTGTTTCTATGGGGCATAGTCTTAGAAATCAGTTTAATCTTAAAAATCGACAGCCGCTTGCCAGTGTAGCTCTAGTTACAAGAAATTCTGAAGAAAAACGTGTTCTTGCAGAAATGGAAGAATGTATCCGTGAAGAATTGAATGTTAAAAAAGTTGAATTCCATGACCGCGAAGATGAACTTGTTGAATATAAGGCTAAGGCAAATTTCAAGGTATTGGGTAAAGAACTTGGACCTTTGATGAAACAGGCTGCTACAATTATTTCTACATTGACTTCTGAACAGATTCAGTCTATTCTTGACGGTACAAAACTTTCTATTGAAGTTTCAGGAAATGAAGTTGAACTTGATAGTGAAAAAGTTCTTGTTGAACGACTTGAAAAAGATGATTTGAAAGTTTTGAATGATGGCACATTGACTGTTGGTCTTGATTCAAAAGTAACTGATGAACTTAAGAAAGAAGGTTATGTTCGTGATTTGATTCGTGGTATTCAAAATCAGCGAAAAGAAAACGGATATAATGTTACAGACAGAATTAAAATCAAACTTTCCGGAGATTCAGATTTGCAATCGGCATTTAAAATTTTCGAAGATTTTATTGCAAACGAAACTCTTGCAAATGAAATTGAATGGACAGATAGTTTACAAAACTTCGTTGAAGTAGATTGTGATGATAAAAAATGGAGTTTATTCATTGAAAAAGCATAATAATTGTATTTTTCAAAAATTTTATGTTATTTTCGTTTTCTGTTTAATTACAGTTTTTGTTGCAGGATGTAAAACAGTACCTGCTGCAAGAACTGTTAGTGCAGTTGAACTTCTTGATGATGAAAGTACGTTTTACATTGCAATTCCTTCAAAAGCGGACTCAGATTTGATTCAGAAAATAATAAAAAGTTATGTTCCAACACTTTCAGATTCAAATATGAAAATGATTTGTGACAAAATAGACACAGTTTATTGTGGAATTTCAAACAAAAAAAATCAAATGGATTTTCAATGTGTTATTTCTGGAAACATTCCTGTAAACATGATGCCGAAAATTCTCACAAAGAAAAATGGCTGGAATTCCGCAAAAATTGTTCCGCAGGATTCTGCAACTCAATATAATTTATATTCAATATCAAATGAAAATTTTTCTATTGATATGTCTTTTCCTTCTACAAATCTTGCAATTTTAGGAAGAGATGTGCCAAAAATGTTGAGTAGATTTGATTTCTTAAGTAAGCTTCCATCAGATGATTTTGAAATTAATACTATTATCGATAAAAATCTTGCTGATTTTCTGAATGGAGCAGAAAATGAAATTCGATTTTGTGCAAATAAGCCGCAATCTTTTTTAACGATTCTAACGGGTGCAAAACTGGATTTAAAACTGAAAGAGGTTAGTGGAGTTTTTGTTCAGGATGAAAAGCATGAAAATCAATATATTTTAGATTTAAGGTTTTTGTTCAAAAACGAAAAATATTTAAAAGCTGGAAAAACTTTATTAACTCTTGCTTTTGGACTGACAAATTCTCAATCAGTGATTATTGGAACAGATGAACTTCAAATTAATGGAATAAAACTTGACAAAAATCAATTGATAAAACTGTTTCTTCCTTAATCGACAGCTGTAAAAAATGTGTTGTAATAAAATATGAAAAATAAAATATTATTTTCAAAAGTTTGCTTTTTCTCAATTTTAATCAACATTTTTTTGATAAGTGGCTGCGTTTCTAAACCCGTTCCAATTCCAGGTGAAAAAAATATTCATATTCAAAATATTTATATAGAATATTCGAATATTGCAGACAAATATTTCGAACTTGAAGATTATAATAATGCTGCGAAATATTATAAACTCGCAATGGAAAATAAAAATCTCTATTGGCAATCATATTATAAACTTGCAAAATGTTATGCTTTGCTTTCAGATTGGAAAAATGCACTTCCAATGTTTGAAAAATTACTTAAAAGAGATAAAGATAATCATTCAATCAAGGCAAGTTTAGCCTACATTTATGCAATGCAAGGTGATACAAAAAAAGCACTTGACATATACAAAGAATTATTGGAAGAAGATTCTTTGAATGAAAAATATCTTGAAAACTATCTTGCAGTTTTGTTGTCCTCAAAAGATTCATTTGTAGAAAATCAAGAAGAAATAGAAAAGATTTATGAACAGATTGAAACAAATTTTCCAGACAATACAAACCTAAAAATATTTGATAGCACAAAAACAAAGTATCTCGAAGAAATAAAATCAGCAAATCAGGATAATTATGAAGTCGATTTAAATAATAACAGTGAAAATAGCAAAAAATCTGATAATGACGCTAAAGAAGAAAACGAAGAATCTTCAGAAAATGTCACTGAAAAAAAATAATCAATAATTTCCGTTTTGAATAAAAGCCAATATTAATTTTGCTCTAAAAACTGTCTGTATTTATCAGCATCTACCCGGAATGCTATAATTGGTGAATCCTCTTCTTGTTTTGCGTGTTCCAAAGCAGCCCATGCTTCGTTTAAAAGTCTTTCACTAGAAACAATTCTTATACTTCGCGTTGAAATTCCAATATAACATTCTTTTTGATTAATGATTTGCATAATCTCAGCATGAATCTTATCAGCAAAATTTAATGCATCATCTAAATTCATACTGATTTTTATAGCAACTATACAGTCATTTTTATATTCAAAAAGCAAATCTTTGAACTGGAACTGTAATGATAAATACTCAGATACTTTTTTGCTTTCTTCAGATTCACGTTCAAGATTAGGAATATTTATAATAAAAACAGAAATATCTATTTCAGAAGAAATTGCACGATTTATTTCATTTTCAAGGCGCGTATCTAAATATGATTCCCAACCTAAGCCAGTAACAGGATTAAAAAGTCCTGAAGGATTTGATTCTGAACTGTCTGAAGCAGGAGCGTTTTCAGCGTCATTATTTTCTTTTACGTCAGAACTTTCAATTATCACAGGAGATTCGTAATCGGGTAATGAAGCTGGAATTTCTTTTTCTTCATTTTCAATTTGAGAATCTTCATTATTTTTATCTTCTGGATTTAACGTACTATATTCTGAATCTGATTGTTGTATTTCTGTATCCATTTCTGTGTTATTTTCTAAATCAAAAATCTGTTCTGAATCTTCGTCAAAAGATTTTTTGTTTTGTTCAGATTCTGAAGATAAATCAATATCTAAATCAATAGAATTTACAGAATTTTGCTGAATGGAAGATGACTCAACCTCTGATGATGAACCTGAAAGATTTTCATCAAGTTGAAGTTTTGAATCAAAGTCATTTTCATTTAATAACTCAGAATCAGTTTCTGAAGAAACTTTGGCAGAAAACTGCTTTTCTTGAGAATTTATATAGAAAATTAAAATAATTGTAATTAATGTTACTATCAAAATAATGATAAACGATATTTTTGCATAATAATAGATAGAAGAAGGCCGTAAAAGATATAAATTACATAAAATCTCAAACTGTCCGTTTTGGGTATTAAAATTTGAACTGAAAGTTTTTGTTAAATTAGAAACTGTTAATTCTGCCGAAACGTCTTTTGGGTATTTTAAGATTTCACTATCATTTAATTTTATCTGGATAAATGAAAAATCGTTAAAGTCTTTTAAAACAGATTTTATGTTTGATAATGATGTTTCAGAAATATTTTTGTCAATAGAATTATAGGCTTTTATATCTGTAATCAATGTATTATATCTTTGGTTTGCTCGCGCCTGACCTTGAGAATATTCCTTGTAAATGTTTACACCAAAAAAAGCAATAGCAAAAGCAAAAATGGCTGATGCAAATACTGTGTAAAAAATGATAAACTTGTTTTTCATATTATATTATTATACTCTACAATGTAAGAGTGTGCAAGATTTAGAATTTCAGAAAAATCATTTTTTTTCATTTTAACTTTAAAATATGCTGCAAGTGGAAGAAGCGGTATTTGTAACTCTTGTGTTGAGTATTTTTGAATAGAATGAACGAATTTATTATAATCAAAAGTTTGAGTTTTTAAAAAATCTGTAATAACCGCTGTTTTATTTTTGTTATTTTGTGTTAGATAATAAATAGAGTTTTCATATTTTATGGAATAACTATTTTTTATAATAAACTCTTCAAAAGAATTCTTATAGGATTGTAAAAGTTGAGTTGTAAGCTTTTCATCCATCAGTCTTAATGGTGTTCGAAACATTAGCTTATCATAAAGAAATTCAGCATTGCAAATCTTATTTTCATCTTTGTGATAAAGAACATCAAGATAAGTACCTTTTGCGTAAGCTTTTCCATTTTGATAAGAAAAATCTGCACCAAAAACCTGAATGTTTTCAAAACCGCAATGAAAAGCAAAATCTGTTGCGGCAATTGTAACAGTTCCTGCTCCAGAAAACAGATTTGGAAAAAAAGAATCGGAGAAATTTTGAACAAGAACAGAAAAAGGATGACCTCCGGTAAAATAATAAACATTGCTGTTTTTTTCGTAAAGATATTTACATGCTTTATAATTTGATGTAAGGTCAAACAAAAATAAAGTATTGGAGACATCAGCATTGTGAAGAAAATGATTGTAAGAAATATTTTGACCGTCAATTGAAATAACAGCATCTGGAATTATTTTGTATTTGATAAGGCAAGAAAATGCAGTATCTGTTGAAATAATATAAAAAGAGTTGCGGTTTTCTTGCAAAATGTGAACTGTATTGTCAAGGGTTGTCCCTGCTGCAATAACAACGGCAGTTTTTTTTAAGTCTGGAATGAGATTTTGATTTTGAATTGTATAGGATTTGCAATGATTCTGAGCAGAAAGAAGTTTCAGATTATTCAAAATATTGTTCATCCAAAGTTTTCCAAAATGAGCTTGAGTAGAAAAATCAGTTGAAATAAAATTTACGGCTTTTTGAATTCGTTCGTATATCTGGGGAATGAAATCCTTATTTTCATTTTTCCATCCACGAGTTTCAATAATTTTAAAATCGTTATATTTTACTGGCAAATAAATTTGGCATAATTTATTTTGAATCTCATCAACTGTAGAAAAATGAACATTGCTATAATTTATAAAATTTCTGATTTCAAGATTATTTTCAGTCGAAAATAAAAAGGAATAATCACTTTCATTAAGTTCAATACAAAAAAAAACAGAATCATTGAAAGCTTGAACAAGACTTTTCAAAAGAATTCCAGATGAAACCCCAATCAATATAAAAAAATCAAATTTTTTTTCTATTCCATCGACAATTCTTTGAGCTTCGAGTTGTGGATTATATTTTGATTCTGCTGTCCTTCCACTATGGAAAACAGGAATCTGAGAACCGTTTTTTGTTGTCATGATTGAACTGTAAATCGATTTCATCTTCTTATATAGCATTGGTATTTCATTAATATTTGCTTTATACAATAATATTTAAATCAAACCGCTCCACATAACAGCACTTGCATTAAATAAAGCTTCAGGAAACCAACCTTCCTTTGCCCAAGGAATAAACCAACTTGCCACCATTTTTTCAACAGGATCAATTAAAATACAGCAAGCTCCAGCACCTTCGTGAAAAAAAGAACCTTTAGAAAAATGACTGTCAGCATTCCATCTTGTGTCAGGACCTAGCGCATACATTCTGTAATTTCCACCAGAACCCCAGCAGTTATCTTTTATTTCCTTTTCAGTATAGTTCATCGTCATACGTTCAATAGCTTTTCGACCCATTACGCGCTTGCCATTTTCATTTTTTCCACCATTCAAAAGCATTCTTCCAAATCTATTCAAATCTTCAACAGTAGAAAACATTCCACCTGCAGTTCCAGGAACAGAAAACCAGAATTTTTCATCGCCATCCAAAGAGTCATAGGGTTTACCAGGAACATAAGATTTTAATTGCTCAAATAACTTTTCATCTTCGCTGTTTTGAATGTAAAGTCTATTAGAAAAATCTTTTGCAAACTCCAAAGATAATTCTCCACGTCCGAATTCATTAATAAAACCAGAACTTGTCATTCCGCAAGGTTCCAAAATTACTTTTCTGATGTAAGTTTCAGCATTCATTCCAGTAACTCTATGAATTATTTCACCTAGAAGAGCAAAGCCAAACGAACAATAAGCCCATTCTTTTCCAGGTTTATTAAAAATTCCAGCCTTCAAAGCATTTGCAACCCAAGATTCACCTTCTTTAGTTTGGCTTGCAAAATCCCAATACTGCGGATAATTATATGGAAAACACCCACCGTCAGGATACATCCCAGAAGTATGCGTTAAAAGATGAGAAATATTAATTGCGTTAAAAGGAGCCTCTGAAAATTCCTCTAAAATATCACAAACAGGCTGCAAAGGCCTTATAAACCCGTCTTCGCATAATTTAAAAATTGCAGT
>CAMBMW010000065.1 GCA_945868875.1 uncultured Treponema sp.
TGAGGGGGTTGTACTACCCCCTCAATAAAAATTTAAAACTCGACATTTGTCCTAAAAGTATGAAGAATAAAGATTAAGTTTCAAAATAAAATGAGATATCCATATTTTGCAAAAAAATAAGAAAGGAAAAAAAATTATGTCTGATAAATCAGAAGAAGTAAATTATAAAAAAAATTTTTGTGAAAAATATTTTGATAAAGGAACATGGGATTTAGATGTTCTTAATCAAGTGGATGTACTTTTAAAAGATAAGAAAGAAAATATTCTTCTATATATTGAATCAAAATACACCATTCCAAATGAAACTTTACGAAGACAGGCACTTGCTCAAGTGATTTTAACAAATAAAAAACAAAAATCTGTATTGAATCGTGTAGCACTTATTTATCAAGATATTAAAAAAAATGATATACTTGAACTTATAGACTGTTCTGATAATTCTGTAATGTATAATAATGACATTAATTGGAATTCAGAAAAAGCAAGCCTTCCAACAAAAGATGCCATTGACCGTATAAATGACCGACTCAAAGGAAAAATATCTGTTTATATAAATGATGAAATAAAGGATTTTTATAAAAAGTTAAAAAATGGACTTGATGTAGAAATTGACATTACAGAAAACAATTTCAATGTAGTTTACAATCAGTGGAAAAATGAAATTAGATTTAAGGAAAATATTTTTAACGAGCAGGATTTAATAAATCTTTTTCTTGTAGATATTCTTAATGGAACTAACTATAAAAAAAACGTTTATGAAAAAAATGCTCTTATTGAGGAGTCTGAACAGGAGTTAATCCGCGAAGGTACTAATCTAAGGCATTATGAAATAATCTACTCAAATGAAAAAATCCGTATTTTATACGAGGGAAAGGAATGTTCTGTTTTCTATACAATTTCTGATAGCGAAAAATATGAATATTTTTGGAAAAAGTATAAACGTCCACCAGAGAAAAATGAATTTCTTAAAATTCTGGAACATTCTGCAACATTATATTCAGAAAAATATCGTCGTGATACTGGCGGAGAATATACACCTTCTTGTTTTGTTGAAAAGCAAGTTGAAATTTTGAATCAACATTATAGCATGGAAGATTTTATTGTATGCGACCCATGTGCAGGAGTGGGAAATCTGGAAAATCAGTTTGGTAAAGACTTTAAACAATATTGTTATCTTTCAACTCTAGAACAGATGGATGTTGATATTTGCAAGATTAAAGGATTTGAGAATTCTATTCAATTTGATTATATGAAAAATGATGAGCAACCAAAATGGAAATATAAAGGATCTTTGCTCGATATTAATGAAATCTGTAAACGAGAAAATCGCAAGTTGATGGTTATAATGAATCCGCCGTATCAAAAAGTAAAAGGAAAAAAGAATAATCTTGCAATAGAATTTTTTAATAAAGTCCTTTCTCTAAATCCACAAGTAATTGTTTTTTATTACATGACAGAGAGTTTTTTCAGAACGGAGATAGAGCAGTATATAAACTCAAAATATAAAATTATTTCTCATATTTTCAGTAATGCTAAAACAACATTTTTACTTTCTGAATGGCCAATCAGCCAGGTAATTTTTGATAAAACAAAAGGAACTGAGATTGAAAAATCTGCTATTACTGCGGAGCGTTATGAAATAGAGAAAGGAAAATTTGTGTTTAAAAAAACATACACTTACAATATTGAAAAACCAAATTTACTTAATGAAATCGATTTAAAAATAAGGGAAAATCGAAAAGGCTTAGTTTTAGGTAATGTTAGTTATTTGGAAGATGTAATTAACTTAACAAATAAAGTTTCAAAAAAATCAAATACAATTACCAGCGATAATTTAATTTGGTGTCTACTTTCAAAAGGAATCAATTTTAATACACACCATCATTATTTTGAACGAAACAGTTTTGTATACAAGGGAACTATAGAAGATATTTCAAAGGAATTGTTTTCAGATTCTATAATGATGTCATTATTTTATTTAAGAATGGCATTTACAAATAAAGGACAAAAAAATTATATCATGCCATTTAAAGCAGATGAACTTGGTTGTAATAAAAATGATTTAAATGTTTTGTTTCCAGAGCAAAAGGTGCAGGATTTGTTTAGTGAAAGCGAGTCTATAGCTCCTTTCGATTTTAGAGAATTTCTTACACAATTTGAATTTTCAAAAGAATCAAAGGATTTATATTCCGCCGCCTTAGATGTTTTCAAATATTATCATAAATCAGAAGAATATGCTTACAATCGTGACTGGAATGACAGTTTTTATGACATTACAAATGCAATTATGGGAAAGGATGCTTCAAGTTTTCAAGAATTTGAAACAGAAAATGATAAAAGGATTACAAAAAATAAAACGACAAAAGGTACAAAAGGTTTTGGACGTAATACAATAAAATATGCTGTAAATTCAGCATCTCTTCCAATTTTTGAACATTTTTTCGAAGTTCGAGATATTCTTGCAAAAAAAATAAATAAGCAGCTTGTTGAGCAAGGGCTTCTTTTATGGGAAAGAGAGAATATTTATTAAAGGTCTGTCCCTGGCTCGCGCTACAAATTTGTATGCCAGCGAAAATTCAGTCTGCTCGAGCCTGGAGTTTTGACAGGTTTTCATTTTCTCCATATGAGTGAAATTTACATTTCTGCCAAAACTCAGGGAAAATTTTATTTACAATCAAGGTCTGTCCCTCTTTTTTATGGAAGATTTTGTTTTTTAGGGACAGACCTTATTTTTCTTCAAAACCATGTCAAAAAGCATTGAAAAAAATATTAATGCAAGTTAAAATTGCATAATTTTATTTAGGGGTATTCTATGAAGATAAACAAGAATTTTTTGGACTTGGAACAGAATTATCTTTTTTCTACTGTGGCAAGAAAACAGCGTGAATTTCAGGAAAAACATCCTGAAGCTGATATAATTAAACTTTCAATTGGTGATGTAACTCGCCCGATTTGTCCTGCTGTAATTGATGCAATGCACAAAGCTGTAGATGAAATGAGCAAACCTGAAACTTTCCATGGTTATCCGCCAGAGCAGGGATATGATTTCATCTTGGAAACAATTTTAAAACATGATTATTTGGATAGAGGCATTTCGTTCAAGAAAAATGAGATTTTCCTTTCTGATGGAGCAAAATCTGACTGCGGAAACATTGGTGATATTTTTAATGTTGATAACACTGTTGCCATTTGTGATCCAGTTTATCCTGTTTATCTGGATACAAATATCATGAACGGAAGAAAAAACAATATCATCATTATGCCTTGTACAGAAGAAAATGATTTTTTGCCTGTTTTACCAAGTGATGATGCTTTTGGGGGAAAAGTTGCTGATATTATTTATCTTTGCTTCCCAAATAATCCAACTGGAACTGTTGCTTCTAAAGAATATCTTCAAAAATGGGTTGATTATGCAAATGCTCACAAAAGTTTGATTTTGTTTGATTCTGCTTACGAAGCGTTTATTACCGACGGAAAATATCCTAAATCAATTTATGAAATTCCTGGAAGTAAAACTTGTGCTATCGAAATCCGCTCATTCTCAAAAACTGCTGGTTTTACTGGTTTGCGTTGTGGTTATACTGTTGTGCCTGAAGAACTGGAGTTTGAAGGAACAAAGTTAAATTATCTTTGGAACAGAAGACAATGCACAAAGTTCAACGGTGTTTCTTACATCACTCAAAAAGCTGCTGAAGCGGTTTATACTGATGAAGGTCAAAAACAGATTCAGGAAAACCTTAATTATTATCGTGAGAATGCTAAAATTATTTTTGATGGTTTGACAGCTGCTGGTTTCAAATGTTACGGTGGAATTTATTCTCCATATATTTGGCTTAAAATTCCAGAAGGTTACACAAGCTGGTCATTCTTTGATGAACTTTTGGAAAAATGCAATGTTGTAGGAACACCAGGAAGTGGTTTTGGAAAGTCTGGTGAAGGCTATCTCCGTCTGACAGCTTTTGGTGACCGAGAACGCACAAAAGTTGCAGTTGAAAGAATCAAAAATCATTTTGGAAAATAGTTTTTGATTTTAGTGATGGTGTAGCCGAATAATTAATTCACTCCTAAA
This sequence comes from uncultured Treponema sp., assembly GCA_945868875.1. Lineage (GTDB taxonomy): Bacteria > Spirochaetota > Spirochaetia > Treponematales > Treponemataceae > Treponema_D. Next base: position 4,070 of record CAMBMW010000065.1, read on the forward strand.
ATGCGATTGAGAAAACTCAATCGCATGGACAGGTAATTTTGTAAATCTAAATAAAACATAACAGCTTCTTCTGAAGATTGTTTTATATCGCCTAAAAAAAAGTTGTGAGGCGAGTTCTTTTTCAAAATCCTTAAAAGACAAATATCTATTGAATTGTTTATAAATAATCAAAAAAGATTTGACAATATAAGGAAATGAGTTATAATTAACTTGCAAGTGTACTAGTATGCAAGTAGATATTTTCTTGTATTTTTTATCATTTGTTACGGTGAGATTTCCTTTGAAACTCTTTTATTAAATTGTTTGCATTTTGCGGGCGAAGGATTTTTTTATGAAGAAAAAAGAAACTGGTTTAATTTCTGATTCATCAAATCAATTGCAGAAAAATCAATTGGGTAGTGCAAAAAAGTATTTTTTTAAGTACTGGCAGTTTTATGCTTTGCTTCTCATTCCTGTGGTTTATTACATTATTTTCCGTTATGTTCCTATGGCGGGAAACATTATTGCTTTTAGACGATATAGGGCAGGGCATAGTATTTTTGGTGATGAATGGAGCGGATTAAAATATTTCAGGCAGTTCATTGGTGATAGAACATTCTGGCGAGCTTTTAAAAATACTCTTGTTTTAAATGTTGCTTATCTTCTTGTCAGATTTCCTCTCACATTGATTTTTGCTCTTTTGCTGAATGAAATAAAAGCTTTGTGGTGGAAAAAATTTGTTCAGACAGTTTCTTATCTCCCGCATTTTATTTCTATGGTAATTGTTACCGGAATGATTCGCGAACTTGTTTCAACATCTGGTCCAATTAATGCTTTGATTCAAAAACTTGGCGGTGATCCAATTTCGTTTATTGCTCAGCCAAAATGGTTTTCTACTATATTTGTTGCTTCTGGTGTCTGGCAGAGTTTGGGTTGGGGTACTATTTTGTATCTTGCTGCAATTTCCGGCATAAATCCTTCACTCTATGAGGCGGCAAAAGTTGATGGTGCTAATCATTTTCAGTGTGTATGGCACGTAACAATTCCGTGTATCTTGCCGACTATTACTACACTGTTGATTTTGGATATTGGAGGATTGGTTGGTTCTGGTGGAGCTTTTGAGAAAGTTTTCCTTCTATATAATCCTATGACTTATGAAAAAGCTGATATTATTTCAACGTTTGTTTTCAGACTTGGTTTGGGGTCTGGAAATTATAGCTATGCTACAGCAGTTGGATTGTTTGAGGCTGTTTTGAACCTTACTTTATTGACTGGTGCTAACAAAATTTCTAAGAAACTTACAGGAGCAGGTTTATGGTAAACAGTGATAAAATCAATACAATAGAAAAAAGCGTTAAGGTGCGTGAAAGTACTGGTTATACAGTGTTTAAATATGTAAACACTTTGATTATGATTTTGATTTGTGCTATTACTTTGTATCCTTTCTTGTATCTTGTGGCACAGTCTTTCTCGTCAGAAGAAGCAATCACTTTGGGAAAGGTAACTTTGTTTCCTGTAGGATTTAATATTAATACTTATAAATCTGTACTGGAAAAAGGTGATTTTTTGCGTTCATATAAAAACACTGTGATTTATGCTGTAATTGGAACTTTTTTGTCTTTGGTTTTCAGTTGCTGCCTTGCCTATCCGCTTTCAAAAAAAGAATTGAAAGGTCACAAAATTTTGACAAAGTTTGTAATCTTTACGATGTATTTTTCAGGCGGATTGATTCCAAATTACGTTTTAATGCAGCGTCTTCACCTGATTAATCATGTAGCTGGATTTTTGATTCCTTCGCTAATCAGCACTTATTATGTCATTTTGATGAAATCTTTCTTTGCTGAAACTCCCCATGAATTAGAAGAAGCTGGTCAGCTTGATGGTTTAAGTCCAATCGGGATATTTATCAGAATTGTACTTCCTTTATCTATGCCAATTATTGCAACTATGATTCTTTTCAATGCTGTTGGTTACTGGAATAACTGGTACAATGCGTTCCTTTATCTTGATAAAAAGGAAATGTGGCCGGTTGCTTATTATCTAAAGACAATCATTAGTGGGGCTTCTACTTCTGCAGACCCTGGCGAAGTAAATGCAGAAAAAATGCAGATTGCTGCAAATATTAAATCTTGTTCAATGGTGCTTATGACATTACCAATCATTTGTATCTATCCTTTTATTTCTAAGTATTACGTAAAAGGTATGATGCTTGGTGGTGTTAAAGAATAAAAAAGTAAATAATAGTTTAAACAAATCAGGAGGATGAACTATGAAAAAAAATCTATCGGTTTTGATAGCAGGTTTGTGTTTTGCTTCTTTATTTGTTTCTTGTGGGGGAAACAAAAAAGCTGAAGTAAAAGGTGATGTAGAAGCTAAAGGTTATACATTTGGCGAAGAAGTTACTTTTCATTCTGATGAACCAGTGACTTATTCTATTTCTTTCAGTGATGCTTCTTGGTATGCAAAGCAGCCAGAATGGGAATCTGAAGGAATTTTTAAAGATATAGAAAATCTTACAAATGTTCATCTGGACATTACTTCTTATGATAGCGGTGATTATAATCAGAAAATCAATTTGGCTATCAACTCTGGAAGTGCAACTTATATTATTCCAAAAGTTTATGATGAAAATCCTTACGTTGCAGGTGGCGGTGTTGTAGCGGTTTCAGACTATATTCAGTACATGCCAAACTTTTCTGCTTTTGTGGAAAAATATAAAATGAATCCTGATTTGGATACAATTCGCCAGAATGATGGAAAATTCTATCGTCTTCCTGGTATGCATCAGGCAGCTTTGCAGGATTATACAATCGAAGTTCGTGAAGATATTTTTGAAGCAGCTGGATATAACATTCGTGAACTTGAAAAAGATTGGACTTGGGAATCTTTGCACGATGTTCTTTTGGGTGTAAAAAAATATATGGTTTCTCAGGGAATGTGTACAGAAAAAGATTACATCTGGTCTGATTTGTGGTGCGGTGAATCTGGAAAGGGTACTGGTGGAAATCTTTTGAAAATCATGGGTGCATCTTACAATGTTATTTCTGGATGGGCTATGGACGGTTCAAATGGTGGTATAAAATTTGACCCTGCTAAGAAAGAATTCTATTCATCTTCTGTAAGCGAAGATTACAAAAAGTTTATCAAAGTAGCAAACAGTTTTGTAAAAGATGGAATTCTTGATCCAGAAACTTTCACTCAGTCTGATGATGTTGCTAACAATAAATTCTATAGTGGAAAAACAGTTATCAAATCTACAAACCGTTCTTCAATGTCTAATGATGAAGCAAGTCTTGCAAAAATCCTGGGAGAAGGTAACTATAAACTTTATGTAACTGCTTATCCTTCTGGAACAAACAAGAATCTTGCAGAAACTTCTCGTCTTGAATGTGGTGTAATGCTTTCTCAGAAAGCTCTTGATGATTTGGGAACTGAAGGATTTATTAAACTTGTTCGTTTTGTTGACTGGATGTTCTATTCAAAAGAAGCTTATACTCTTTGTAAATGGGGTCCACAGGGAAAAACCTGGGATTATACAGAAGTTGATGGTATGAAAATCAAACAGTTGCTTCCTGGATTTAAATGTGGTGGATTGGGTATTGGCGGAAAAGACACTGATACTGACATTCGTTTGAAATGGGGTTATGCAGGTGGAAACTATTTCTATGGTCACTCTACTGCTGAATCTACAGATAACTTTACTCCTGCTGTTCAGGATTTGTATGCACGTTATGGAAAATACAAAACAGTTGCTTCTGTTGACCCTAAAGCAAAACCTTCTGAAGATCAGAGAGAACAGTTGAATCTTTGGGCTGTTCCTTTGCAGGACAACATTAATGCATGGACTTTGAAATTTATTACTGGTCAGAAAAATATTGATTCTGATTGGGATGAATATGTTTCAAGCTGCAAAAATTTGAATGTTGAGAAAATTGTTAAGCTGACAAATGAAATTTATGCAGCTCAGACAAAATAGTTTGAATTATTTCTAAAAAATTATAAATTATTTTGTAAAAAGGTGAAAAAGTTTTGCAGAACTTATTGACACTTTTTTTGTAATAAGTTATAAATATTTTATCAAACGGCAATGAGGTCGCAGGAATAGAATTCTTGCGACCTTTTTTGTTTTAAACTAAACCAAAGTAAAATCGGCAAGGGCGTCGTAATAATTTTGCAGGTGATTTCTGCGTGATTATTACGGCGCCTTTTTTGGTTTAACTGAGGATTTTGGGGCGTTGCGGGGGCATGATTTAGGTGAATTTTGCCCCCGCTAGAAGGGGTAGCGGACAAGCAACAAAGCGGAAAGAACCGGCACTGCTTGCAGGGGCGATTCTTGGAGCGACTTGCTTGGGAGCGTGGGGAAGGCTTTCCCCTCCTTGTTTTTGGGAATTTTTTTTACAATATTTTGGAGGATTTTATGGATTCTGTTACATCAATTTTTGGTGAAAACGTTTTTAATGAAACGGTGATGAAGGCTCGTTTGCCTAAAGAAACTTACAAACAGTTGATGAGGACTATTGAAGGTGGTGAAAAACTTGACCCTTCTGTAGCTAATATCGTTGCAAATGCTATGAAAGACTGGGCTTTGGAAAAAGGTGCTACTCATTTTACTCACTGGTTCCAGCCTTTGACAGGAGTTACTGCTGAAAAACATGATAGTTTTATTTCGCCAGCTCCTGAAGGTAAAATTATTATGGAATTTAGTGGAAAGGAACTTGTGCAGGGTGAACCTGATGCTTCTTCTTTTCCAAGTGGTGGTTTGCGTGCTACTTTTGAAGCTCGTGGTTATACTGCATGGGATCCAACTTCTTACGCTTTTATAAAAGATGGAACTTTGTGCATTCCTACTGCTTTCTGTTCTTATACTGGTGAGGCTTTGGATAAGAAAACTCCATTGCTCCGTTCTATGCAGGCTATCAATAAACAGGCTTTGCGTGTTCTTCATTTGTTTGGAAATAAGGATGTTAGCAGCGTAAAAACTACTGTTGGTCCTGAACAGGAATATTTTTTGGTTGATAAATCTGTTTATGATAAACGTGAAGATTTGATTTTGACTGGAAGAACTTTGTTTGGTGCAAAGGCTCCAAAAGGTCAGGAACTTGAGGATCATTATTTTGGTATGATTAAACCTCGTGTTCAGGCTTTTATGAAGGATTTGAACAATGAGTTGTGGAAGCTTGGAATTCTTGCCAAAACTGAACATAACGAAGTTGCTCCTGCTCAGCATGAATTGGCTCCAATTTTCACTACTACAAATCTTGCTTGTGATCACAACCAGTTGACTATGGAAGTGATGAGAAAAGTTGCTTCTAAACATGGTATGGTTTGTCTTTTGCATGAAAAACCTTTTGCTGGTGTAAACGGAAGTGGTAAACACAACAACTGGTCTATTTCTACAAATACTGGAAAAAATCTGCTTGACCCTGGTGCTACTCCTGCAAGTAATGCTCAGTTTCTGTTGTTCTTGTGTGCAGTTATTAAAGCTGTTGATGAATATCAGGATTTGCTTCGAATTTCTGTTGCCAGTGCTGGTAATGACCATCGTCTTGGAGCTAACGAAGCGCCTCCAGCTATTGTTTCTATTTTCTTGGGCGATGAATTGAGTCAGATTTTGCAGAGTATTGAAGAAGGAAAACTTTACGGTGCTCATGAAAAAGAGAAAATGCAGATTGGCGTTACTGTTTTGCCTGATTTCAACAAAGATACTACTGACCGAAACAGAACTTCGCCATTTGCTTTTACTGGAAATAAATTTGAATTCCGTATGCTTGGTTCAAGTGAATCAATTGCCTGTGCAAACATTATGATTAATGCGGCTGTTGCAGAGGAGTTGAAACAGTTTGCTGATGCTTTGGAAGGAAGCAAAGATTTTACTAATGATTTGCATAATCTGATTTTGAAAACTATCAAAGAACATAAGAGAATTATTTTCAATGGCAATGGTTATGATGATTCTTGGGTTCAGGAAGCTGAAAAACGTGGACTTTTGAATTTGAAATCTACTCCAGAAGCTTATTCTCATCTTTTGGATGCTAAAAACAAAAAAGTTTTGTCTGAACACGGAATTTTGAGCGAAGTGGAACTTGCTTCTCGTTATGAGATTTATAACGAAAACTATTCAAAAGTGATTAACATTGAAGCTTTGACAATGCTTGATATGGCTAAAAAACTTTATCTTCCTGCTGCAAGTAAATATGCAAAGGAACTTGCTGAAATTGTTTCTTTGAAAAAAGCTGCTGGTGGCGCTGATGATTCTTATGAATCTGAACTTCTTGCAAAAGTTAGTTCGCTCACTGCTTCTATTTACAATAAAGTTAAGGCTTTGGATAAGGCTGTTATTGAGGCTAAGAATGTTAGCGAAACTGGTGCACTTGCTTTGTACTATAGAAACACTGTTTTCCAGGCTATGAGTGAGCTGCGAGAAAATGTTGATGAATTGGAAGGTTGTGTTCCTGCTGAAGTTTGGCCAGTGCCAAGTTATGCTGATTTGTTGTTTAGCGTAAAATAGGTTGAAAAATAATTTTTTGAATTAATATTTGGAGGTGTATTATGGAAGAAGTTATGCAGACTATCCAATCACTTAGTAGTGATTTGTGGGGTGTATGGTTCTTGATTGGTGCTGCTCTGGTTTTCTGGATGCAGGCTGGATTTGCAATGGTTGAAACTGGTTTTACTCGTGCAAAAAATACTGGTAACATCATCATGAAAAACTTGATGGACTTTTGTATTGGTACAGTTATGTTCTGTCTGATTGGTGCAAGTATGCTTTTGGGCGAAGATTTGATTGGTTTTATCGGAAAACCTGGATTTGATTTGTTCACAGCTTATGCCGATTTCAACTTTTCTGCTTTTGTGTTCAATTTGGTTTTCTGTGCTACTACTGCAACAATTGTTTCTGGTGCAATGGCTGAGCGTACAAAATTTCTGTCATATTGTGTATATTCTGCAATCATTTCTGGATTGATTTATCCTATTGAAGCTCACTGGACTTGGGGTGGTGGATGGCTTGCACAGCTTGGTTTCCACGATTTTGCTGGTTCTTGTTGTATTCATATGGTTGGCGGTATTTGTGCTTTGATTGGTGCAAAAATGGTTGGACCTCGTATTGGAAAGTTTGTAAAAGATAAGGATGGAAAGGTTACAAAAGTAAACGCTATTCCTGGTCATAACATTCCAATTGGCGCTCTTGGTGTATTCATTCTTTGGTTGGGTTGGTACGGATTCAACGGTGCTGCTGCAACTTCTATTGGTCAGCTTGGTTCTATCTTCTTGACAACAACTGTAGCTCCTGCTGTGGCAACTGTTACTTGTATGATTTTTACATGGATTAAATATGGTAAACCTGATGTTTCAATGTGTTTGAATGCTTCATTGGCTGGTCTTGTTGCTATCACCGCTCCTTGTGATGTTACAGATTGTACTGGTGCTGCAATAATTGGTCTTGTTGCTGGTATGCTTGTAATTTTTGGTGTTTGGTTCTTGGATCACGTTCTTCATGTTGATGACCCAGTTGGTGCTGTTGCTGTACATATGATGAATGGTATTTGGGGAACAATTGCAGTTGGTCTTTTTGCAACTCCATCTGCTCCAGGATATGCAATTGCTGATGCTGCCGGAAATACTTTGGTTGGACTTTTCTATGGTGGTGGATTTAAGCTTCTTGGTTTGCAGCTTTTGGGAATGTTGAGTACAGCTGGTTGGGCTGCAATCACAATTACAATAACATTTATCATTATTAAGGCAATTTTTGGTTTGCGTGTTACTAAAGAAGAAGAAATCATTGGTCTTGATAAACTTGAACACGGTCTTGACACTGGTTATGCAGGATTTGCAACTCAGTATTCTGACGAAGAACTTGCTGAAGCTGAACAGGCTGGAATTGACAGCATTGTTCCAAAAGAAACTGCTGTTCCAGTTGCAAAAGTTACGGCTAGACCAGATGCTAAGTTCCATAAAGTTGTGATTATTACACGTCCAACAAAATTCGAAGTTTTGAAAGAAGCTATGAACAATATCGGTGTAACTGGTATGACTGTTGTAAATGTTATGGGTTGCGGTGTTCAGCATGGTAAAACAGAATACTATCGTGGTGCCGAAGTTGATATGACTCTTCTTCCAAAGATTAAGATTGAAATTGTTGTATCAGAAGTTCCTGTTGATTTAGTAATTCATGCAGCTAAAGAAGTGCTTTACACAGGTCACATTGGCGACGGAAAGATTTTTGTATTCGATGTTGAAAATGTTGTAAAAGTAAGAACTGGCGAAGAAGGTTACGAAGCTTTGCAGGATTAAATAATCAGTTG
>CAMBMW010000066.1 GCA_945868875.1 uncultured Treponema sp.
AGGTGAAAAATATACCGCCAAAACTCTTGGCTCGTGCAAACTAAACCTTCACTGGTATGACAATCTTACAGCACGAGCCACAGTCCGTTAGGACTGAACGTTAGTGAATGGCGAAAGGCGACAGGGAATGAAAATTTTGCCCTGTTTCTTATAAAATATTTTAAAAAAATTCCGATATTTATATTGATGAAAAGTATTGTTATTTTTTTTGATGAACATTCTGATTTTGAAGAAAAAAAGGTTTTTGACGGAAAAAATGCTTTGGAGTTGAGCAAAAATTGGGCTTGTGCGCTTGGTTTTGAGTATTTTTATGTGAATGCTTCGACTTTGGCGGATTTTTTGCAGCAGGTGAATAGTATTGTATCGGAAAATCATGCGGATTGTGTTGTTTTTTCTTATGCTGATTTGCCTTTTTTGAACGTGGCACTTACTGAAAAACTGTTGAAGTCTCATTTTGAGTATAAATGTGAATATTCTTTTGCTGACGGTTTTCCTTATGGTTTTGCTCCTGAGATTATTGATGCTGGAACGCTGAAAATTTTGTACGAAATGACGCAAAAAACTCAGATTGAACTTGGCAAAAACTGTTTTTCCAGAACTGGGATTTTTGATTTGATTAAAACTGATATTAATGCTTTTGAGGTGAATTCTGTTCTTTCTCAAACTGACTGGCGGCTTTGGCGTTTTGCATTCCATTGTGGTTACAAAGAAAATTTTTTGCAATGTAAAAATCTTTTGTCTAACGCGCTTGAAAAAAATATTTGTGTTTTTGATAAAGATTGTGATGTTGAAGTTTTGTGCAAAACTGCCTGCGAAAATCTGTCATGTTTAAAAACTGTTCCAGCTTTTTATGATATTCAGATTTGTGGTAAAGAAATTGTTGCTTGCATTTACAGTCCTTATTTTGATGAATATTCAAAGAAAAATAATGTATCGCCTGATAAATCTCAGAATTTTATGAGTTTTGAGTTGTATTCCAATCTTATAGATGATATTGTCAGGACAAGTGACAGTGCTGTTATAAGTCTTTCTGCCTGGGGTGAACCTTTGTGCCATCCTGATTTTTTCAAAATAATAGAAAAAACGCTTTCTTATCAGGGAATTTCTGTTTTTCTGGAAACTTCTTGCTTTAATGTTGATAAAGAATTCTGTTTAAACCTGAAAGCTATTGTCGAGAATGCTTTGGTTCGCAAAAATGATTATGACAAAATTATGATTTGCGTAAAACTTGATGCATTTAGTGAAAAAATGTATAAAAAAATCCATCCGAATGTAAAAGACGGCGATTTTGAACGACTTGTTGAAAATGTAAAAATGCTTTGCGAAACTTTGCCAGGTTTGGTCTATCCTCAGTTTGTGAGAATGAACGAAAATGAAGAAGAATTGGAAAGTTTTTTCAGATTCTGGAACGAAAAAACAAATCCAAGTTTTGGAAAACTTACTATTCAAAAATATCAGAGTTTTTGTAATCTTCTTCCTGATAGAAAACCTGCTGATCTTTCTCCTCTTGAAAGAAATCCCTGCTGGCATTTGCGTCGCGATATGACTATTTTGTCAAACGGTGATGTTCCAATGTGTAAACAATGTGTTTTTTCAAATATTGTTGGAAATGTTTTTGAGCAATCCATTGAAGAAATCTGGAAAAAAACAGACAATGCTCTTTTGATGCATTTATCTGAAAAATATCCTTCGTTTTGTGAGAAGTGTGATGAATACTATACCTACAACTTTTGATGAACATCAGATTACAAGGACGATTATTGGCGGAAAACCTAATGTAAATCCTGATGTTTTGAATATTTCGGTTATTCTCCTGAACAATAGTGGAAGTCATTTTAAAATCAATGTTTATAAAAATCTTCTGGAATGTAATTTTGAGTCGATTATTTCTATTGAGCATGATCCGAATAATTCTACTATTGATGATATTTCAAAAAAAATGCCTGAGATTAAATTTATAATTCCGCAGGAAGAAACTACAAATGGGGAACTTATAAATCTTGCGATGTCTGAAATTAAATCTGATTATGTTCTTGTATTAAAAGACACTTTGTACATTCCTTCTAAAATTATGTTACAAAATCTTGCTACTAGAGTTACTGAAAGTGGTATTTTTTGCATTGTTCCATGGCTTTCGGATAAAAATAATAATACTTTGCCATGCATTTTTTCTCCAAGTGCTGAAAAATCTCATTTTACTGTGAATTCAAGTTCTTCTGTTAGTGATGGAGTGAAAACTCTTTATCCTTTTGATAATATTGCACTCTATAATAGAAAAAAGTTTATTGAATTAGGTGGTTTTGACTGGACAATTCAATCAAATTACTGGCAAAATCTTGATTTGGCAGTGCGTTCGTGGCTTTGGGGCGAAGAAACAAGACTTACTTCTCTCCTTCATTTTTCTTATATCGATGATACTCCTATTGAAGATCACACTGTAAACATGGATTATTTACGGTATCATTTAAAAAATGAAATTGCAAAACTCAAAATGGAACAGGCCTATGTAAAAAAATCTTCTTTTTTGAACTTTCTGTTTCAGTCTTCCTGTGGTTTTATTGAAGCAAAAAGACAGTTTAAACTTGCAAAAAAATGGATTTTAAGAAATAAATATAGATTCAAGATGGACTTACAAAGTTTTGTAGAAAACTGGAATAATCAGTAAACTAGTATTAATAAGCAAACAAAAATCAAGAATAATTAAACGGATAGAAAATGGAAAAGAGAATTGTGATTGTTCAATGCAGATTGTCTTCCAGCAGACTTCCTCAAAAAGCATTGAAAAAACTTGGTAATCAGACTGTTCTGGCATGGGTTTTACAGAGCATGAAAAAAGTTCCTGCCAGCAGATATTTTGTTGCAACCGATTATTCATCTTTTGAATACATAAAAAATATTTGTGATGAAAATGGATTTGAATGTTTTGCTGGTGATTTACAAGATGTTTTAAAACGTTTTGTTGATTTACTGAATACTGTTGACTGTGAAACTGTGATTCGTGCTACGGCTGACAATCCTTTTTTGTTTTATGAAGCTGCAATTGATTCTGTAGAATTATTTGAAGCTAAAAATTCAATTGAAAAAAAATGTGATTATCTTACTTTTTCTGGGTTACCGCATGGAAGTGGTGTTGAAATTTTTTCTGCTTCGTCTTTGAAAAAAGCGGCGTCGATGACAAATGACCCTTATGACCACGAACATGTTGGACCTGCTTTGTATAATCATAAAGATTTATTTAATTGCGAATTTATAAATGCACCAGAAAAATATAATTATCCTGAACTTCGCACAACTATTGATACATATTCAGATTATCTTCGTGCTATTATGATTTCTTCCTTTTTGAAAAATAAAAATCATCCATTTAGTTGTGAAGAAATAATTGATGCCTGTCAAAGTGATTTTGTAAATAATCCTGTGATTCTTTATCCATCCTGCAAAAAAGGGCAGGGAACAGGACATTTACGTCGCTGTTTGAAACTTGCAGTTCAAAATAAATTCTTTATTTTTATTCCAAATCAAAAAGATTTGCCAGAAGGTTTTCAACTTTTGGATGAAATTCCTACTCTTATAGAAGAATTCCTGCAAAATGGTTTGACCGAAAACCAGATTATTTCAAAAATGCCAGATCCATCATATAAACCGTGCATTATCACTGATTGTTTTAAACTGACTCAGCATGATGTTGCGCTTTTTGGAGAAGCAAAAAAAATAATTTCCATAGATGATGATTCTGTTTTTGATGATTATTGTGATTATTCGCTTGATGTGATTCCGCCTCTGTTAAAAAATAAAAAACATAACTATTTTTCTTTTGATTTTATAGAACAGCCAGTTAATAAAAAAGAAAATAAAGTGAATGATTTTGATGAAGAAATTGATTTTAACCAAAAATATAAAATTCTGGTTTGTTTTGGTGGAGAAGATCCGGCAGGTTTTTCAATTCCAGTTTCAAAATCTGTCCATAGTCTTTTCAAAAACAGCGTTATCACAACAATTTATTCAAAACCTTTACAGAAAAGTCTGATTGATAAAAGTTTTTCAAAAAATGTTACTTTTGTTCCTCCTGTTCAGAATCTCAAAGAAAAACTTTTTAATTATGATATTGTGATTACGCATTACGGTCTTACCGCTTTTGAAGCAAAAAGTGCCGGATGTAAAGTGATTTTATGTTCTCCTACAAAACTTCATCAAAAACTTGCTGCGAAATATGATTTTTCTTATGTAAAATGTGGTAAAACAGATGAAAAATCTATAAAAAACGCTTTCTTAAGTAAAATAAATAATAATTTTTCTAAAAAACGATGTGAAACTCAGAATTCTCAAAGTGAAAAACAAATTTTTTCTGATTTTATCAGCAGAATATCAAAAGGAAATAAATATTTATGTCCTGTTTGTCAAAAAAATCAAATAATTCCAGATAAGATTGTTTCTAGAAATAAATTTCGTACTTATAGGCGATGCCAGAACTGTTCGATTGTCTACATTTCTTATTCTATAGAAGAAAAAAAAGTTTACGAAAGTTCATATTTTTTTGAAGACTACAAAAAGCAGTATGGCAAAACATATCAGCAGGATTTTGATTCCATAAAAAATCAGGGATTACGAAGAATCAATAATATTAAAAAAATAAATTCTAAACTTAAAAATAAAGATATTCTTGATATTGGATGCGCTTTTGGACCTTTTCTTGCTGCAGCAAAAGAAAATGATATGAATCCCTTTGGTACTGACATTTCAAATCAGGCAGTTTCCTATGTTCAAAAAGAATTAAGTTTTCCCTGCTCAATTGCACAGTTTCCAGAGTTTGACAGCCAAAAAACTTTTGGAATACAAGAATTTGATTTTGTTACAATGTGGTATGTTATCGAACATTTTGAAAATCTTGATGAAGTGTTAAAAAAAGTTTCTTCGCTTGTAAAAAAAGGTGGAATCTTTGCATTTTCTACTCCTTGTGGAGAAGGTGTTTCTGCCAAAACAAACAAAGATGAGTTTTATCAGAAAAGTCCTTCCGATCATTTTTCAGTATGGGAAAAATCCACAGTAAAAAAAATAATGAAAAAATATGGTTTCAAAGTTTTAAAAATAGTTTCTACTGGTCATCATCCAGAACGTTTTTCGTATATAAAAAAAAGAAATTTAAAATCAAGCTGCATACAATGGAAATTTTTTGAATTTCTTAGTAAAATAAATAAACTCGGCGATACAATGGAAGTTTATTGTAAAAGAATTCGCTAGAGAATGTGGTGGGAAAGTGAAAAAAAACATATTGATTTTGGGTGCAGGATTAATGCAAAAACCTGCCATATTAAGTGCAAAAGAATTAGGGTTTCGCTGTTGTGTTATAGATGCTGATGAAAATGCAGTCTGCGTAAATCTTGCAGATGAATTTCAAAAAATCGATTTAAAAGATAAAGAAAAAATCACCGAATATGCAAAAAAATTACAGTCATCAGAGAATTCTCTTGCCGCAGTGTTTACTGCTGGAACAGATTTTTCAGCAAGCGTGAGTTACGTCTGCGAACAGTGCGGTCTTCAACAAAATTCTCATAGTTATCAAGCAGCATTAAATGCAAGCATAAAAACAAAAATGCGTGAATGTTTTGCACCACATGGCATTCCATCTCCTGCTTTTGTTAGCGTTCAAAAACAAGATTGTAACAATCAGCTTATAAAAAAAATACTTCAAAAAATGTCGTTTCCGCTAGTAGTAAAACCTGTTGATAATATGGGAGCCCGTGGCTGCAGAATGATTCGCTATGAAAATGAATTTCTTTCATCTGTACAGACTGCCGTTGACTATTCAAGAACTCAAAATGCCATTCTAGAACAATACATGGAAGGACCAGAATTTTCAATTGATGCACTTGTCTATGACGGAACTTTTACGGTTACAGGTTTTGCCGTACGTCATATAAAATATCCTCCATATTTTATCGAGATTGGACATACTATGCCATGTCAAATAGATGAAAAAATGCACAATCAGTTAATTTCTGTTTTTGCTTTAGGTGCAAAAGCTTTAGGATTGACTTGCGGTGCTGCAAAAGCAGACATAAAATTCACAGAAAACGGACCGATGATTGGTGAAATTGCAGCAAGACTTTCTGGCGGATATATGTCAGGCTGGACTTTTCCTTATGCTTCCGATTTGAATCTCACAAAACAAGGAATTTTAATCGCTGCAGGCATGACACCTAAAGAATTACTTGAAAAAAGAATTCCAGTAGATTATGAACCTTCGTCACTCTGCCAGAATCAGGAAAAACCTTATGAACTTTTTGAAATTCCTTGTGTTAGAACTTCAGCAGAACGGGCATGGTACAGCATTCCAGGTGTTGTAGAATATATAGAAAATATAAATGATTATAGTGATAAAGCTGTTTTTGATATTCTTCCTCGCTCACAAGTTCAACTTAGTTCCAAAGTTGATTTCCCGCGCAATAATGTGGAAAAATGCGGGAATGTGATAGCTGTCAGTCATAATCCACAGATTGCAGTTCAGGCAGCTGAAGATGCAGTTTCAAACATTTTTATCACCTTAAAGCCAAATACAAAGGAAACAGACGATTTTCTTTTGGGACAAACAAATGATGATGAAAAAGGTTTTCCACCGTCAGCTTTTCCTGAAATTCCAGAAAAAGTTTTGGAAAATCTGAGTGGTACAATAAAAGAGAATCAAAAGGTTTCAGAATGTATTCCAAGTGTACTTCAGGAACAAAAATATCAGGAAATGAAAGACTGGAGTTTTAATACACTAGAACAGATTGCACAAAAATTTGATATTCTTCGTAAGAATCATCCAGAATTTGACACAAAAGAATTCTGGCAGATGGTTTTACGTGGAGGTCTTCAGGCAGCAGTCTATCTTTCTGATTCCATAAAATGATTGTTTTTTTTGTTTTAATATAGCACGCTTATACTAACAACTGTGAATGTAATATAAAAAGAGGAAATATGGATAATAAAAAATATTTTACTTCATTTTTTACGTTAATCTTTCTGACAATTTTTGTTTTTTCTGCAAATAATATCTCTCTTTTGGAAAATGCAAAAAAAATGGGGATGTCAATTTATTATGATTCACTTTCACAAAGTGGCATGATTGAAAAAAACGGACATCAACTTTCGTTTAGAAATGGAGAACAGGTTGTGCTTCTAGACAGTATCAGAATGATGATAACAGATGCTCCCGAGATTAAAAATAATCAGCTGTTTGTTTCACAAAAGTTTTTAGATGATTCTGAAAGTTTTTTTAATCAAAAATCAGAAATGCCTTTTAAAGTCGGTGCAATTTTGATTGATGCCGGACATGGCGGAAAAGATCCCGGCGCAGTTAAAACTTACAAAAAAAACGGCAAAGACATTACTATTCGCGAAAAAGATGTCAATCTCAAAGTTGCAAAAATGCTCTATGAAAGGCTTCATACAGCTTATCCTCAAAAACAGATTATCTTGACGCGAAATACAGATGTTTTTCTTTCTTTAAGCGAACGAACTGACATTGCAAATAACGTAAAGGTAAACGAAAATGAAGCTGTTCTTTTTATTTCTATCCATGTAAATTCTTCTTTAAACAAAAATTCTTCTGGTTATGAAGTCTGGTATCTTTCGCCAGGTTATAGACGTACTGTTCTGGACAAATCAGCAGCTGGTGATGATAGCACCTTGTTTACAATCATGAATTCTATGCTTGAAGAAGAATATACTACAGAAAGTATAATGATTGCAAAATACATTATGGATGGTTTACAGGCACAAATCGGAAAAGAATCAACTGCACGCGGAATAAGAGCAGAAGAATGGTTTGTAGTTAAAAATTCAAATATGCCGGCAGTCCTCATTGAATTGGGATTTGTTTCTAATGAAAAAGAAGCAATGCTTTTAAATGATGAAAAATACTTGAAAAAAGCAACGCTTGGAATATATAATGGAATTGCAGCGTTTGTGACTCATTTTGAACGTTCACAAGGTTTTACTTCGATAGATTAAAAAAAAAGCAGGATAATATGCAGAAATTTAATTTCAAAGAACAGTTTTTTACAAAAAAATATATTTATAGATTCTTTTTTCTAATAGTTTTGGTATTGAGTCTACTTATATCTTTATTTTTCTTTTTTTGGGAAAAAAATACAGTTCGCCGTATGTTTATTTTTCCTTCTATTTCTGGGGATTTGGTTATTGAATATAGAAATCTTGATAAAAATCCGGTTCAAGGTGAAGTTCAGTATTTTATTGATGAAGTTCTTTTGGGTTCTCAGTTAGAACGAACTAAAAAAATATTTACTTTTGGAACTAAAGTTTTGTCTTGTTTTCAGCGTGATGACCAGTTATATTTAGATTTATCATCAGATTTGCTTCAAATGGGTGATTATGTTATTGATATCAAAGAAGGATTTGATATATTAAGATTAAACATCACAAAAAATTT
This sequence comes from uncultured Treponema sp., assembly GCA_945868875.1. Classification (GTDB taxonomy): domain Bacteria; phylum Spirochaetota; class Spirochaetia; order Treponematales; family Treponemataceae; genus Treponema_D. The sequence goes on from CAMBMW010000066.1 coordinate 8,432, forward strand.
TTCTGACATAAAAACGATTAATTTTTTTGTTGATGGAAAATATGCATATTAAAAAAAGATGTTAAATCTGGTTTTGCCGATAATTTTTTTTAACTTCAAAGTTTATAAAAGGTTAAAAAATTCTTGACAAAATCTCTTGTATATTGGATAATTAAATAATACAAGGCTACATCGAATTAGATATTAATAAAGGAGCTTCAATATGAAGAAGACTTTGGGTTTATTTGCAGCTGCTATGCTGCTTGTTGGTGGCGTTGCTTTTGCTGATGAAGCTATGCTCATCGATTTTACACTTTTGGATGCTGATTGCGTTGAAGATGAAAACGGAAATGCAACTCAGAACAAACGCACAGTAATGGACTTCTCTGTTAGTGCTGGTTCAACTTTTACAGATGATCAGCGCGCTCTTATGAGAACTTCACTTGTTCTCCCTGAATGGGAAGTTGTTTTGAATTCTTCTGCAAAAACAGTGTCAGCTTTGGCTGATTCTCAAGTTGTTGCTGCTCCAGTAAAAGGTGAAGCTGATGTTCCTTTCGCTGGAAGAAATGTAATGGGTGTTCGAATTGAATTCCCAGAGTGGAACTCAAATTCAAATGCAAAAATTGTTCCTCCTTTTAATATTCCAGCTTATGAAGTTCTTGCTGATGCTGATGACAGTGGTAATCGTCAGGAACCAACTGATGAACAGAAAGCAAGTGGAAAAACTCTTTTTGAAGATGGATATGGTTTGGTAAAAAATGTTGGAACAATTAAATCTATTTCTGTAACAACAATGGGTATGAACTTCCCTCACGGACTTTACGTTCTTCTTTCTGATAATGATAATGTAACTCGCCGTTATTTTATGGGTTTCCTTGGATTTGATGGTTGGAAAGAACTTCGCTGGAACAATCCACAGTATATTACAGAAATCAGAAACCGTGAAATTCGTGTTTATCCAATTTATCCAAGAGGAATGCCATTTGTAAAATTTGAAGGTTTCCAGATTACTCGTGATGCTGCTCATATCGGTGGAACATTCATTGGATATTTCAAAGATGTAAAAATCATTTATGATAAAGCAGTTCTTACAAGTGACCGTGATATTGCTGATGAAGACCTTTGGGGAATTATTACAAAGAAAGAAGATGCACGTCAGAATGCTGAAATGCAGAGATTTGGTAACAAACAGGTTAACAGATATCTCGAAAAAGCTAAACTTGCAGCAGAAGATGATTTCACATCAAGCTTGAATGAAGGCTCTTCTTCTAATGCTCAGAGCAATGGCGGACAGGCAGCAGAAGTTACTGATTAATTAAATTTTTTATAATAAAACGCTTTGGATTTCTTTTATAGTGAGGAATTCCAAAGCGTTTTTTTTTGTAATTTAGAAAATATGGATACAAATAATTTAATTTCAAAACAACAGATTAAAGAAACTTATCAGTCTTATACTGAATATTTCAATGAAATTATGAAAAAAGTAGTTGAAAAACTTCAGAATAATGTTAAACTTTCGGCTCAGCCAACTTATAAAAGTCGTGTAAAAAGTTTTGACAGTTATTACAAAAAAGTGATAAGGTTAAAACCACAAAAAGTTACAGAAAAATGTGATTTGATTTATTTAACTGACATGATGGGAATCCGCATGATTTGTGCTTTTTTGGAAGATATAAATCTTGCTGTTGAACAAATACAAAATCTTTTTGAAATTAAAGAAGTAGAAGTCAAAGGAGCTGAAAAAAAATTCAGTGAATTTGGATATGAATCCACTCATGTTTTAGTTGGCATTCCTCAAGATTTTATTCCGCCTTTAACAGGAAAATATGAAAATTTAAAACCAATTTCTGCTGAAATTGTTTGTGAAATTCAAATCAGGACAATTTTACAGGATGCCTGGGCAGAAGTTGAGCATGAATTAATTTATAAAACAGAGTTTAATCCTTTTGATATTCCTTTAAGAAGAAAACTTGCTTCAATTAATGCATCGTTATCATTGGCGGACATAACTTTTCAGGAAATTCGGGATTATCAAAATAAACTTCAAAAGGAAATTGACGAAAGAAGAAAAGCATTTTATTTTCAGGCAGATAATTTGTTGAATGAAAAAACAGACAAAAAAGAAGAAAATATTTCCAGAGTTTCACCGTTTGTTCAGGGAACTATAGATGATATGCTTTTACGTGCTATTCAAGCTCATAATGAAGGTAGACTTGCTGAAGCTGTGGAGATTTATTCAAAAATAATTGAGGCTGTTCCTGAAAATCAAAAAAATATTATAGCAGTTATTTCAAAACACAGAGGTATGGCATATTTTGCAATGAATCAGTTTGAAAAAAGCCTTAATGATTTTGAAACAAGCATTCAAAATGATCCAAAAGCATATCGTTCATATTATTACAAGGGAATTGTTTATTCAGTTCAAAAAAAATATGATATGGCAATTGAGTGTTTTACAAAATCACTCGAAATCAATGAGTTTCAGGCTCATACCTCTTTTAGAAGAGCGATTGCATATTTTGAAATAAAAGAGTATGAAAAATCAATGAAGGATTTAGATACTGCGCTAAAACTTGGATTAAATCCTGACGAAGCATCTGCTTTACAGGAAAAACTTGTGAAAATATTTGGAATGAATTTGTAAAAGTTCGCAATAAAAAGTACGCAATCCATATTGACACGACATTCAAAAATTGATATTATTAACAAGTCAGTTTAGCTGATATATGTCTCCTTCGTCTAGTGGTTAGGACATCGGGTTTTCATCCCGACAACAGCAGTTCAATTCTGCTAGGAGATGTTTAGCCTTGTGAGAATAATCTTGCAAGGCTTTTTTTTTGATTTAAAACTTATAGAATAAAACGGTGTCGTCATTTTATAGATATTTCCATAAAGTTGACAAAAACTGATTTAATAAAACTTCATATTATTTACCAGGAAGGATTTGTGGATATTTTAAAAATATTTGACAGAAATGTTATTCAAGTGCTAAAAACAGAAATTAAAAATGCATCTGGTAATGAAGTTTTTTTTGCCGGCCAGATTGATGAAAATGGAATTGTAACTGATGTTCACGCTGGAGCTCGTGGAAATAATCAAACTGTAGTAGTAAATAAAACTCTTAAAAAAACTGCCAGTGTATTAATCCATAATCATCCAGGTGGAAATTTAACTCCTTCAAAGGCGGATTTACAGGTCGCATCTGAATGTTCTGAAAATGCACAGGGATTTTATATAGTAAATAATGAAGTTACAGATGTTTATGTAGTTGTTGAACCTGTAAAACCTAAAGTTATAAAAAAGATTTCTGTTGATGATGCCGCATTTTATATTTCAAAAGGCGGTCCTTTATCAAGAATCTCAAAAACTTTTGAAGAAAGAACTGTTCAAATTGAACTTTTAAAAAATATTGCAAGAGCTTTTAATGAGCAGAAAATTGCAGTTTTTGAGGCTGGAACTGGAGTTGGTAAGTCATATTCATATCTGATTCCTTCGATTTTGTGGTCACTTCAAAATAATCAAAAAGTTGTGATTTCTACTGGAACAATAAACTTACAGCAACAGCTTTGTGAAAAAGATATTCCGGCAGTGGAAAAAATACTTGGAAAAGAAGTGAAATATGTTTTGATGAAAGGACGTCAAAACTACATTTGTAAGCGGCGAATGAATGATGTGGC
>CAMBMW010000067.1 GCA_945868875.1 uncultured Treponema sp.
TTTCGCCAGTTTTCATATCAGGATTGATATCTTTTTCGGCTCGGGCAGCAACAACTCCTTCTACTGCAATACAATATTCACTTTTTAAGCCGGATGCAATTTTTTTGACTTCATCACTAGCATTGTCACCAACCATAACCTGTGTGATACCATAACGGTCACGCAAGCGGATAAAAACAAGTCCGCCCAAATCACGAGTGCGGCTAACCCAACCATTTAATACAACTTTCTTGCCGACATCAGCTTTTGTAAGCTCACCGCAAGTAACTGTTCGCTTTGAATTTTCCATAATGAATTATTTTAATATTTTCTAAAAGTTTTTACAATACAATAATCTATATTATGAAAAAAGGGACAGACCTCGATTTAAACCAAATTCTCACTGAGTTTTGGCAAAAATGTATTCTCAGTTAATAAATGGTGTGACAACTGCCAAAACTCGCAGCTCGTGCAAACAGAACGCACAATGGTGCATAAATTTTCAGCACAAGCAGGGACAGACCTCGATTTAAACCAAATTTTCACTGAGTTTTGGCAGAAATGTATTTTCAGTTGATGAATGCTGTGTCAACTGCCAAAACTCGTAGCTCGTGCAAACAGAACGCACAATGGTGCATAAATTTTCAGCACAAGCAGGGACAGACCTCGATTTAAACCATAACCCAACCATTCCCCATTCCACCAATTTCTAAAAATGACAATTGAACACTTTTTGAAAAAATGTTAAGTTTGATATTATGAATACACTTGTTGCACTGTGTGCCATTGGAGCAGAAAAAATTCTTGGCAACGAAATCAAACATCTTGGATATAAACTTGCAGGAAATGCACCTGGACGAGTTTCTTTTTTTGGCGATGATGATTCTCTTTTCAAAGCAAATCTTTGTCTTCGAACTGCTGACAGAGTTTTTCTGCAATTAGCAAGTTACGATGCTTTTAATTTTGATGAACTTTTTGACGGAGCATATAAAATAAACTGGCAGGATTTTCTCAAAAAAGATTCCAAAATTGTTGTGGATAAAGTTCGTTCTAACAAAAGCAAGTTGAATTCCGAACATTCCATCCAAACAATGGTTCATAAAGCAATTTATTCAAAACTTGGTGATATCTGGCACATGGCAAGCCTACCAGAAACTGGTGAACAAAGTGACATTCGCATTTATCTGGATGAAAACAAAGTTCTCATTCTTCTTGATTTATCTGGACTTCCACTTCATAAACGAGGATATCGCGTTGACGGTGGCATTGCTCCTTTGCGTGAAACAACCGCAGCAGCTCTTTTGCAGCACACACTATGGCGAAGAAAAACACCTCTACACGACCCTTTCTGTGGTTCTGGAACAATTGCAATTGAAGCAACTCTTTATGCATTCAATGTTGCTCCAGGATTTGGACGTCGGTTTGCACTCGAAAATCTCCCTATTTATAATAAAGAAAGTGCTGATAGAATCAGGCAAGAAGAAGCTGAAAAAATCAGAACGGATGTGGAAGTAAGAATTACAGGTTCTGACATTGACGAAAAAGCTGTCGAACGTGCTAAAAAAAATGCGGAATATGCATGTGTTATGGCAGGAAGAGCATTAAAGTCCATAGGAATCAGTACTCATATTCAGCGGCCAGATTTTATTCAAGCTGATTTTAAAGATTTGTCAGCTCCTTACGATGAAGGATTGATTTTGTGCAATCCGCCTTATGGTGAAAGACTTGGAAACGAAGAAGAAGCAGCTGAACTTTATCAACAGATGGACAGTCTTTGGCAGGAATTTCCAAACTGGGATTTAGGCATCATCACATCAAATCCAGATTTTCAGAAAAACTTTAATCATCAGGCAAATTCAATCAAAAAAATCAAAGCTGGAAACCTGGATACTTCATTTTACATTTACAATAGGAAAAAAATCGAAAAATAGACAATAATTTTTGATTAGTCTAGCAAAATTTAAAAAAAGGAAAATAAAATGGCAATTGTTGTAGAACATGACAAACGAAAACACGAAATTCTCCAGAAATCTCTTGATGTATTTGTTGAACAGGGATATGAAGATGCCACTTTCCAAAAAATTGCAGACCATTGTGGCATTACACGAACAACACTTTATATCTATTTTAAGAATAAACATGAAATATTTCTTGGAAGTATAAAAGAACTTTTATCAGAATTGGAAACAAATCTTCGTGGTATAATCAAAAAAGACATGGACAGCATTGAATCTTTAAAACAGATTCTTTTTACAATTGTAGATGCCTGCGAAAACAATAAAAAACTTTTCAGTGTTCTTTTAAATTACCTTTTGCAGCTCAAAAAAGCGGGAGTAGACACAAATGAACGTGTTCGCCGCCGCGTAATCAAAATGCGCCATTTATTGAGCACGGTTTTAATCAAAGGAATTCAAAAAGGTGAAATCAAAAGTGTTAATGTAAAAGATATTAACGAACTTTTATACGGAATGATTGAAGCGTCTATTTTCAGAATTGCTGTATTAAATCAGGAAAGTGTGATGGAAGTAAAACTTGCACTTGGAAACGCAATTGATTTGTTAAAGTAATTTTTTACATTCACCTGAACTTAAAAAAATAACCCAGATTGCAATCGTTCTAAAATAAAACTGCACAATCTGGGTTTTAGAATTTTTAGAAAATAAATTTCTAGAATTTTGCTTTTCTAAGTCTTACCTGTTCAATATCTTCACAGAAAAGTTGTCTTAAGTCATTCAAACCAAGCGCCATAAGTGCCATTCGGTCAATTCCAATACCCCACGCAAGAACCGGACAATCAAGCCCCATTGCTTTTGTAACCTCAGGACGGAAAATTCCAGAACCACCAAGCTCAAACCAGCCCAAAACAGGATGTTTAATATGCACTTCGATAGAAGGTTCTGTGAAAGGGAAATATCCTGGCACATATTTTACTTCTTCTGCACCAGCAATTTCAGTTGCAAACATTTTCAGCATTCCTAAAAGGTCGCGCAAAGTCACATCATTTCCAGCAATAATTCCTTCTGTCTGATAAAAATCCGAAAGATGAGTTGCATCAACTTTATCATAACGGAAACAACGTGCAATACCAAAATATTTTCCAGGAACTTCAGCTTTGTGCAATTGATGAGCAGAAAGAACAGTTCCTTGTGAGCGCAATATCAAACGGCGTGTAAATTCATTGTCAAAAGTGTAATTCCAGCCTCGGCTGCCAGTATTTCCACCATTTTCATGGACAGCTTTAACATTGCTCAAATATGGTTCTTCAATCTTTTTTGCATGAGTTGGATTTTTAAGACGATAAACATCGTGAATATCACGAGCAGCATGGAACTGAGGCATAAACAAGGCATCCCCATTCCAGAATTCTGTTTCTACAAGAGGACCGTCAAATTCTTGGAAACCAAGACTTACAAGTTTATCTTTTACGGATTCTAAAAACTGAACATAAGGATTTGTGCGACCTGGAATGATTCGTGCAGGAGGAACTGCAATATTATAACCACGGAAAGTACCGTTTTTCCATTCGCCGCTGGCAAGCATTTTAGAAGTGATTTCTCCAATTTCATTTCCAGTGATTCCTGCTTCTTTTAACCCATCACGAACAGCTGTAAAATCTTGAGTAAACTGATAGTAAACAGTTTCGCGTTCAATCATTTTAAATGGAGAATCAGCGGCACCACGTTTTTTTGCAAGACCATTCATTGCTTCAATTTCAGATGCAGACATATCATCTTTATTTAAAAGACCACTTTCCGCGCCACACCCTTTCTTTATCAAATCGGCAGTAACAGTTATTCGCGCTGGCAAATTAGCTCCAGTATATTCCACCTTTTTCTCAGCATTCATTTTCAGAACACCTTCTTTCACCAGTGGACCAAAAGCTGAACCAACATCTTTCTGTTCCAATCCAATTCCTTTGGCAATTTCAGGCATAGTGTGAGCACCATTTTTCTGCAGGAAATCTACCATTCTTTGTTCAACAGTTCCTGTCTGAGCCATTGCTCGCCCAAAATCAGTTATTTCGTAAAATGTATGTGGAGTTCTGCGAATTTCTTTTAAAAGCCCTTTTCCAGAAAGCCAGGAAAAAGCTTGATTTGCATGCCCTTCTTTATAACCAAGTTCATTTTGAAGTTTTTCAGAAGTTAGTTCATCTTCAGCTGAATATTTTAACAAAACTTTAATCTCAAGCGGATGAAGATTTTTAATTGTATTTTTAACGTCCATTTTTTTTATCCTTTTTTACATTAATTAATTTATGTAATTTTGAAAACAAATTCCAAAAAGTAAAAGCCGGTTACTTAATCAAAAGCACCGGCTATTATTTTACAATATTTTTGAGAAAAAATGAATAGGTTAACGGTCAAATTTTATATGCGCAGACCAAATTGCTTTTCTTTGCCCACGTTCATCTTTGGAAATTTTTTGAGATTGTGGTTTTAAATATTTATAGTGACTATATTTGTATTCTTTTTGAAAATCCTGAAGGCAGGCAAGAACTGTATTCATAGCTTCACCTTCATCATAAGTTACATAAAGAGTTTCATAATAAATGCGAACTTCATCATAAATCGGCATATATTCGATTTTAACAGAAGCATTTTTGTCTGTACAATGCTGATTTTCTGGAATAATTGTCAAAGTTTTTAGTTTGTTTTGTTCAAATTTTTCCCGTTCAAACGGATCATCGCTAATTGGTTCAGCCAAAAGCATTCCTCCAAAAATTGATAAACAAGCTAAAATTGCAAGAATTTTTTTCATATCCAACTCCCATAAAAAGTCAAGAAGATTGTTTCAACAATCGATTGACTTTTTACGCTGTTCTGTAATGTAATGAGGAACAGCAGTTTATAATAAGTTTGCAACGCAAACTTTAGGTAAGATAAAGCCGCGCTATTTTAGCGGTTTTATCTTACACCTCCTTTAAATCGACACTAAATAGTCAGCACTAAATATGTCACATCAAAAAACTTTATATTCTACTATTTTATCGCATTCTAAAAAAAAATCAAGATTTATTACATATTTACCAGCATCAATTCCTAAAACAGGAAGTTCTTTTATCAAAACTTTACCTTTTATCTGCTTAGGTTTATTCTTGATGATTACCCTGAAATGTTCACGTACTGCATTTTTTAACGCCTCAGCAGCAGCATTTTTTATTCCATCAAATCCATCAATCAGTTTTCCATAACCTCGACCATGGATTACAGGATTTTTTATGGATGCCCAAAGATTATAGTTTTGAATTTGTGATTCATTTCGTTCAAAGGTTACCCAGCAATTCATTCTTTCATTTTCAAACCAGACAGACGAAAAAGTAATATGTGATAAAAAAACATCAGATGGCACAATTTCAGTGATTTCCAGATTTTCTTCTACACCACGCATTTTATCTTGTGGAGTATAAGAAAACTCCCAACCATAAACCATTCCTTCTATCAAAAAAGGAGCTGTTTTCCTAATCCTGGATATTGGATAATCATAGACTCCAGCAGACAAATCCTGAGCTTCTTCAAGTTCAGGGTATGCATCAAGTTCTGCCCACAAAGGAAAATGTATTTTTCGAATTTGAGAAGGAGAATCGGCAGATATAATTCCGCCTATAAAGAATACAAAAAAAATAACGTTGACTAAATGGCGCTTTTCCATACTTTTATTGGATGAATTCCCATTCTGATGACAAAATAAAGCCATGCAGCTAAAAAACCAAATAAATGGGTCATGTGAGCAACATTTCCACGGCTTCCCAAAAACTGACTTCCAAGCTCAATGATTGCGTAAATCAAAACCATAACAGGAGCAGGAACAGGTATGATTCCCCAAATAAAAATCACTGAACGCGGAAAAAAAACTGCATAAGCAAACAAAACTGAATATATTGCCCCACTGGCACCCAAAAGAAAAACTCTATATTGTCCTGTAAATCTATATACTAAAAATGAAAAAAATCCGCTTAAAGCACCGCAAACAAGATAAAAAAGCACAAATTCTTTCGAACCAATAGCCTTTTCTAAAGCAAGTCCAAAAAATAGCAGACCAAGCATATTGCAAACAATATGTGAAATATTTGAATGTAAAAACATATAAGTCAAAAACTGCCAGTACATGTGATGATACTGAACATTTATGACATTCAAAGCTCCATAAGAATTTGCATATATATAAAACTTTGGGAAAAGGTAACACAATCCAAAAATTACAAAGTTAATCAAAATGATTGAAATTGTTGCACGAGAATAAGTATATTGAAAAGGTCTGCGAAAAAAAACTTTATTTTTCATGTTCAAAATATGTCACTCTGTTTCTGCCATTGCTTTTTGAAACATAAAGAGCCTGATCTGCCTGATTTACAAAACAGTTCGGGGAATTGACAAGATTGGTTTCAGCATCAAAAACTGAAACTCCAACAGAAATAGTAACATGAAGATGCTGGTCGTTGTAAACAAAATCATGTTCATCGATTGCAGAGCGAATTCTTTCGGCAACAATCATCGCTCCATCCTTATCTGTATCACACAAAAGAACAGTGAATTCCTCACCACCGTAACGACTTGCAACATCAACATCACGCAAAGATTTTTTTATGATATCAGCAACTGAAATCAATACAAAATCACCACATTCATGGCCATAAGTGTCATTAAACTTTTTGAAAAAGTCTATATCAAACATTAAGACAGCAATATTTTCTTTTTTCAGGAAAGCAGAATCAATTGCTTCAGTCAGATAATTAAAGAAATAATATTTTAGTTTGAGATGAGTCATCATGTCAGTAGAAGACATTTCCATTAATGCGGCATTATTAATTGCAACAGATGCTAAAGAAGCAATCGACATAATTTGAGACTGTTCATAATCTGTGTATGATGTATCTTCTTCTATGACAATACGTTCCTGCAGAATCAGCATGCCATTCAAGTGATTTTTTTGAATCAAAGGAACAATCAAAGTTGGTGATAATTTTTCGATGGCAGCCAAATCTTTACAATCGCCTACAGAATTTTTAAGTTCATCAAAAGTTATAGGTTTTTTGGCTTCTAAAAGTTTTGCAGTAATCGGTGTTGAAACAGGAATGGAAACTTTTTTATCACTTGAAAAATCTTTATCAGTTTCCAAAATAAAACATTCATTTGTAATTAAATCCCGGACAAAAATTTCAGCGCCCAGAACGTGCATTTGAGCCATACAAATATAAACAATGGATTCCAAAAGATTTCCAAAATCAAGATTTTGACAAAAAGATTTGGCAATATCCAAAAGCTGTTCCAAATCATAAATACGTTTTTCGTACTGAACTACCTGTTCCAAATTCTCTTGAGATTCTGTATTTTTGTTCGACTGTTTTTTTGACCTAATCTTACTCATGATTATTCACCATTGTTAACTATAACATAATTTTTCATAATTTGGAAGAATATCTCCCAATTTCCATAGTTAGTTTCCAAAAAACTTGTATATTCACGATTTCTAGATGACATCATCAATACTTTCAGGTTTGAGATTAATTCGCTGGAAGGCTTTTTTGCATCCTGAATGATTTCGCCCAGAAGTTTGTACAAAGAAACAAGATTTGAGACAATTGTCTGCATGGTTTCGTGTGCATCATGGTTAATAACTTCAACCATTTTTTCAAGTCTGTTATAAAAATCCTTATCTTTTTTACTGTCGCGAATATAACTTTCAAGAACAGCAATACTGTTTTTTTTATCATTACCAAAACTGGCTTCAAATTTTTTGAGTTCATCATGAGAATTCAAAGCTGCATATACAATAGAAGAAAAAGTTGATTTATAACTAGGATTATTGAAAAAACCTTCGATTACAATATCATTCAATAACGCTTTTAAAGAATCAGGAAAATAATGAATCAAAAAAGTTTTGAGAATTTTTATAGGAAAAAGCCATTTGAATGAAAGTGAAGCTTCTTTCTGTAGAATTGCATTAAAAACTTGATTATATGAATCTGCATCTTCAAGCGGAATATTTGGAAAGAGAGAATTCACCTCTTCTGAAATTGTTTCATCCTGAATTTCCGAGCGGATTTTCTGTTCATCTTTTAAAAATCTAGCTTCGATGTTTTTTGCAAAATCTTGTCGTGGAGAACCTGAATATTTTGCAATTTGAGGTTCATATTCTAAATCCTGTCTGCACATGCGAATGAGAGTTTTAAGTTTTTCAGGCTGAATCACACTTTTTATTATATAATTAATCTTTTTGAGATTTCCAATATAATTCTCTTTTTCAGCATCACTCAATTCATTTCCTTTTCTAAGCTGAGCTAGTGCAATTACAGCTTCTGCCGTTGTTGTTGTAATCTTAAGACCGCTAATCTGATAATACATATCCTCAAGCAGATTTAAAGCCTTAATTGCAGGAATTTCTTTATATGAGGGCTGATAAGTAAAATTTCCAATCAAAAAATTTGAATCAAAAGATTGAAGAAATGGTACAAAATTGTAATGGCAAAACTCTGCCAGCTGACGAAGATTCAAAATATCTTTATCCATTTTGATAAAATTTTCAGAATTTAACTCTTTTATTATTTTTTCAAGCTGTTTTTTTTGATGTGCGTAAACTTTATCTTCATGAGAAATATCTTCTAAAACTTCGTTTTTTCGATTCTCAAACTCAAGCTCCTCTATGATTTCCTGTCCTTCTGGAGAATAACCGGTAATCATCAATTGTGCTTCAAAACGCTGCTGACGGTGCAAATCATTTGAATGAATTGTTACAGAAAAAAGATTATCTAGTGGTTTTGTGTTTTTATAGAGAGAAAACAAAGCTTCGGCAAAATTCGGTTGAAGCATGCCATTTTTGCAGATTACAGGTTTAAATTCTCTGATTTGAATATCTATTTTGCGCATAAAAGCTCTTTTTTGAGCTTCTGGTGAGGATCTTTTAAAAACTGATTCAAAAAAAACTGTTATTGCTTGAATAAAAGTCATTTTAATTCTCTAACTTGAAAGCTTGCTTATTAATTATTCATTTAGAATGAGTCTATTCTAATAAAATTATCGTATTTTTTTAAGTGGTACTTGATTCTTTTTTTAATGAAGTTTAAGCAAAAGGAGGTCTGTCCCCTTTTTTGGTTGCAAAGAAGCAAAACAAAGGGAGGTCTGTCCCTCTTTGATATTTAGAAAAACTAATCAAGGTCTGTCCCCTTTTAAAATTTAAAAAAAGGGACAGACCTTGATTCTCAAAACCTTTTTTTCTACAATTATTTTTCTTCTATCCTTGACCAACTCTTAATTAATCTTTAATATCTATAGTATGAATAAAGACGAAATTCTTTTGGAATTTATTGAACAAAAAAGTATTGATGCTTTGTCACTTTTTACAAAAAGTATTGATGATTTTGAAGAGCCTGCAGATGTAATTGCTAAAGTTTTTGGAGCAAAAGATAATTTTTCGAAAATGCAGGATGAAGATATAAAAAAACTAGTTGCTAGTTTTAAGAACAACCTTACTCTTTTAGTTCAAAAAACCTGGGTTGAGAAATCTGATATTGCGTTAAAAGAAAAACTTTTATATCAACTTGAGATTTTCTTACAGGATTATAAGTGGCTTGAAGATTATTCACTATTTTTACAGATAATCAATCAGGCTGTATTTTTGATGTTTGGACAAGATCCAGAAACTCCAGACTTTGCAGAATACACTCTCAGAATTGACCCGGAATTCGGAATTTTCTGGTGGTACATTTCAAATCTTCCTCCCAAAAATGAATGGTCTGAAAGCAAGTGTCGGATTGCAATGTTGCTTGGAATGTTTTTCCTTGCAAATTACTAATTAATTCTGAAAAAGCAAACCGAGGCTATCAAAGATGTCTCGGTTTTTTTTATTTTAAGTTATAGTTTTTACACTATTAATGCAGTTTTTTTACAGGGGAAATCAAATGAATATAAAACTTATCACTGATAGATTAAAAAAAGCTGGTTCAATTCTTGCAATGCAGAATGCACAAGAGAAAAATGCTACACTTTTGCAGGTAGCAGAAGCATTGAATCAGCAAAAAGTCTCAATATTAAAAGCAAATCTGCAAGATGTAAGTGCAGCTAGAAAAAAAGGTATAAGCGAAAGTCTAATCGACCGTCTGACACTCACAGAACAAAGAATAGATTCAATTGTCGAAAGTTTGAAAAATGTAATATCACAAACAGACCCGATAGGTGAAGAAACAGCCGGATGGAAAACACCTAACGGTTTAAATATCAGACAGATACGTGTTCCGCTCGGAGTTGTTGCAATTATTTATGAAAGTCGTCCAAATGTAACAGTAGATGCATTTAGTCTCGCTTACAAAAGCGGAAATGCAATCTTACTGCGAGGTTCCTCATCAGCATATAATTCAAACAAAGAAATCGTCCGCATTATAAAAGAAGCACTGTCAAAAACAAAAGATGGAGTACCAGATGCAATCGAACTGGTAGAAGTAAAAGAACACGACCACAGCGATGTAGACCAAATTCTTACAGCAACCGGTATGATTGATGTTGTTCTTCCGCGCGGTGGTAAAAAACTTATTCAAAATGTAGTGACAAACGCAAGAATTCCAGTGATTGAAACTGGAAGCGGAGTATGTCATCTTTATATTGATAAGGAAGCTGATTTAAAAATAGCCTGCAAAATAGCAGAGAATGCAAAAATTCAACGTCCAAGTGTTTGCAATGCAATAGAATGTATTGTTGTACATAAAGAGATTGCTGATGATTTTTTACCTATGCTGGAAAATACATTTTCAGGAAGAGTAAAACTTCATGCAGACGAAACTGCTCATAAAATACTTAAAAAATCTATACTTGCTACAGAACAGGATTTTGGAAACGAATATCTGGATTATGAATGTTGTATCAAAACTGTAAATTCAATAGAAGATGCCATCTCGTACATAAATGAACACAATACTAAACACAGCGAAAGTATCATCACTGAAAGCAGAAAAAATGCCAGACTTTTCCAATCACAAATCGATGCAAGCTGTGTTTATGTAAATGCAAGCACGAGATTCACAGACGGTGGAGAATTCGGATTCGGAGCAGAACTTGGAATCAGTACTCAAAAACTCCATGCACGTGGTCCAATGGGAATAAAAGCTCTCACAACAACAAAATATTTAATAGATGGGGACGGACAGATAAGATGAGTTTAAACATTCAGCAATCAATCAAAAACGCTAGAAAAATTGTAGTTAAAATTGGTTCAAATACACTTGCAAAACAAGACGGCACACAAAATACAGAGTTCATGGCCAACTTTGCAGCTCAATGTGCAGATCTCATTAAGCAAGGAAAGCAGATAATCCTTGTTTCATCAGGAGCACAGGTTGCTGGAGTTTCCACTGTAAACGGTTGGGCAAGGAAAAAAGATGTACATTATAGACAAGCTCTTTGTTCAATCGGACAAGTTGAATTAATGCACCAATGGAGAAAAGCTTTCCAGAATCAAAATCTCCATATTGGTCAACTTTTACTAACAAAAGATGATTTTGAAAATGAACATCGCAGTTTAAACATCAGAAATACATTGTTTACACTTGTTGATGAAGGAGTTGTTCCAATTATCAATGAAAATGACTCTGTAAGTTTTGATGAAATCAAGATTGGTGATAACGACAACCTTTCCGCACTCACAGCTATTTTGTGGTCAGCTGATACACTTGTACTTTTTAGCGATATTGATGGAATCTACACAGATAATCCCAAAACAAATCCAAACGCGGAATTAATTGAAAAAGTTGATTCTATTGAAGATTTACGCAAAACCATTACCATAGGTGAAGCTAATTCTTTTGGAACAGGTGGCATAGAAACAAAACTTCAAGCCGCCCAAAAAGTCACAGAATACGGTATTGAAATGATTCTGGCAAACGGTAGCAGACAAAATGCTCTCACAGCACTTTTGGAATGTGATTCTAGAGGAACGTTGTTTTCGGTAAAGTAAGGTCTGTCCCTGTTTTTGAAAAACAGGGACAGACCTCGGTTTTTTGTTTTTTTTATAAAAAAATCATATTTTTTCGTATAAAATCGCA
>CAMBMW010000068.1 GCA_945868875.1 uncultured Treponema sp.
TTAGTTAACACGAGCCGAGAGTTTTGGCATTTGTTTTTTATCTTCTTTTGCTGGAATTGTAATTTTGCCAAAACTCAGGAAAACATGCGGTTTGAAAACAAGGTCTGTCCCTGTTTTGTGTTGCAAAACCTAAAACTTTGGGTTATATTTTATATATGAGTAAAAAGACAACACAAATTTACACTTCCATAGAAAATCTGTTTGAAATTCAGCAAAAACTTTTGGACATCAAAACAAACTTGCAGATGACAGAAATCACAAATGATTCAGAAAAGTACTTTCATGAAATGGATGAACTTATCTTTCATATGGAGCAAAATCTCAAAAACCTAAAGTTTTGGGTTACATCACTTTATGAACAGAATGGAAAGTCCACAAGTACTGCAAAGAAGATTGCAAGTAAACAAAATGGAAAAAAAGGAGGCAGACCTCCAAAAAAAATCACTCAAGCAAAGCAGGCTCTTGCACAAATTGAAAATCAACTTTCTGATATTGAACATAATCTGAAAATGAATGATAATATTGAAGAAATTGAACAATTACAGAAAGAAAAAGAAATTCTTTTACAAAATCAAAAAGAGTTTCAACAGATTCTTTTATCAGAAAATAAATAGGAATAATTAGATTATGGAAAAAATCGGTTTAGTTATGGAAGGCGGAGCGATGCGAGGAATGTTTTCTGCCGGGGTTATCGATGTTTTGATGGAAAATAAAATCGAATTTGACGGTGCAATTGGAGTTTCGGCAGGAGCAACTTTTGGCTGTAATTTTAAATCAAAACAACCAGGTAGAGCAATCCGCTATAATAAACGTTTTTGCAAAGACTGGCGTTATAGTTCATTTAAATCTCTTATCAAAACTGGGGATTATTATGGAGCAGATTTTTGTTATAACGAACTTCCAAATAAACTTGATATTTATGATGTAAAAACTTATCGGGAAAATCCCATGCCTTTTTACATAGTTGCTTCAGACTGCAACACTGGTAAACCTGTTTATAAAGAACTAAAAAAATGTGATGCAGATGAACTTACTTGGATGCGTGCTAGTGCGAGTATGCCGCTTGCAAGTAAAGTTGTGCAGATTGACGGCTATGAACTTCTAGATGGTGGTATTACTGATTCCATTCCATTAAAATATTTTGAATCGCTAGGATATAGCAAAAATCTTGTAGTACTGACTCAGCCTCGAGATTATCTCAAAAAAGACAACAAATTAATCTGGCTTATTAAAATCATGCTTAAAAAATATCCAAATATTGTTCATGCTATGAAAAATCGTGCCAAAGTGTACAATCAGGAAAAAGAATATGTGTTTGAACAGGAAAAACTTGGCAAAACTTTTGTGATTTGCCCAGAAGACGATTTAAAAATCAGTCGCACGGAAAAGAATCCAGATGAATTACAGCGTGTTTATGATTTAGGTCGTAAAGTGATGCAAGAAAGATTGGAAGAGTTTATAAAATTTTCTAAAAATTAAAAATAGTTTTTCCAGTAAACTTCAAAACTGTCATCCAGGAAATCTACTTTATTTTTAAGTCCTTCAGTTGCAAAGGAACGTTTGTCTTTTGTGAAAATCAGCATTTCAAAATCACGATGTTCCTTCCAGAAACAGAAGGCTTTTTCCGTTCCCATTACAAAAAGTGCAGTACTTAAAGCATCCGCATAAGTTCCGCTTGAACAAAGAATAGTGACGCTCGCAATTTCGTTATCTACTGGAAAACCTGTTTTGGAATCTATAATATGAATATATTTTTTTCCATCGGAAGCTGTGAAAAAACGTTCGTATCCGCCGCTAGTAATGACAGCCATATTTTCCACTTTTATCCCCGCCGCAACTTCTCCAGTAAGCGGATTTTTGATGCCGATATTCCATTTTGTTCCGTCTGGTTTTGTTCCTAAAGTTTGAATGTTGCCCCCTAAATCAAGCAGAGCAGACTCAATTCCATTTTCCTTTAAAATTTGAATGATTTTATCACCGGTAAAACCTTTTGCAATTCCACCCAAATCTATCATCATATTCTGTGGAATAAAAATCTTGTAAGAATCTTCAAATTTTATTTTTTCAAAATCAGTAAATTGCAGAAGATATTGAATTGTATTATTTTCAGGAATTGAAAAACTGCCAGTTGTAAATCCCCATGCTGACAATATCGGGTAAAGACAGGGATTAAACGAACCTTGTGTCAACTGAGCCATTTGTTTTGCTTCCAAAAGAACTTCCCATGTTGTTTGATTTACATTCTGCCATTCATTTTGGTGATGGTTTAAAAAGAAAATTTCACTTTGATTGTCAGTCACCGAAAGGAGTTTTTCAATCTTTAATATTTCTTCTTTTGCCTTTTGATTTGCAATTTCAGCGTTTTTTTTATCACCATAACATTGAATTGTCATAAAAGTGTCCATTGCAGTGATATTTAAAGTCGATTTTTGTGAATTAGAAAGAGAAGAGTTCTCAGAGTGTGCATTATAAAAAACACTATTTTGTGAAGTGTTAACAAAATCAGACTTTTTTTGACATGAAGTAGACAGAATATTTGCTCCCAGGACACTCAAAAATCCTAGTATATCCAAAATTCGCGAAAATTTCATAATTTACAAACCTTACAATTCTTTATGAATAAGTTTTTATGATTTCTTCTGAAAGATTAGTTCGCTTGATACAACGGTTCATAGCTTCTTTTTCAATATATCTGTGTGCATCGGCTTCTGACATATTCAGATTCTGCATTAAAAGCATTTTTGCACGATTTACAAGACGAATTTCTTCCATTTTTTCTTTCAATTTGACAGTTTGCGATGTTAAAACTTGAATTTTATACTGAACTGCAATTGAAATTTTAATCATATTGTAAAAATAAAATGCATCAAATGGTTTTGTGATTGTCAGAATGCCGTAGCCTTCAACCTGATAGGAAGTCTGGTCAAAATGCTCAGGTGAAACCATCAGCAGGACAGTGGAAGAAGAGTCAGAAACATCGATGGCAAAATCAGTATCAAAACCATCCCCAGAATCCACAATGATTATATTATAATTACGTTCCTTTGCAGTTCTTCTTGCTTCATTAAAATCATTAGCAACCGACACTTCAAAAATCGGAGCCATGAGCATAGTTGTAATGGAAGAGATAATTTTACTGTCTTTTGAAACAAGAAGAACACTGTGAACGTCAGCTGTCATTTGTGTTTATCCTATTTTAATAGCTTTGAGATAAAATATTTTTGATAAAACTGCTGTTTGCTGCAAATGTTCTTGCAGAATCAATAGTATCAGGCAAAAGTTTTAATCCATTTGAAAAATTCACATTAAAAAGATTATCGCCAACAGGATTTGGAGGAGTAATCTTATTTTTTATTCCATCAAGGGCAGCAAAAATTACAAGCGAAAATGCAAGGTAAGGATTGCAGGATGGATCAGAAGAACGGATTTCAAAACGAACATCATGTTTGCTGGAAGGAACGCGTACTAAAGCTGAACGATTTTCTTTTCCCCAGCAGATATATTTAGGTGCTTTGAATTCACCAAGCCTGTCATAAGATTCTTCCGAAGGATTCAAATAATAAGTCATTTCTTCGATATGATTCAAAATCCCGCCAAGCATATACGGCAGATAGTCAACTTTATCCTCTGTTCTTAAACTTTTGTATGAAATATTGATGTGCATACCACTACCTGGTTTATCAGCAAGTGGTTTTGGTGAAAAATCTGCAAAAAGTCCGTTCGAAGCAGCCTTTGTGCGAACAATCCATTTAAATGTAGCTGTATTGTCAGCTGCAGTAAGAGCATCAGAGTAGTGGAAATCAATTTCGTTTTGACCTGGACCTTCTTCGTGATGACTAGCCTCTGGAATAATCCCCATCTGTTCCAAAGTAAAACAAATCTCGCGGCGGATATTCTCACCTTTATCATCAGGAGCTATATCCATATAACCAGCCTGATCAAAAGGTTCTTTCGTAGGTTCACCTTTTTCGTTTAATTTGAAAAGATAAAATTCAACTTCAGCACCTATGTAGATTTCAATTCCAAACTCATCTTTTGCCTTTTTTATAGCATTTTTCAAAAGATTGCGGTAGTCTTTTTTGTAAGGAGAACCATCTGGATTTTTGATATTGCAGAACATTCTCACAACTTTTCCAGAAGTTGGACGCCACGGCAGAATCGCGAGAGTAGAAGGATCTGGCTGCAAAAATAAATCAGATTTATCAGGAGATTCAAATCCCAAAATTGCGGAAGCATCAAAAGAAATTCCTTCTTTGAAAGCTCGTGGAAGTTCAGAAGGCATAATCGAAATATTTTTTTGTTTTCCCGAAATATCAAAAAAAGCAAGACGAATAAATTTTACATCTTCTTCCTCAATGAAATCTAGAACTTCATTTTCTGTGTACATATTTTCCTCCGCAAAACTGAATTTATTAGGTTCAATTTCGAGTATTTGATTTACAAACCGTGGCAAGGATTGTAAGGGCTGGCGAAGCCAGTTCCGAAGCGGAGCGAAGGAATGAAGCGATAGCGTAACCCTGAAAAGCCTGTTTTTTGCGAAGCAAAAAGCCACCCTAAAAATAAAAATTCAAAACTCGACATTTGTCCTAATTATATCAAATTTTTTGCTTTTAGTCTTTAGTTTTTGAATTATTAATGCATATAACTGGGAGTACAAACG
This sequence comes from uncultured Treponema sp., assembly GCA_945868875.1. Taxonomy (GTDB): domain Bacteria; phylum Spirochaetota; class Spirochaetia; order Treponematales; family Treponemataceae; genus Treponema_D. Next base: position 4,661 of record CAMBMW010000068.1, read on the forward strand.
CAAAATAATTTTTTTTTACGAGTTTTTGGCACAGAGTTTAGAAAACTTACTGCTCTTTCGAACAAAACTCCCGTTGGTATTCGAGCTTACAACACTAAACGGGGACAGACCTTGGTTTTTAACATAACGTTTCCTGAGTTTTTAGCTCAGCGTTAAGAAAACTCGCGGCTCGTGCGAACAAATCGTCCGTTGGTATGTAAGTTTTCGGCACGAGTCAGGGACAGACCTCGATTTATAAAACAAGGTCTGTCCCTGTTTTTTCAAGGTCGTACCCCAATTAAATCAAAACGAGGTCTGTCCCTGTATTATACGTTCCCCATCAATCATCTTTTTTGCAGGCTTTCACAAATTCTACAAAAAGTCTTCCTGCATTGTTCGGACGGCTTTTGAACTCCGGGTGAAACTGCACGCCAACAAAAAATGGATGCTCGCTTTGTTTCAATTCGACCGTTTCGATAATTTTTTCATCTGGGGACATACCTCCAATTACAAGCCCAGCCTGTTCCATCTGCATCTTATATTTATTATTAAATTCATAACGGTGACGGTGGCGTTCGTAAATCAAATCAGTTTTGTAAGCATTATGAAGGACTGTCCCTTCTTTAATTTTACAAGGGTACTTTCCAAGCCTCATAGTTCCGCCCAAAATCACACCTTCCTGATCTTTCATCAAATCGATAACAGGATAATTACACTGTTCGTTAAACTCAGTTGAATTTGCATCCTCAAAATTCAAAACATCGCGGGCAAACTCAATCACGGCAATCTGCATTCCAAGACAAATCCCAAAATAAGGCATTTTATGAGTTCTGGCAAATCGGGCAGCGTTAATCATTCCTTCAATTCCACGATTCCCAAATCCGCCTGGTAGTATTATTCCGCTGCAGTCATTAAAAATTTCGCTGGCAGTTTCATCTGTAATGCTGTCACTATCCACCCATTTGATTTTTAATTTACATCCCACTTCAAAACTGGCATGATTCAAAGCTTCCACAATACTCAAATACGAATCATGAAGTTTTACATATTTTCCCACAAGAGCAATTTGAATTTCACCAGTGCGGTTGTGAATGTTATCAACCATTTTAATCCATTCAGTCAAATCAGGTTTTTCACATTCCAATCCCAAATCACGACAAACAACATCATCCATATTCTGTTCGTGCAGCATAAGCGGAACTTCATACAAAGACGGCATAGTAGTGTTGTTAATAACACAATCTTCTGAAACATTGCAAAAAAGTGAAATCTTTTTTCGGATGTCGTCAGGAATATTTTGTTCACATCGGGTAACAATAATATCAGGATGAATACCAACACCCATAAGTTCTTTAACAGAATGCTGCGTAGGTTTAGACTTGAATTCATCAGAACCACTGATGTAAGGCACAAGACAAACATGAATAAAAAGACAATTTCTTCTGCCAATTTCAAGAGCAAGCTGACGAATAGCTTCCAGGAAAGGCTGACTTTCAATATCACCCGTAGTTCCACCAATTTCCACAATGCTCACATCCGCTCCAGTAAAATCAGCATTCTTCAAAATAAATTCTTTTATTTCGTTAGTTACATGCGGAATAATCTGAACAGTCTGACCAAGATATTCGCCTTTTCTCTCTTTATTCAAAACTTCCCAGTAAACGCGACCTGAAGTCATGTTTGAATATTTATTTAAATCTTCATCAATAAATCTTTCATAATGACCCAAATCCAAATCAGTTTCTGCACCATCATCAGTAACAAAAACTTCACCATGCTGATAAGGACTCATCGTTCCAGGATCAACATTCATATACGGATCAAGTTTTTGCGAAGCAACTTTTAGACCTCGACATTTTAAAAGTCTCCCCAAACTAGCAGCCGTAATTCCTTTTCCAAGTCCGCTGATAACACCACCAGTAACAAAAATAAATTTAGACATAATCATTTCTCCCATAAAAACTCACATAAAAACTTCGCGTTAGCGATTGCGCAGGAGGCGCAAAATTCCAATTTCAAATTTTAAAGCGTTTTAATATCAACAAGACTCAAATTTTCAAGAGACCAATTAGTTTTCAAACAGTCAGCCAAAGCATTCGCCGTATCAAGTGCAGTCAAACATTCAATATCTTTTTCAACAGCATGACGCCGGAATTTAACACTTTCCGCATCCGGATTACGACCTTTAGCCGAAGTCGAAATCACATACGCAATCTTACCAGTATCAAGCAGCGAGATAATATTGTCCTCGTGATTTTCGTGAACTTTATTAACGCGGATTACAGGCAACCCGGAATTACTGATTGTTCTTGCGTTACCGTCCGTACCGTAAAGACAAAATCCCAAATCATAGAATTTCTTAGCAAGGGCAGGGAGCTCAGGCAAATCCATAGCCTTCACGCTGAACAAAACGCCATCTGGAACATTAATTCCAGCTTCACTTGCATCACAATGCTCCTCGTTTTTTTTCGGTCTAATCATCTTGATGCCAGCACCGCTCATACCTTTAAACAAAGCCTCTTCTCGTGTAGTAGCAATTCCCAAAACTTCTCCAGTCGACTTCATTTCAGGCCCCAAAGCAGTATCCACATCCATAAGCTTTTCAAAACTAAAGACAGGAACTTTCACAGCAAAATAAGACGGCGCCCTGTAAAGACCAGTTCCAAATCCCATATCCTTAATTTTTTCACCCATCATAGCACGCGTAGCAAGTTCAACCATCGGAATACCAGTCACTTTGCTGATATAAGGGACAGTCCTGCTAGAACGTGGATTTGCCTCGATAATGTAAAGTTCATCCTTATAAATCAAATATTGAATATTCACAAGCCCTTTCGTTCCAAGACTCAAAGCCAAATCATGCGTCTGCTTTACAATCTTTTCCTTCATCTTTTCACAAATGCTCCAGCTAGGATACACCGCAATAGAATCCCCCGAATGAATACCAGTTCTTTCCACATGCTGCATAATGCCCGGAATCAAAACATCCTCGCCATCACAAATTCCGTCCACTTCCAGCTCAATTCCTTCCATATATTTATCAATCAAAACAGGATTTTCAATCTTCTGCCTCAAAATAATCGCCATATATTCTTTTACGTCCGCTGGCGAGTTTGCAATAATCATATTCTGCCCGCCCAAAACATAACTTGGACGCAGCAAAACAGGATATTCCAGCCGGGCAGCCGCTTCAAGAGCCTGAACTTCCGTAAAAACAGTAACACCTTTTGGACGCTTAATATCAAGCCTGTCACAAAGTTCTTCAAAACGTTCACGGTCCTCAGCCAAATCAATAGAATCAGCAGAAGTACCAAAAATGCGGATGCCCTGTTCATCAAGAAATTTCGTCAGATTAATCGCAGTTTGACCACCAAAAGCCACCACAACACCAATCGGATTTTCCGTGCGGATAACATTCATCACGTCCACTGGAGTCAAAGGTTCAAAATAAAGCCTGTCCGCCGTATCAAAATCAGTCGAAACAGTTTCCGGGTTATTATTAATAATAGCAACCTCGTACCCAAGCTTTTTCAACGCCCACACACACTGCACCGACGCATAATCAAACTCAATTCCCTGCCCAATGCGAATCGGCCCAGAACCAAGAACAATAATCGTCCCTTTAGATTTATTTGAGGTGGGGGAAGTCTCCCCCTCGCTCCAGCCCTGACGGTCTTCCGCTACCCCCTCTCCTAGGGGAACAAACTTCGTTTTTTCCCCTAAAACCCCATTTTCCCCATTTCGGGCATTTTCCAAATAAGATGCAGCTTCATTTTCACCGCCAGTTGTAGAATAAAAATATGGAGTGCTTGCTTCAAATTCACCAGCACAAGTATCTACCATTTTAAAAGATTTAGGTTCAAACAGCATTTTGTTATCACCAGAATTTTCTTCCAGTCTGATAATGTTTTCAATCTTCCACAAAAAGAATTTATCAATCTTAGTAATGTTATGAATTTCTTCCACAGAAAGAATCTTACGTTTCAAAGCCTGATAAATTGCAAAAATTCTCTGGTCAGTGCATTTTCCCACAGCGTCAATAATTTTTTCATCATTAGCTTGCGCAAAAATTTTAATATTCAAGGAATTTGTTTTTAGTTCAGCGCCTCGCACAGCCTTGAGCAAAGCTTCCTCAAAACTCTGCCCAATTGCCATAACTTCACCGGTAGCTTTCATCTGAGTTCCCAAATCACGTTTTGCATAAACAAATTTGTCAAACGGGAATTTCGGCATTTTTACAACAACATAATCAAGCACAGGTTCAAAACAAGCTTTCGTTTTTTTAGTAACAAAATTTGGAATTTCATCAAGAGTGTAACCAATTGCAATCAAAGCAGCAACTTTTGCAATAGGATAACCAGTTGCTTTACTTGCCAAAGCAGAAGAACGGCTTACACGCGGATTCACTTCAATCACTGCATATTCAAAACTGTCTGGATTTAACGCAAACTGACAGTTACATCCACCTTCAATCTTCAATTCACTGATAATATTCAAGGCAGCAGTCCTGAGCATCTGATATTCTTTATCAGCCAAAGTCAATGTTGGAGCCACAACAATAGAGTCTCCAGTATGCACACCTACAGGATCAACATTTTCCATAGAGCAGACAGTGATAACATTTCCAGCAGAATCTCGCATCACTTCAAATTCAACTTCTTTCCATCCACTTATACATTTTTCCACCAGAATCTGATGAATAGGCGAGCGGTGCAGACCATTTTTCACAATTTCGTCAAGTTGCTCTTCTGTATGGCAAATTCCGCCACCAGTTCCACCAAGCGTAAAAGCCGGGCGGATAATTGCAGGCAGTCCAATCTCGTTATGAACAAAATCCATAGCATCTTCATAACTTGTCACAACTTTTGACGGAATAATCGGTTCCCCGATTTTGAGCATTGTATCCTTGAACATCTGACGGTCTTCTGCCTTATCAATCGTTTCAGGATTAGCACCCAAAAGTTTTACATTGTGCTCCTTCAAAAATCCAGATTTAGCAAGTTCCATACTCAAAGTCAAACCAGTCTGACCACCGAGAGTTGAAAGCAGCGAATCAGGTTTTTCTTTTTCAATAATTCTCTGAACAGTTTCAAGCGTAAGCGGTTCAATGTAAATTTCGTCTGCCATATGAGGATCAGTCATAAGCGTTGCAGGATTCGAATTCACAAGTACAACTTCCAGTCCTTGAGATTTCAAAGCTCTGCATGCCTGATTTCCAGCATAATCAAATTCAGCAGCCTGCCCGATAATAATTGGACCAGACCCAATCACCATAACTTTATGAATATCTTTATTTAGTGCCATTTATTTCTCCATCAGTTTTATAAAATCATCGAATAAAAAGTTAGTATCTTTAGGACCGCCACATGCTTCCGGATGAAACTGCACGCTAAACGCTGGAATGTCACAATATTTCACCCCTTCACAAGTACCATCATTCACATTCATAAAACTCATTTTTGCAAAAGAAGGCAAACTTTGAGCTTCCACAGCATAACCATGATTTTGACTAGTAATGTAAACACGACCTGTTTCAAGATTTTTTACAGGATGATTTCCACCGCGATGACCATACTTAAGTTTAGAAGTAGTTGCACCACGAGCCAGAGCCAGAAGTTGATGTCCCAGACAAATCCCAAAAATCGGAATATTTGATTCACACAGTTTTGCAATTTCTTGAATGATTTTTGTGTTGTCAGAAGGGTCTCCAGGACCATTACTTAGCATAATTCCATCTGGATTTATATCAATTATATCTTTTGCCGAAGTATCGTATGGAACAGTTATAATTTCGCAGCCACGTTTACATAACTCACGTGCAATATTGGCTTTTGCACCAAAATCCCACAAAACAACTTTTTTCACTTTATTATTAGATTTGTTTTTTTCAAGATTATTAGAATTAGTGATGTCTTTTTTACTTATGCTTACCGATTCAACTGCAAGTCTGATTTTATATTGCTTAATTTCTTCTATGTAGTTGATTAAAACTTCGTCAGAAAAAGCATCCGCTTCATTTCCACTCAAAAGCATTCCGTTCATAACGCCCGATTCTCTGAGTTTTTTTGTAAGCGCACGTGTATCAATTCCGCAAATGCCGACAATATTTTGCTCTTTCAAATATTCATCAAGAGTTTTTTGGCAACGGAAATTGTTCGGCAAATCACATATTTCACGCACAATATAGCCGCGAACCCAACTTTGCATACTTTCTGCATCAGATGGAATAACGCCATAATTCCCGATTAACGGAAAAGTTTGCGTAACAATCTGACCAAAATAACTCGGGTCGGTCAAAGTTTCCAGATATCCAGTCATGCCGGTCGTAAAAACTGTTTCTCCAATAGTTTTTCCTTGTGCACCAATACTTTTTCCTTCAAAAACCATTCCATCCGCCAGAATTAAAAACGCTTTCCCCATTTTTTAAACCCCAAATAATCATTAAGAATACCATGCACCGAAGAAACAAGATTTTTCGAGCATAAAAAAAAGGCGCTCACTCCATTTGGGAAAATAATTCCACAAATCGAATGAACGCCTTTGTTCATTTTCCAAGAAATCCTTAATTTAATAAGGTAAAGATTTCTTGACACATTTCTATCAATTATAAAAAAATCAGGAGGTTTAGTCAAGAAGGAAATGAAAAAGTAGGGGAAAGCCTTCCCCTGTCTCGCACTTCGTTGCTCGCCACCCCTTCTCCTAAGGGGGTATAAAGTTTTATACCCCCTTAAAAACCCCCAGCAAATACAATCTTCCACACTGACAATTCCCCAAAAATATGTTATATTATAAATATGAACAAACCGAGATACCTGCCAATCGGCATTCAGACATTTGAA
>CAMBMW010000069.1 GCA_945868875.1 uncultured Treponema sp.
TTTTTTTTTACAAAACACAAAAAAAATACTAATACCTATTGACATAGTAGGTAATAAACGGTATCTTCATATACATTAAAAAACAATGCCAATAACGCAGTGTTTTCAATTTTTCTTTTTTATAGGAGTATTTATGAAAAAAATCGCTATTGTTTTGGCTGCTTTATTTGCAGCAACAACTGTTTTCGCTCAGACTGTTATAAAAGTTGGAGCAACACCTGAACCTCATGCTGACATTTTAAATCTCATCAAAGACGATTTAAAAGCTGAAGGGGTAGAGCTTAAAGTAATCGAATTCACAGACTACGTAACTCCAAATGAAGCTGTAGAATCTGGCGAAATCGATGCAAACTATTTCCAGCACATTCCATATCTTGAATCATTCAATGCTGAACGTGGATATCACCTTGTAAATGCCGCTGGAATCCATGTTGAACCATTCGCTTTGTATTCAAAAAAATACAAATCAATCAAAGATCTCAAAAAGAAAGCAAAGATTGCAATTCCAAATGACCCAACAAACGAAGGTCGTGCACTTTTACTTTTGCAGGAAGCAGGACTCATCACTTTGGATCCAAAAGCTGGCATTACAGCAACAGTTCAGGACATTACATCAAATCCAAAAAAATTGAAGTTCAGCGAAATCGAAGCAGCTTCTTTACCACGTGTACTTGCAGATGTTGATGCAGCCGTTATCAATGGAAACTATGCTATTCCAGCCGGACTTTCGGCAGCAAAAGACGGACTTTTTGTAGAAGGTTCTTCTTCACCTTATGTAAATGTACTTTGTGTAAAAGAAGGCAACGAGAATTTGCCAGCTGTTCAGGCTTTAATCAAAGTTCTGAAAAGCGACAAAGTTAAAAAATATATATCTGAAAAATATCCTAACGGCGAAGTTGTTGCAGTATTCTAGTCCTAAAGCATATTTTTCTGCTATATAACTAGTAAAATTTCAATTTTTTTGATATAATCGGGCAGATTTCCGAGGATTTTTCGCGGATTTCTGCCTTTTTTTTATTTTTTTTGGGGTTCCGGCTAAAGCCGTCGCTATGTCCGCACTTCGCCGACTAACCGCGGCTCATCCCTCGTAAACTTCGTTTTACTTCGGGACTGCTTCGCAGGTGCTCCCAGCGCTAACCCAAAATACATCAAAATTATTTCCAGGAATTAAAATGACATATTTTACAAGCGATTATGTGAATGGAGCAGCTCCAGAAGTTTTAAATCACCTTTTAGAAACAAATTCAAAAAATTTGACAGGCTATGGCAGCGATGACTATTGCGAAATTGCAATTTCAAAAATCAAAAAAGCCTGCAATAAACCAGATGCCGATGTTTATTTTCTTACAGGCGGCACTCAGACAAATCAAATTGTAATCAGCACTGTATTAAAACCTTTTGAAGGTGTAATTGCTGCAAACACTGGTCATGTTAGCGGGCACGAAGCTGGCGCTATCGAGTTTTCAGGTCATAAAGTTCTTCAAATTTCACATAAAGATGGAAAACTATCAGATAATTCCATAGAAAACCTTATAAAAGATTTTTATAATGACAGAAATCACGAACACATGGTTTTTCCAGGAATGGTTTACATTTCATTACCAACAGAATATGGCACATTGTATTCAAAAAATGAACTTCAAAATATTTATCAAGTCTGCCAGAAATATAATATTTTTCTTTACATTGACGGTGCAAGACTTGGTTATGCTCTTGCAAGTCCACAAAACGATTTGAGTTTGAGCGATATCGCAAATCTTTGCGATGCGTTTTATATCGGTGGAACAAAAGTTGGTGCTTTGTGTGGTGAAGCTCTTATTTTTACAAAGAATCGATTTGAAACACCTGCTCATTTTATCACTCAAATCAAGCAACACGGAGCACTTCTTGCAAAAGGAAGACTTTTAGGAGTGCAGTTTGATGCTCTTTTTACTGATAATCTGTATTATAAAATAGGTGAGCATGGCATTTTGATGGCGGAAAAACTTAAAAGTATTTTCAAAACCAAAGGCTTTAGGTTTTATCTTGAATCGCCAACAAATCAACAGTTTATTATCCTTGAAAATTCCAAAATGGAAGAACTTTCAAAGACAATTGCATTCAGTTTTTGGGAAAAATATGATGAAAATCACACTGTTGTTCGCTTTGCAACAAGCTGGTCAACAACTCAACAAGATTTGGAAGAATTAGAAAAAGCTCTTTAACATTTTGTTAAATCTTTTATGACTTCTGCTGCAATCATCAATCCTGCAACTGACGGTACAAATGCGCAACTTGCAGGAGCAAAAGCATTTCCTTTTTTTTCAGAATCACAATTATAAGCTGGATTTATCGGTTTTTCCCTAGAAAAAAGTACTTTTACATCTGTTATTTTTCGTTTTTTACATTCCTGCCGCATAACTCTTGCAAGGGGACAGACCTCGGTTTTTGAAATATCAGAAATTTCAAATAGGGTAGGATTCAATTTATTTCCGGTTCCCATGCATGAAATAATCTTGGTTTCTGCATTTTTTGCCTGAACAATCAATTGAAGTTTTGCAGTTACTGTGTCTACAGCGTCAATTATGTAATCGTATTTAGTAAAATCAAACAAATCTTGAGTTTCAGGCAGATAAAAGCACTTAAAACAATTCACATGAGCATTTGGATTTATATCTAAAATGCGATCTTTCATTACATCAACTTTGTATTTTCCGATTGTTGAATGAGTTGCAATAATCTGTCTGTTTATGTTTGTAAGAGAAACAGTATCATTGTCAATTATATCGATTTTTTGAATTCCGCTTCTCACAAGAGCTTCCACAACATAACCACCGACACCTCCAATTCCAAAAACTGCCACATGAGCATTTTGAATTTTTTCAAAGTTCTCGTGTCCAAACAAACTTTTAGTTCTGGTGAACTCAGTTAATTGATTTTCCATTTTTTTTATAAGTCCTTCAAAAACAATAATAGGTAGACAGTAAAATAATACTGTCGCACAAAAAATTGTATTACAATACGTTATTTTAGTAAAAACAATATAATTATATAGTTATTATAATGCATGTTCTGTCTACCAATCCCCAATCTTTTCAAACTATCATTATCATACATTTAATTCAAGTGTGTTCCCTGTGTCTTTCGGGGTTCAAAATTACTCAGTTCCCTCAATCTTCATGCAGATTTTTCCTTTAATCTTTGGCAGCTGGATTCTGTATTTTTGAGCTAGTGCTGGTCCGCATGAATTCGAACCCACTCCCGCCATCTGATAATCTACACACAAAATCGAAAAACCTGATTTTTCTAGTTCAAAATTATGCCTTTTTGTAAATAATTCTTCCTGAGTATATTCAGAAGCGTTAAAACTAATATGTCTTATTCCATCTTCCTTACCTAACTCTTGAATCTTTTTTCCTGTAAAAGTTAGTTTTGTTTCAGCATCACAGATTGAAACATATCTGCAATCATAATGCGAAGAATTTTCTTGTGGCTTGATATAAGGTTCGAACATATCCTCCACTTTTGATGAAAATTTTCCGATGTAACAAGCCTGATGTTTATCCGCATAACTTTCTCCAGGACCATAACCAAAATAGTTTACATTCGAAAAGTTTTTATCCAAAAAAAGTCTCAAGCCGATTCTTGGCAGAAAAGTGAGTTTTCGAGTTGCAGTAAAATCAAACTCCACAGAAAGATTTCCGTCATCAAAAATTGTATAAACTGCACTTCCATATAAAAATGGCTGGTTTATATTCCATCCAAACGCTTGATTTACTAGAATTCTTGTTTTTCCTTCAAGAATTTCAAGTTTTGTTGAATATATTTTTGTGTCATAATCATGAAGATGCGCTCTAAACCAGTCTCCTCGTTGCGAATCGTTATCGGTTGGAGCACGCATAAAATTGAATTTTAACGGTTTTTTAAGAATTTCTTTTGATTTTTCAGCGTTTTCTGTTTTCTTCTGCACTTTTATGGAAGAAATTTCACCTGTTCTTCGATTGAATTCATATAAAACTGAAGAACCTGCTGAGGATTGATTATTGGTAGACAGAATATTCCATTTTAAACCATTTTCTGTCGACCAGATTTTTGTATTATTTGAAAAGCTTTCTGTTAGTTCTTCATTTTCAATCTGAGAACTCTTTTTTACAAACTCGAAAAGTTCCATCATCTCCTTTCGAGCGGTATTCTGTCTACCATTTTCATCCCGTTTAGCAGGTAAAAACTCTTGTTGACCTTTCAAAAACGGCATGAAATCTGCATTTTTTAGAATTTCAGCTTCCAAATCATCATCTTTTTTGTTTTTGATTTTTATCTGGTCAAAACAAACCTCAAATCCCTTTTTGCACCAAATTTTATCTTCTTTTTCAGTGAAAACAAAGCGAATAAATATTTCTTCATCATCTTTTTTATGCGAATCCAAAATATCAGAAATCTCTGGAATTTGCAGTTTTACGTGAGAAAATGGCGGAATTTCAGGTAAATTTACGGTTTTTTTATCAAAAATATCACCATTTACCGAAATTTCGTAATCACAATCATACAATTCCTGCAAATCTCTGAAAGCCAGAAGATTCCAAAACTCAAACTCCCCTGCTTTGTCTGTTTTTGCAACACGTACTGGGCGATAAACCTGTTTTGCTTCTTTCAATCCTGTGTGAACCCTTCTGTCAGGATAAACAAGTCCATCGCAACAGAAATTTCCGTCATTGTGCCGTTCAGCCCAGTCTCCTCCATAACCGAATTTTCCAGGAGCAAGAGGAACACTGTGATCACACCATTCCCATATAAATCCACCACAAAAACGTTCAGAACTGTGAATCACTTTATGATAATCTTCCAAATCGCCAGGTCCATTTCCCATTGCATGACAATATTCGCACAAAACAAAAGGTCGATGCTCATTTTTATCTTCTGACATTTTTTTCCAGTCTTGAACAGAAGGATACATTCGAGAAACTACATCAAAAATTTCATCACTTGTATCATCCTGCTTATGAACACTTTCATAATGCAAAAGCCTGGTATCGTCAAAATTTTTTATCCATTTTGCTGCTTCTACAAAATTTGTGCCGAGTCCGCTTTCATTTCCCATTGACCAAAAAATAACACACGGACGGTTAATATCGCGTTTTACAAGAAGCTGTTCTCTGTCTAAAACTGACCTTGTAAAAATCGGAGAACTGGCCATGAGGGCAATGCCAGAATAATCTGACCAGTCCCAGTTAAATGTATTATTAACGTCAACACTTCCGTGCATTTCAATATCACATTCATCAATAACGTAAAATCCATATTTATCACAAAGTTTGTAGAAAATCGGAGCATTTGGATAATGCGAAGTGCGGATTGCATTTATATTATGTTGTTTCATCAGGCACAAATCCATTTCAAGCTGTGAAATGTTCGCTGCATAACCCGTGTCTGGATAACTGTCGTGGCGGTTCACTCCCCTAAACTTCACCGGCTGATTATTGATTTTAAGAACACCATTTTCTACAGAAATTTTTCTAAAACCTACAAATTCACCGATTAATTCGTTTTTCGTTTCGATTAAAAGTTTATACAAAACAGGAGTTTCAGCCGACCAAGTTTTGACATTTTCTATCTTTTGGACGATTTTTTCACCATTTTTTGCAATTCCGCAGCAAATTTCCCTGTCATTTTCATCAAAAAGAATATATTTTCCATCAATTCCATTGAGTGTCAATTCTAAATCCCAATGCTTTAGGTTATTCTTCCCTACTTTTGATGATAATTCTGTTGCATCGTTGTTTGATTTTTCATCAAAATCATCCTGGTGACAGATAGTTTTTACACGAAAATCTTGAAGATGATTGTAAGGTCGGGACAATATAAAAACATCCCGAAAAATTCCATTCAATCTGATTTTATCCTGATCTTCGAGGTATGTCCCGAAACACCACTTTAAAACAGCAACAGTTATAATATTCTCCCCTTCAGAAAGAAGAGCTGTAATGTCAAATTCACTTGTACTGTGCGAAACTTCTGAAAAACCTGCAAATTTTCCATTAACATAAAGATAAAGACAACTATCAACGCCTTCAAAACAAATAATCCGCTGATTTCCATCTGGTTTATAATCATATTTTCTTTGATAAATTCCAACAGGTGTTTCATCTGGAACAAAAGGCGGGTTATACATTATCGGATAGTTTATGTTTGTGTATTGTGGTTTATCATAACCAAAAAGCTGCCAGCAAGAAGGAACTGGAATTTTTTCAGAGAAAGGAGCTGAAATAAAATCATCTTCCAAATCTATTATGCTAGGATAATATTTAAAATCCCAATCTCCGTTTAATAATTCAAAACAAGATGATTTTTCGCGTTCATCAAAAGGATTTTGATTTTTTGCAAACGGAATAAAATAACAGTGAGCAGGTAAGACATTTACATGGAAAACTTCATTATTTTCATGATAAACCATAAAACTTTTTGGAGAGTCTTTTCTAGAAATCTGTGATAAATTCATAATAATCTTATGATAACGTTGCAACGGTTTAGTTGTCAATGGAAAATTATAAAACAGGGACAGACCTTGAATGAAATGCCACGTTTCCTTCACGTGCAGGGACAGACCTTGATTATAAAACCACGCGTTCCCTGAGTTTTTTAGCGAAGCGTTAAGAAAAACTCAAGGCTCGTGCAAACTAAGTTTACATTGGTATTCAAGTTTAAAGCACGAGCCAGGGACAGACCTTGAATAAAAGACATCTCTTCTCTTGAGTTTTTTAGCGGAGCGTTAAAAAAAACTCACAGCACGTGCAAACATAATGTTCATTGGTGTGAAAGTTATCAGCACGTGCAGGGACAGACCTTGATTATAAAAATCTAATCTCCATAATCCATTTCACTTTCTGCCGCCTGCAAGGCTAAATCTGCAAGATTACTAATGTATGTTGCCTCTGCCGCTTTTTCTTTGGTTGTGCCGGCTGCGCCGAGAGAAAGTCGTTGCATATCTTTTTTTTGACTTCTAATTTTATTTAATTCTATTGCCTGTCCTAAAACTGTCTGAGCTTCGGGTATGTTGATTTTTAGTACTTCAGATATTTTTTCTGCCGAAGATAGAGCTAGATTTTCAAGTGTTGTAAATTCTTTTTGCAGAATGACAGCACGTTTTTCTCCGATTCCATCAATTTCTAAAAAGATTGATTTGACATTTTCTTTTGTACGCAATGCCTGATTTCTGCTTGTTGCAAAACGATGAGTTTCATCTCTAACTCGCTGCAAAAGTCTCAAAGCATCACTTCTTTTTGGGAGACAAATTGGCGTACTATTGCCTGGAAGATAGATTTCTTCATCACGTTTAGCAAGTCCCGCCACAGGTATATCAAGTCCCAGCGAATTCAGTATTTCTTCAACTGCGTTCACCTGCCCTATTCCACCATCAATCAAGATTAAATCGGGTAAATCACTTTGTTCATTCAAAAGGCGTGAATACCGTCTGCTTACAGCTTCCTTCATACTCGCAAAATCATCGATTAAACCATCTGTTGTTTTTAGTCTGAAATAACGGTAATTCTTTTTATCCGGATTTCCATTATAAAAACTAATGAGAGATGCAACTGGCCATTTTCCACCGATATGAGCTATATCAAAACCTTCAATTCGAATTGGAAGAACATCAAGGTTAAGTTTTTCTTTGAGCTCCTGCATTGCCGGAATATCGCCGCGGTCACGAAGACGACGCACAATGTCTTCTTTTGCATTATGTTTTGCCATCTGTATTGCAGCTACATCTCTAGCTATAGAATCTGTAGTAACAACTTGAATGAGCTGAGATTCACAATTCATTGCATCTTTAAGCCATTTTGCTATGTGTTCATATTCAGAAGTTTGCGGAATGAATATTGTTGGTGGAATTGCATTTTTTTCTTCGTAATAACAGGTCATGAACTCACCAATCAAATCTTCATCATCATTTAATGACTCTGCACGGAAATTCTCTCTGCCCAGAAGTTTACCGTTTCTAAATTTCAAAACAGTAAAACTTACAAGTTCACCTTCGCTTGCATAGGCAATGTAATCCCTGTCTTCTGAATCAAAAGTTTCCACAATATTCTGATTTTGAAGAATCTGTAGAGCCTTAATACCATCGCGCAAACGCGCAGCTTTTTCAAAATTAAGTTTTTTTGCCGCGTCCTTCATTTCGTCTGTCATTTTTTTGACAGCTTCTATACTGTTTCCCTGAAGCAAATGTTTTATTTCTTTGATGTAAATATTGTATTCTTCTTTCGAAATTTTCTTGCAACAAGGACCTTTGCACTGATTCATATGATAATAAAGACAAGGTGTGTCCCTGTTTCTCAGTAATCTGCAATGGCGGATAGGATAAAGTTTGTAAATTGATTCCAGAAAAAAATCGAGGGCATTTACATCAGGGAATGGACCAAAATATGTTGAACCGTCTTGTAAAATACGTCTTGTTCTAAAAACTTTTGGAAAATCCTCATTTGTTATTCTCAAAACAGGATATGATTTTCCGTCTTTCAAGTTGATGTTATAGCGCGGAGAATACTTTTTGATTAAGTTATTTTCTAAAATCAGTGCTTCATACTCATTATTTGTGGTGATATATTCAATCCACTTTGCGTGTGCTACAAGAAGTTTTGTTTTTAGAGTACGTTTCCCAGAAAAATATGAACTCAAACGATTTTTCAGATTTTTTGCTTTGCCGATATAAATCACAACATCCAGCTCATTATGCCATAAATAAACTCCGCTTGATTGAGGAGCTTTCAAAGCTGTCTGATGAAGATTTTCCCATGTGGAGTTTCTTTTTTCTGTCATTTTTCAAAAAATTCCTGTAATGTATGAATAACTTCTTCCAGATTTATTTCTGTCCGAAAGCTCAACGATATACTTTTTTTCATCCTCAATCTTGCAACAGAAGGCAATAACATGAAACCAGCGCATTTCTTTTGTTTTTTGATGCACATATTCTTTTTGCCATTCACCTTTTTCTCCGGGTTTCATTAGCGACAATTCATTTAATACAAGAGGATTATCTTCTTTCTTTACAATTTTTTCTATTTCCATGAAATTTGTTTGAATTTTTTTCTGAGGAATGCCTAAAAGTTTTTCAATATTAGGACTTACATAATCAACCCTGAAGTTTTCTGCATCTAACATCAAAAAGACATCATCTACACTTTCTGATAATTTGGAAAACAATTCATCGCGATAAAGAATCTGTTTGTCTTTTTTGTAAAGTTTTATCTGGTTTCTTCTTATGACAAGCGAAATCATAAAGACTGTAAGTCCAATCATGATGAGGAAAACAAGCAGCATTGTGCTGTACTGAAGTTTCATCATACTTGCATTTACTATAGACACAGGAACAAGACTTACAATCATCCAGTCATCAAAATGTGCACTTTCAGTCAAAAAATAATATTTTTCACCACCAAGTTCAATTGTCGTTGAAATGGATTTCCTGTTTTTAAAATCATCACGAAGTTTTGAAATTTGAGTTTCAGAAAGAGTTGAAAATTCTTTTAGCATAGCAAGAAAATTGTAAAAAACGTGATGTTCCATTGAGGTATTTTCAATAATTACTCTTCCATCTGCATGGATAATAAAAGAACTGGTGTGTCCGTCAAAAGAGGAAACTTTCATTATATTCACAATTTCATCATTATCATAACTAATGGCTATAGCTTCATATTCAAATCCCTGGAATTCTGCTTTTGAAACAGGAGTAGCAAAAACCATGATTTGTGGTTGCCCAGGAATTACAGAATTTACGGCAATATCCTTTTTGTTTATTATTACATCTGATAATCCTGATTTTAATTCGATAAATCCCGTTTCGCCGTCTGATGTTTTATAATTTCCTTCACGATTGATGAAATAGAAGTTTTTAAAGTTTGTTTCCTGTTTGATTTTTTTTAAGAAGTTTTTAGTCTGCTGTTCATCATTAATATTACCTAGAAAATCTGACCAAATATGAAGGTAGCCCCAGTTTTTATCCATCATTTTTTTTAATGATGTATTCGACTGCCCATAGATTTCTGCTAGATGAGAAATACTTTCTTCGTGAATCATTTGACTTACAAATCTGTAATAACTCAATCCAAAAACAATCAAACTGATTGCAAAAAAAGCGGAAAATAATACCAGATAAATCTTTTTTTTCATTTGTAAATAATTTCCTTCGCTACTAACAGAATTAATAGTAGACAATACAAAACTTAATTTATCTTTATTGTAACGGTTCAAACTTGATACTTTTCAATTGAATTAATTATATATGAATTTTAGAAGTTTTTCTAGATAAAATGGGGACAGACCTTAAATGGTATAAGAACAAAACCGAGGACTGTCCCTTTTGAAAAACA
The DNA here is from genome assembly GCA_945868875.1 of uncultured Treponema sp. Taxonomy (GTDB): domain Bacteria; phylum Spirochaetota; class Spirochaetia; order Treponematales; family Treponemataceae; genus Treponema_D. The sequence continues at coordinate 10,344 of CAMBMW010000069.1, forward strand.
GGGACAGTCCTCGGTTTTTTGTTTTTTTTATAAAAAAATCATATTTTTTCGTATAAAATCGCACAGTTAATACCATATTATATATAGGATATAAAAAAAGATGAGTCGAAAACCCAGAAAAAAAAGTGAATCCCAGATTTATCATGTTATTCTGCGCGGTAATAACAGGCAAAGCATCTTCTTTAATGATGCTGACCGTTTTTTCATCATTAACCGCATTCAAAAGTACTCTGAACAGACAAATATTGAACTGTATGCTTACTGTCTTATGGATAATCATATCCATCTTCTTGTAGGAAAGGCAAATCCCAACCTGAGTAAGTTTGTTCAGAAACTCGCTACCAGCTATGCCATGTATTTTAACAGAAAATATGACCGCTGCGGGCATCTTTTTCAAGGAAGATTTAAGAGCGAACCTGTAGAAACTGAGGATTATTTCAAAACAGTATTCAGATACATCCTTCAGAATCCAGAAAAAGCACATATTTGCAAGTTTTTTCAATACAAATGGAGCAGTTGTCAGTTTGTGATGAATGAAACAACAGATACTTTTATCAATTTGGAATACGTTTTTGCAATTTTTCAGAGCAAGAACTCGCTTAAAAAGTTTCTGCATGCAGAAAATACAGATTCTTGCATGGAATATGAAAATGTTCCTGTGATGAGCGATACTCTCTGCAGTAAAATCATTAAAGAAAAACTAAAACTTGATTATCCTTCTCAGATAAAAACTCAAACTCAGGAAAAAATGTATAAATCTCTCAGGTATCTGAAACAAATCGGAATAAACATCACGCAGCTCTCCAGAATTACAGAAATTCCAAGACATATTGTCGCTCAAGCGTAGGAAATTTCCTCTTGGTTTTTGCTATTTAGTTTTCATAGAACTAGGAAGAACTGGCTAAATATAACTTAAACAACACTTAATCAAGGTCTGTCCCT
>CAMBMW010000070.1 GCA_945868875.1 uncultured Treponema sp.
AGCGGGTGGTTGCTTGTGCGCCTGCTTGCATGCGCACCGGCTCACGAGCCGTAATGCGAGAAATGCTATGCATTTCTCGTCCCGAGTTTGCATTGCAAACTCGCGCTTTTCAGGGTTACGTACGCACTTCGTGCTACCTTCATTCCTTCGCTCCGCTTCGGAACTGGCTTCGCCAGCCCTTACAATCCTTGCCACGGTTTGTAAATCAAATACTCGAAATTGAACCTAAATAGTATATACAAAATTAATTAAGTATGCTAATTTAAATATAGACTAATTAATTATTCTTGTAAAATAAAACTATGAGGTTTGCTTAATCTTATAACTTACCGAATTTTTGGATTGATATTATTGTATACCATTTACAAAAACTGGGAGAACTAACAATGAATGAGATTACAAGACTTCCCTATATTTACGAAAATGAATTTTCAATCAAAAAAAGGCCAAAAAAATCACTATTAAAATGTCTCAATTCCTTAAATGAATCTCAACTTAACAAAATCATATACACTTATGACAACACTGGAAGTTTATCTTTCAACTCCAAAAAAGAAAAAATCTGTTTTCTTTACACGCAGATTCTTTCATGCGTTTTGAATTATTTTGTTTATGACAATCAGTCTTTATTTAATGTTTTCAAATATATTTTGTCTGAAAGAAATCCAAAAACAGGTATTTCAGGCATTTCACAGTTCATTCCTATGACAGATGAAAACGAACAAGAAGTAAAGGAATACAATTTTTATTTTGATTTAATGGAAGTTCTTTTAGGAAAAGGCTTTATTTTTCATTTTTTCAATAAAAGAAAAGGGGATATTTTTGTAATACCGGAGGAAATTTGCAAAACAATTATAGAATATGCTGATGTTCATGATATGGATGATTTTGGAAAGTGGGAGAATATCAACATTTTTGTTTCCAGGATTATATCATTTTATGGTATTCTTTCTGCAAAAGATTGCACAACACTTTGGAATATTCAGTTCCCAGAAAATCCACTTACAGAATTTCAGGCAGAAAATCACTTGAAAAAATGTGCAGAAGCTAAAAAATCTTTTGTCTGGTTTGAAGATTTAAAAATTGTGGCAAAAAATTTCCTTCCAAAGCCACAGGCAGCCGATATTCTTGAAAAAAGAAAGAACTTTGAACTTTATGTACCATCAAAAGAACAACTGAATGAATGGTGGAACGATTTTTGTACAACAGATGATAATCAACTTGATTACTGGGACGACTATGAAGCTGAGTACAAAAATCCGTCATATATACAGATGAAAAACTTCCTTCAAAATCTGTTAGGAATTGAAAATCAGGACTGGTCAAAAGTTTTATACCGCATAATGTTCTATGTGAAAAATAATTTCACACTTGAAAGCGCACTTTTTCATCTTCAAAAAAAGTTTGCACTTCTGGAACTGTTCGATGACAGTCTTTCTGAAATGTTCGTAATGCTATATGCTGAACTGCACGACAGTTCTCACTGCTGGTTGAACTATGGCTGGACTTTTGATGACCTTCCTGAAGAAAAAATGGGAGTATGACAAGGATATCTTTTGTTTTTTTAATTCGAATTTTCTGGGGTTTTAGGGGAAGACTTTCCCCCTCAATATTGTTATGAATAAAATTTTGATTGGTACAAGTGGTTACGATTATCCAGAATAGAAAGGTGTTTTTTATCCTGATAATCTTGCACGCAAAGATTTTCTTTTATTTTATTCAACAAAATTTAACGCACTTGAATTAAACAGCACTTTTTATAGCATGCCTACTTTCGAACGCATGGAAAGTTTTCTAAAAAAGTCTGAAGGACGTGTGAATTTTAGTATTAAGGCACATAGACTTTTAACTCATGAAATTTCTTCATTATGGAAAACAGAGGCACAAGTTTTTAAAAATGCTTTGAAGCTTATGAATCAAAAAAATCTTTTGAGTTCGATTTTATTTCAGTTCCCACAGAGTTTTCATTATGATATTGACAATCGATTTTATCTTTCGTATCTTCTGGATGAATTTGAAGGTTTCCCTGTTGCTGTAGAGTTTCGCAACAAACAATGGATTTTAGATTCTGTTTTTGAAGGTTTGGCAAAAAAGAATGCTGCTTTTGTTTATTGTGATATGCCTGATTTGAAACATCTTCCTGCTTTTGATTTTGAATCTAAAGAATTTCTGGAGCAGAATTGTACAAAAATTTTTGGGAACATGGCTTATCTTCGGCTTCACGGAAGGAATGCTGACAACTGGTATGCTTCAACTGACAACGAAAAAAATGATAAAAATGGAAGTGCACGTTACGAATATTTTTATTCTGATGAAGAACTTTTTTCTTTTGTGCCAATTGTAAAGTTTATAAAAAATGCAGGCAAGCGGTGTCAGATTTTTTTCAACAATCATCCAAAAGGTTACGGCGCTCAAAATGCATTAAAGTTGAAGGAAATGCTTCAATCTTGAGTTGCACAATACTTGAATAGCAGTTTTATTTTGTTTTCAAAATCTTTTATAGCGATAATTTTCTGTTATGCAGAATTAAACTTTTGTTATTTTCCTATTTTTTTCTTTTTTTTATATTTTATTTTGCTGTATACTTTTCATATCATCTTAATTTACAAAGTTGTTTGCTGAAAGATGTTTTCAGGTTTTTTGACTTTCCTGAATTTACATAAAAAGACAGTCAAATTCTAAAAATGAAAAAAAAGTTGCAAAGGGAATCATGAAGTTTACGAAATTTTTTATAATAAAGTTGTTTTTACTATTTTTTTGTGGTGGGAATATTTTTTGTTTTACTCCTGTTGCCACCAGCAATTTGTTGCTCGGTTATATCGAAAACGATAGTTCAGTAAAAGAAAGTGCTTTAGCTGTTCAGAAAGCACAACTTTCTTTAGATTCTGAAAAAATTAATAATGGTTTCGATATCACGCTTTCAACCGGAAATATATCTTTTAAATTTGATGGTAAAAATTCTTTTTCTATGAACCCACAAGTTGAATTACAAATTCCACAAGCTTCAAATATGGTTGTTTCTTTATCTACAAATCTACCTGGTGAAAAATCAAACTTTCCATTAAACAATTTTAAATTTAACATGGAAATTAATTTATTAAGTTCTGCGAATCTTGAAAGACAAATTTCTCTTTTAAAAGCTCAACGCACTTATGATGAGACCATGCAAAACTTGCAAAATCAAACTGTAAATTGTGAAAAAAGCTTTTATAATGATTTAAAAGCTATTTTAAATTCTATAGATAATGTTTTATCGCTTCAGAAAACACTTTACACAAACAAGATTGAGTTTGAGACAGTAAAATCACAAGGATACAGTGAAAACTCCTCAACTTATCGAACTGCTCAATTGAAAATTCTTTCTAATGAATATGATATTGAAAAACAAATTCGCTCTTTAATTCATTCATACATTGTTTTTTACAAAAAATGTGGTTATGACATTTCTGAATTTTCTGATTTGCAGGTATCTCAAAGTTTTGATTTTTTTGATCTTATTCCTCTAGATATTCAAGAAACTGAACCTTTTGATATTCATTCTTTTGATATGAATCTTTTTTCTGAAATTGAAAAAGCTGTTTGGACAAATAAAATCAATTCTATGCAACGTAAATCTAAATCAAATTTTTCTCTCAGGGCAAATGCTGGATTAACCTTTTCTGAAAATAAAACTATTGATGCAGGACTTTCTTCTACAATTGGAGGAATTAACGTAGCAGCTGGTATAAATGTACCAATACAAAAAAGTTCATCCTCTCCTTCAGTAACATTTTCAGCAACTGTTTCTCCAAATAATTTTCTGACAAACTCGATTGAAATAAAAACTGATATTATAAATGAACAGCAGGAGAATCTTGCAATCGAAAAAGCTAAAAATAATTATGAAACTTATGTAGTGGAATACGAACAAAAATTGAACGATTTAAAATGGAACAAAGAATCTTCTGAAGAATATTACCAAATGTACAGCAAGATAGAAAATGATTTGGAAAAATGGTACAAAGATGGTTTTGTAACGGAAAGCGAATATTATTCGGCAAAAGTAAATGCACAATCCTATTTTTTAAAAACAATTATTAATAAAATTGAATTAATATTATACAATGATGAAATTTTGTCACTTTTTGTGCAGTAAAAACTTTTTTTTGTGGAGAATTATATGATAAACAAAAAATTTAAAATTGTTTTAATTTTATTAACAGTTCTTATTGTTCTTACAGGCAGTATTGTAGGATTAAGAATTTTTCTGCACAAACCGACAGAAGCAAATGAGATTTATACAGTCAAAATAGAAACTTATGAAAATATCATAGAAATTTCAGGCACAGTATCTGCGGCACAACAACAAACTTTACAAGCGCTTTCTGCTGGAACAGTTGTTGCTGTAAATGTAAAAGCAGGAGATTATGTTAAAAAAGGTGATGTAATTCTACAGCTTGATAATACAACCGAACTATATAATCTTGCAAAACATGATTATGATATGGCAACGACAAAAATATCAGGTTCTTCTCGTGAACTTCAACTAAAAGAAACACAAAGACTTTCTCTTGTTCAAAAGGTAGAAGACCGTAAAGTTACAGCTACCTTTGATGGAATTATTGCAGATTTAGATATTGCTGTTGGAGATTCTCTTGAAGCAAAAGATTCTGTTGGAACATTGGTGAATATTGATTATCTTGTTGCTGAAGTAGAAGTTGCAGAAACCGATGTTTCAAAACTTCAAAAAGGTCAGGAAGTAGATTTACAGTTTTCAGCTTATCCTGATGTAATAAAAGGATATGTAGAAAGCTGGCCAGCCATCGGTGAAATCACATCACGTGGTGCAACTATTGTTAAAGTCAAAATCCGTATTGATCAATATCCTTCAGCTATTTTACCAAATTTTTCATTCACAGGAAAAATTCAAATTGAAGCTCCTGTAGATAATCTTATCGTAGAAAGAAATGCAATCGGTTACGAAAACAAAAAAGCCTTTGTTGTATTAGCCAAAAACGGAGAAAAAAACGATGTACAAGTTATTCCTTATGGAAAAGAATATGTAAAAATTTTGGAAGGACTTGAAGGTGGCGAACGTTTGCTGCAGCAGACAAAATCACCAAAATCTGGACAAAACCAACAACGAAACAATTCAAATTCGCAAAGAAATAATGGAAATGGAACAAACAGAAATGGAAATGGTCAGTCAGGAGGGATGCCAGGTGGTGGAATGCCGCCAATGTAATAATAGAAAATTATGGATAATATCAAAAATATGAATACCATCAATCTGAATGATACAGTTGTAAAGCTGGAAGATGTTACACGAACATACAAAATTGGGGAAAACGAAGTGCATGCTCTGCGCGGTGTGAGTTTTGAAATAAAACAAGGAGAATTTCTGGCCATCATGGGTCCATCTGGTTCTGGAAAATCAACTTGCATGAACATGATTGGATGTTTAGACCGCCCCACCTCTGGTAAAATTCAGATAAACGGAAAGTTTACATCACAAATGACAGAAAAAGAACTTGCAATTTTACGCAATAAAACTATCGGTTTTGTTTTTCAGCAATATCATTTGATTCCAGGAATGTCAGTATTAGAAAACGTAATGCTTCCTCTTAAATATCAAAAAGTTGAAAAATCAGAAAGAAAAAAAAGAGCAGAACGAGCTCTTGAATCAGTGGGATTAGAACAACGTATGAATCACAAACCGCATGAACTCTCTGGAGGACAAAAACAACGTGTAGCTATTGCCCGTGCAATGGTTACGTCACCCAAAATATTACTTGCAGACGAGCCAACTGGTGCATTAGATTCTACAACAGGAAAACAAGTGATGGAATTATTCCGCAAAATTAATCAAGAAAATGGAACAACAATCATAATCGTAACACATGATAGCGGAATAGGTGCCTCAATGAATCGTTGCATCAATATTTTTGACGGATTAATCAAGGCAGATAATAGTTTATAATTATTTAGGAAAAAATATGTTAGAAGATTTTTTATATGCAATACAAAGTTTTACACGCAACAAAACACGAACATTTCTTTCTCTACTTGGAATCATTATTGGAGTAGCTTCTGTAATTGTAATCACAAGCATGGGAGCAAGTTCCACAAAACAAGTAGCTCAAACTTTTGGAACAGCCGGACTTGATGTTGTGAGCATAAATGGTGGACGTTTGACAAGAGGAAGAAACGCAGTTTTATCTTTCAATGAAACTTTTCGAGAAGAATTATTTGATAATATTTCTGGCATAAAAAAAATCTGGTACAAAAACTCACTAAGCGCAACTTTAGGATACAATGATCTTTCATCTTCGGTGAGTTGTTCTGCTATAGAAACAGGTTATCTTGAAATGTATAATCTAGAATTGCAAGAAGGTACATTTTTTAATGTCACAGATAATCAAGAAGGAACACAAAAAATAATTTTAAGTTCTGATGTAGCTCAAGATTTTTTCCCAGCAGGAGATGCAATTGGCAAAAAAATAATGCTAGTAGTTGGCAAGGTAACTTTTGGTTTTGAAATCATTGGAGTTCTAAAAGAACAGACTTCAGGAATGGAAAATGGTTCAGCTTACATTCCACGTGGATTTTATTCCAAAAAAATTATGCCAAATCCTAATGCAGATACAGTCATGGTACAAGCAATTTCAAATCAAATTGCAACACAACTTGTAGACATAATTACAAATTATTGTACAGAAAAATCAGGAAATTCCTATGCAGTTCGAGTCACTTCAATGCAATCCATGCTCAATCAGATGAGTGAAATCACAAATACAATGAGCATGATGTTAAGTGCCATAGCAGCCATTTCCCTTTTGGTTGGCGGAATTGGAATTATGAACATCATGATTGTGACAGTCACAGAACGAAAACAAGAAATAGGAATCAGAAAAGCACTAGGAGCCTCGCCATCCGATATCAGACAACAATTTCTCGTAGAATCGGCAAGCATTACTCTAATTGGTGGCATAATTGGAGTAATAATAGGCATAATCATAAGTCTATGCGTTGAATATATACAAAAACAAGTATTTGTCATAAATATAAAAGCTTGTTTTGTTTCGTTTATTTTCAGTGTTATTACAGGAATATTTTTTGGATTAAATCCAGCAAGTCGTGCAGCAAAACTTGATCCAGTAATAGCTTTGAGTGGTGAATAAAAAAGTAATTTTATTAATTAATATCACCTCCCCTACTCTATTTTTCACTAAAATTACTAAAATCACCACCCAAAAATTCAAACGCAAACACAAACCTCTTACGTTGTTCTCAAACCCTATCTTTTATCAAAATACTTTCAAAAATTCCATTCTTCAACTACAATTAGTTCACACTTCCCCGCTTTTTTCAAAACCATTATCATTTTCTTTTTCAGAACGCAAATCTTCCAATTTTTTTAACACTGAAGGAGCATTTTTCGTAATCTTTTTAACAGTAAAATCTTCAAGCTTATTATCGCAAGTATCCATTTGACCACTGGAACGTTCCAAAAGAGTAACAATTCCTTCCAGCTGCTTAATCGTATCCTTAATCTCTGCAATAGCCTTGTTATGATTTGCCCTCGCCTTTTCAAACGAACCCGACAAACCTTTTTTAAACGCCTCCAGATTTTCCTCAAAATTCGTCAAATCCCTTTCCTGTTCCCTCATAACCTTGAGTTCACGTTTTGCATCAATCGTTTTCAAAGCAGAAGTTCTCAAAATCTGAATAATCGGAATAAAAAACTGCGGACGGATTACAAACCCCTTCGGCACCACATGGGAAATATCAACAATACCATCATTATATAAATCATTATCCTCTTCAAGCGTACTCACCAAAATAGCAAATTCGCATTTCTTCTTATTCCTGTCAGAATCAAGCTTTTTGAAAAAATCCTCATTTTTATGCTTTGTTTTCGTGTCCTCATCCTGATTTTTCATCTCAAACATAATCGAAAGCACTTCAATACCATCAGGAGTAGTTTCACGATAAATAAAATCACCCTTCGATCCTTCGCTGGCATCATTATCTTTTCCAAAAGTAGCATTCGGAAACAAAGGACGCACCCTGTCAAACGAAATAGAACAATGTTGCTCCAGATTTTCACCAATCATCTTTGTAGACTGCTTTTTCCGAAAATCCTTAATCTGCTGAATCTGCTCATCTTTCAGTTTAATTTCAGTTTCAAATCCAGATTTTAGATTAGAAATCTGCAATTCGTGTTCCTTATTAGCCATTTCAAGCTCATTTTCAAGCTTCAAAACCTTCGTCTGTTCGCCTTGCACAGCAGCTTTCACCGCAAATTCCTTTTCCTTTTCCAACGCTTCATATTTTGCTTTCAAAGAAGCCATATTTTTTTCAGATTCAGCAATCTTCATCGTAAATTCCGCATCTTTTTTTGTAGCAAGCTCATTCAATCTGGACTGTTGTTCCTTTTCAGCCGCCTTAATTTTTTCCATCGATGCCGCAATTTCTGCCTTATACTCAGCCTCTTTTTTTGCAAACAATTCTTTTTCCCTTGCAACAGCCGTTTCAATCTCAGAATTCTTCTGCTTTGCCAGAATCATAGCCTGCTTATTTATCTCTTTTTCAAATTCTTCATTTCGAATCTTGTTCGCAATCTCATCATAAACATTCTGCTCCAAAGTAATAGAAGTCCCACATTTAGGACACGTAATTTGCATATAAAACCTCCAAAAAAATTCTTCCTGCCCAGCTTTTTTTATATAATACAATATAGGGTGCAACCCCTTCGGGGTCGGGTGTTACGCAGCTCGGTAACCCTCGGCCGCTTCCCTCACTTCGCTTCGCTCGTTCAGTCCAGTGGCTTGCTTCGCAACTGCTCCATACCCTTGCACATCTACCAATAAGAAAATTCTATAAAATACAAAAATTATTTTTCTACCCTGCTCCACTTTATATTTTGTTTCTCAACCAACTGAATATTTACTTACAAAATGGCAAAAGTAGTTTTTAATGGTTTCTAAAATTTCATCTTTTCTTTCAGGTTCCCTGTCACAAGTTTGAATCAAAATAGAAACAGGATAAACAAATTCAATAGAAAGCATTCTGGCATCAGTTTTATTAATCACTTTTTTATCCATCATTTTTTGAAATATAATACAGTATAAATTCGAAATTCCTTCACAAATATGAGTTGAAGCAATTTTAGCAATCTTTTTGTTTCTAAACTGTTCAAGAGTCAAAAGTTTTCTCGTTTTTTTTATTGATTCATCGTTCATTGTAAAATTAATTTGTTCAAAAGCATTAACAATCAATTCATCCATAGAATCAGGAATTTTTACATTATTTTGCTCAAATCCAAATTTTTCATTATAATAATCTTCTAGATTAGAAATCAAAACATCAAGAATTTCTTCTTTTCCTTTAAAATGTTTATAAATAGAAGGACCTTTCAAACCACAGTTTTCTGCAATTAAATCAACACCTACACCATCATAACCTTTTTCTGAAAACAGATTCAAAGCAGACTTTAATATTTTTTCTCTTGTAGAATTCTTATTCAACATAATTATTACCAGAAACAAATTTTTACCAGGCTGTTAATATTTCCTATTCAAGGCAAACTTCAGACTAACTATATATTAACAAATTTTCTGTAAATAAAAAAGATAAAGATAATATGCTCCACTTTATATTTCAAATTCTCATAATGTTTAAATTTTTATACAGTTACCTGCTCCAGTTTATATTTATAAACGGAGTATATTCTAAAAAGTAATAAAAAATTAGCATACACTGCTCCACTTTATATTTACACACCAATAAAACTCACAAACAACTGCTCCAGTTTATATTTATTTTTCCAAAATTTGTTAACAATTTTATACACTTTAGATTCTGTCTACCAAAAAAATTGCAGACTTAACCACAAAAAACAATATGCTCCAGTTTATATTTACTACCCTGCTCCACTTTATATTTATGGTCTTTTAATCTGCTCCAGTTTGTATTTTCAAATAACTACAAAGTTTTTGACTGCTCCAGTTTGTATTTATTAAACCTTTTTCATCACCACTCTGCTCCAGTTTATATTTCTTTAACAAAAATAGTTTAAAAAGGGGGACAGACCTTGATTTCAAAGAAGGACGATGTTCAAACAAGGTCGTACCCCCATTTACAAAACGAGGTCTGTCCCCCTTTTTAAAGTCGTACCCCATTTTAAAAACCAAGGTCTGTCCCTGTTTTAAAATCAATTTGTAAAACAGGGACAGACCTTAGTTTATATTGGTATATATTTTTTTCAGCTGCAATCTTTCCATATAAATCTTACTGTATATATATTCTTATTTTTTTTATTCTATTTGTATTAACTTTTATATTCTTTTAAATCTCTTTGTATATACACTTATTCTTAAGTTTTTAGTTCCCTCTCAAACGCTCAAATCTTCGTTCTGTAAGCCTCACCTGCTTTTTCAATTATTATATCAAAAAGTAAAATTTCTCCTCTCAAAACGAAGATTTCAGCGTGTTACTTTTGTTACTACTTTGTTAATACTTTTGTATATTTATTGTACTCTTTTTGTTATTACATACGTATTTTTTATTATCATTTTGTAATTGACACGTAATAACATTCGTATTATAATATTTTTTGGTGGGTAGGGGACTAGTATTTGTCTCCTTAAAATCTTTTTTATAAATTGAGTGATGGGAGACAAAATGAAAACTATAACTTTCGCTATTCAAAAAGGTGGAACTGGAAAAACTTCAGTTTCTGTGTCTGTTGCCGGAGACCTGGCTCTTGCGGGCAAAAAAACACTTTTAATAGACGCTGACCCTCAGGGAAATTCTTCAGGCTGGATATATCCTGAAGTAGAATATGAATTTGCCGACGTACTTTTGGGCAAAGCAAATCTTGAACAGGCAATCTGCAAAACTCATGTAGAAAATCTTTATATTCTGCCAACAGCAGGAATTGGTGGAAGCCTCCGTGACTTTTCACAAACCGCAACTGGTGACAAAATCTTCTATGTCAGAAACCTTCTTGATGAAATCGAAAAGATGGGGTTTGAATTTACTATCATTGATACGTCTCCGGCATTCAATCTTCTGGAAAAAATGTGTCTTGTGGCGAGTAATGAAGCAATCGCAGTTTTGCAGCTCGACATTTTCAGTACGGACGGTCTTGTTACTTTTGCAGATTCACTTAATACACTTAAAAAGAACATGCGTATTCAAGAACCTGTTTTTAACAAACTTATTTTAAATTCCAAAGATGACAGACTTCAGCAGCAATCACAACTTCTAGCACAATTTGAAGAGAACAAAAA
>CAMBMW010000071.1 GCA_945868875.1 uncultured Treponema sp.
TTGTGGAACGCTTTTGTTCTTTTGCTGATTCTGTAAATGCATTGCCCATATCTTTCAGACTAGTTTCCAAAGCATTTTTGAGTTCTGCCTGTGTTGTTATCTGTTGCTTTAATGCTTCAGCTTGTTCTTTTGTCGATTCTGTAAGAGCATTGCCCATATCTTTTAGACCAGTTTCCAAAGCATTTTTAATTTCTGCCTGAGTTGTTTTTGTATCTTCTGCCTGTTGTTTGAATGCGTCAGCCTGTTCTTTCATTGCCTGTGTCTGAGCTTCTAAAGACTCCTGCTGAGCTTCAAAGCGTTCAGCTTCAATTTTTCTTTGAGCCTGAACTTCTGCTTTTTCTGCTGCTTTAGCAATATTTGCCTGTTCAGTTTCAATCTGTTTTATCAGTTTTTTGATTTTTGTATTTTCGACATTCGGATATTTTTCCAAATTCATCTGAATATCGATAAACGCCATTTCATCATAATTTCCTAGCAGATTCTGAAGCTTTACAGAATAAACTGTTTGTGCAAAATACAATACATTTGCCTGCGATTCTTTATCTTTTGCAACTGCAAGTGCCTGATTTACATATTTGTAAGCATCTTCTATATTATTTTCTTCAAATGCTTCATTTGCTTTATCAAGAAAGCGAACAGATAAATCTTTTGTTTCTGCAAATAATGTTACAGTGCATGCCACAAAAACGATAGAAATAATAATCTTTTTACAATTATTTAACAACATTTTCCACTCCAACTGCAAAAATTAAACTAGCTCTATTTTCAAAGCCACCTTGTTTCACAAAAATTTTATCTCTCAAACCAATATTTAAATTCAATGCTACTTCATCCATACTGGCAAAAGCAAACTCCAAATTCATATTCACACCCATTGCAAAATTCAAGTTTGACTGTGCAAACAGATGACCAGCATACCAATCGGCACCAATATCTAGATTTGCAAAAGGAAGCTTTATTTTCTGGAAATTTACGCCAACGATTGGAGTTAATAATGTATCTGCAATAGAAACTGTATTAACCGCTTTTGAATCTTTTCCTGTGTAAATACCTCCAAAACCAAGTCGGAAAAATAAGTTTTTTGAAATTTCAGCCGTTGAAAATTTCAACAAACCTTCAACTTCACCAAATACTGGAATAATGCTTTCTTTTTCTTGTGTAAACGAAAGAAAATGACCGTCTGCAAAAATCTCACCTCCAAATATCACATCATTTGGAAAAGTATATTCATATCGTCCAGAAAGTGAAACTCCATACGCCAGATTGTTTAAACCTGATGTACTTTCCATAAGCCATGCTAAATCCAGAAATCCCAACATTGCTTTCCAACTATAACTTGAAAGTTTTGTTTCTTTCCCGGAAATGTAAACAGATTTTCCCGTATCGGTTTTTGAAGTTGAAACATATTTTTTATCCACATTTACACGCTGTTTTTCTTTTTCCATTTCGATTCTGGCAAGTTCAAGTTGACGTTTCTGTTCCTGTTCTGTTTCATAAGCTTTCTGTACTTCATAAGCTTCAGAAATTATAGAATACATCTCAACTGCCTGTTCATTATCCAAATTATTTTCTATAACGATGATAATTGCTGTCATGGCAAAATCATAATCATTGTTTACAATCAGGCGGCGAATCTTCTTTTCTGTATAATTTTCAATCAGATAATAATTTTTATCCTGATTATTATCTGAAAGAACATTGTTCAGTGCATTTTCTGACTTTTCCTGGAAAATCTTATCCAGCTGTTTATAAATTTTGCTGATATATTCATCCACCGCAAACAAAGAAACTGATGCGAACAAAAAAATCATGACAGAAAAAAAAGTTTTTATTCTTCTATTATTTAGAATATTAATCATAACTAATATCACCCGCCTTTTTAGAAGATATTTGTTCTAACACCGACTGCAATCTGTGGAATTAAATTCTTAATATCTACTGTACTTGAAACGTCCGTTGGGATAAACCATAAAGCAGCTTCTGTGTAAAGTGCAAAGGAACTGAACATCTTAACATTTTCAAGTTTAATTTTTGGGAATTCCATCTGCGCAATCAAAGAAGACAAAATTTGAGGTTTTCCACTGTTTGTTTCAGAGAATCTTGAAAAATCACAACCGACAGCAAAATCTGCATAAAGCCAGTCTAAATCATGACCAAAGAAGTAACTGAATGGAATTTCTGCAATATTAGCAAGAATTTTCAGACTAATGATGTCTCCACCATATCGAAGTTTTGTCATATCTACTCCGAACATGCTGGAAACTGAATCACGCTGTGCCTGTGTAAACTGTCCGTACGAGAACTGAACTTTTACAACATCATCAAAGAATGTAAGTCCGGCACCTACTGAATAAAGCGAAGCACCCCAAAGTTTGAAATCAAAATAAAGCCCCTGAATGAAAGATGGAACTTCATAAGCAGATTTATCACCTTTTCGGAGCGTAACAGTTACATCTTCAAGTTTTACATCATCATTTGATAAACCAGATACTTTCAACGACTGATTATATCGTCCGCCAATAGAAGGTGCAATAAGTTTTACAGTAGGACTCGTATTATCAATCTGAATGATTGTTCTTGTGATAGCAGTTTCGCCATTTTTCATTGTTGCCTTAATAAGGAAGAAATGATAACCTTCTGGAATATCTTCGTTTTCAATGCGGTACATCCATTTTTCATTATTTGAAAGCAACTGGAATGTTTTTCCATTGTCAAAACTGAGTTCAATCTTTTCAACTTTTTTTGCAGCAACGGCAGCTTTAAACTCTGCTGAAACTTCTTTTGTTTTGGAAAGTAAAAGCTCATCCTCACTAATTGAATAGCCTGCCTGACCTCTGATGTAAGGACGATTTGTAGCAAAATCACCGTATGTAAAGTTGTCAATTACAATCCAAGGTCCTGTAGACGAATAGGTGATTGTCTGTTCCCGCGAAGGAATCTCTTTTCCGTTTGAAAGAAGAGTGTCTACGCGATAAGTATGAGTTCCTTCTTCCATATTTTCAGGTCCCATATCAAACTTGAAGAAACCACAGTCTGACAGATAAGTTTCATCTACAAATTTTCCATCAACATAAAGTTTAAGAGAATTAATTTCAAATTCAGCTGAAGCCTGTCCATAAATTGTGAATCTTCCGTTTTTATGCTCTCCATTCAATGGATAAAGAATATCAACGGTTGCAGGGTCACGATTCTTTTCAAGATGGATATTTCGGCTCACATTTGTGACGTTTCCAGCTTTATCTTTACCGGTAAGTTCTATATTGTAAAAGCCGTCAGCTAAATCTTTAATATCAATTGTTTCACCAATGATTCTGTCAATCTTAATGTTTTTAACGACATCAACACCAGTTCTTCCAAGATTTCTGATTGTAACGTACAAATCTGTCACTTCAACATTATCATAAGTATATCCCGAGAAGAATAAGTCTCCTGACGTGATAGAATCGTCCAAAGGAAGTTCCAGTTTGATATCAGGAGCATTGTTGTCAATATTTATCAAACTTGAATACAAGCCTTGAATACCGTAATTGTCTGTAATTTTCAAGAACACAACTTGAGTTCCACCAGGAATTGCTCTTGTATCAACTACATATTTCCAGTTTTCAGTTCCTTCTGCATCATTATATGTAATTCCGTTATCCAAAGATACCTGAACATTTTTAATACCGTTTTTATCGCTTGCCCAACCGGAAATCGTAACAATCTGGCGGACAGAAGTATCGATTGAAGGTTTTTCGACAGCACCTTTTGGTTCTTCCAGCGAAATTCTGAATGTTTTTGAAACTTCAAGACCTTTAACACCATTTATGTCGACGGCATAAACTGAAACTGTGTGTTCATTGTCTGTCATTGTTTGCAACGGAACATCGATAGAAAAACTTGTATTCAAAGCGTATTCTGCAGCAGGATTATTTGCTTTGTAAACTTCTTTTGTTGAAACCTGCTTATATTCTCCATCATCTATTTTATAGAAGATAGAAGATTCTCCGTCATCATCATAAACTACACCTGAAATTGTAAAATCACGAGTGATTACCTGCATTTCTTCTGGCACATGGATTTCTGCTCGAGGTAAGTCTGATTCGCTATCGATACTGAAATTCCATGCTTCAATAACAGTTTGATTTCCTGCATCATCTTTAAAAACAAAGGACATTGAATCATCAATTGGAGCTTCTTTTGTACCAATATACATCGAAATCAAAGGCTGCAACGGAATTTCCACATTTTCAGATTTTCCGTTCACAGGTGGAGTTAAATAATCAGCAGATGCAAGGAATGCGTTATCTTTCACATCAAAAACAATCAGGTTTTCACCATTTACAACATCAATATCAAGAGGAACAACAACACTCGCTTCTGGCGGAGTCACATCCTTATATCCGGCTGTTCTAAAGTAAACAGATTTTCCCGAAATGTCAGTTGCACGAATATCAATTGGGATTAAACCATCTTCAATAGAAGAAATATCGATTGTATTTTTGTACGTTACTCCAAGATTTCCGGCTTTTCCAGAAGGTAAATCAAATTTCTGCCAGTTTTCACCATAATCTACAGAATATTCAACACTACGGATTCCAAGAGAATGAGCCGCAGTTCCTGAAAGTGAAAGTGAATTATTTAACCAATCATGCAAAACAGGAGCAACCAGCACAACATCTGCCTGAGTATTATTTACAATTATATTAACAGGTTTGGAAGTATAAGAGTCACCAAAACGGTCTGTAAAAGTAACAGTCACATCCTGATAAATGCCATCTTTTTCGCCTTTCAGAGTAACAAGATTTCCGTTTGTTTGCAAAGACAAACCAGTAGCCGCTTTTCCGTTTATAGTCGCATAAACTGGACCTTTTACATTTGCATAATAATAGTATTCTGACTGACTGTCAAAAACATAAGAATTCTGAATTTCATCATAAGCAAGATTTGCTTGTGGCATTGCAAAAATTTCTTCACTATCATTTACAATGCTCTGGTCATTTGGACGAACAACTATGATATCACCTTTCAAAGTCTGTTCCAAAGAACCCGCTTTTACAGTTACCTGAAGATGATTTACCCTTGACGGCAGATTCAAAACTGGAATTTCAGCTGACCATCGCAAAGGTTGGTCAACAGAAGGCTTGGTGATTTTTGCCGCACCTTTTTGAGTCACGCTTCCGCCTGGAATTTCATCTCCAGAGAATTCATAACTTACAGAAGAAACTGGCACACTTGAATCGATATAAACAGTGACTGTACTTCCAGTTTTTGCCATATATCCCAATTCTACAGGAATACCACTCAAGTATTCTTCACCGTTTACAAGAGCAATTGCTGCAGATAAAGTCGGCTGTTTTTGAGCTGAATATTTTCCCTGCAAAAGTTTTTCAGTTTCCAGGATAGTAACTTCAAAAGTGCAGTCATTTTTTCCTTCATTCATCTGCGCACGTTCGAAAGTCTGGAAATTTCTGTCAAGTTCTCCCTGATAAATTCCAAGTGCATAAACATCAAACCCATCTACCCAAGTGATAACAGGGGCTTTTGGTGCTGGCATTTTACCGTTTTGTTCTTCAATTTCAGGAATAATGCTGATGGCAACGGCTTTGGCAGTTTTATTTCCAGCTTCACTGTTAGCAATAATTTCAAGAACATACATTCCATTTTCAAAATAAGAAGTATCTACATCGATTGTAAAACTTCCGTTTGGCATCAATGAAACAGAGTCAAATCCTTCGGGAATTTCAGGTGGCAAAACTTTAGAAATTACCCCTTTATCAATAGAAATCAAAACAGGAATGATTCTGTACTGTACAGACTCAAGTTTTGTGCGACAGGTTGCACGACCTTTTATGGTGATTTGACCATCTCTTCCGTCTAGTGCCATATCTTCTGAATAATCTTCAATATCAATCTGCGGAATTTCCCTGTCATTTTTGATTCTGAGCGTGCGTGATTCTGCAATTTTTCCTTTTGTAGTTTTAACGCGCACAACAAAATCATTAGAAATGCCGATTTCATTCTGGTCAATATTCAGTTTTATCTGATTTCCTTCAAGTTGTGCTGCCACAAAAGCTGATGGAGGAACGATTTCAACACTCTGAGCATCAGCACCAAGCAGATAACCAGAAGGCAAAAATTCGAAATTTGGAATAATTGTGCCGTCTTCGCCGACCGTACTGTCATCAAAAACAACAATTGGATCATCATTTTTTACAACACTTGTATTTGTGATGTACAAAAGCGCATTATATTTAGTTTCGCGTCCAATTGCATCAGTTGCAGTAACCACATATTTAATAACGCCTTTAGGACTGTCAAAATTTATTGGAAGAGAATTTGTGTAAGATGTAAGATTTTTTAAATCAACCTGATTTTCTGAAAAACATTCATCATTTAAAAAAATCTGCGAAACAACTTTTGTAATGCCAATTCCAGAAGCAATGTTTACTGAAAAAACAGAACCGCTTTCAGGATGGATTTCCATGCCGTTTACAAAATCAACAGAATCTTTTCCAGATGATACCTTTGGAGTTTCAAAAACAGGAGCAATTCCTTTTGAAACAAAATTTATAACAAAAGGATTTCCTTCAATATCATTTACATCAATGCCAGTTACAGTCACTTTGTGAGTTCCAGCAGTCAAATCTGAAGCAGCACACAAATCAAGATAAAAAACACCTTTTGTTTCCTGGAGAACAGGCTCGTTACCGTCAAACTGGATTTTTACAGCCTTGAGAGCATCATCATCAAAAGCAATACCGCGGACAAAAAGTCTGCCATCATCAGTAAAAACCTGACCTTCAACAGGTTCTGTAATTTTTACAACAGGTTTGTCATTTTCTTGATTTAACAGGATGTTTCTTGGAACATCTACAATATTTCCAGCTCTATCTACAGCATGAATCACAAATTTCTGCGATTTTTCTTTGATATTCCGTGTATCGAGAGTAACTGCCCAATATGGATTACCAGGAATCAGGTCAAAAACACCAGTTTCAGTTCCAAAACTCCACGAAAGTTCAGTTACGCCAATTGTATCTTTTGCAAATCCTGCAACAGTAAAAATACCGTCCATAGTCTGATCTGCATCTGGCGAAACAATCTGCACATCAGGCTTTGTGTTATCAATAAAGTAAAGGAATGAATAATAACCAACTGAAGTTGCTTTATCAATGGCTTTAAACCACAAAACTGCAGGACCATCAGCAAATTTTTTTGTATCTATATTTATTGAGAATGAACAAACATCGCCAGCTTTATTTGGACTGATTTTTACAGGAATAAAGTTTTCGCCATTGTCAGTTGAATAGTAAAGTTCTTTAATTCCGTTACCGTCGGAAACAATACCGTCGAATTTAACAGTGCCAGAAACAAGCACACCCATGCTTTTATCTTGAATTTCAGTTACCGGCTGTTTTCGGTCAAGCTGCCAGGTCAAAACTACAGGTTTGCTTTCAACAGGAATATCATTTATATCATAACCAAGAACTTTGATAGTGTGGGGACCTTCCTCCAAATCATTTGTATCAAGATAGTAAGACCAGAATTCTTTACCTTCTGCCGTTACTCGTTTTTCAATTTCAGTTCCTTCGTCAAGAATAAGTTCAACTTTTGAAACACCATCATCATCAACACAAGTTCCTACGATGTTCAAGTTTCCTACAACACGCATTTCTGGATATGGGTTTGTAATACCACAAACAGGTAAATCGGAATTCGGATCAACCCAGATATTATGCGGTCCTTCAACATAAACATTACCGCCCAAGTCTTTAGCTGTAATCATAATGTTATACTTTCCAGCTTTCTTTGATTCCAAATCAATTTGTTCCTGCCAGCTATTCAGATTAGAAACTTCAACATCCTCAATATCAGATTTGCCATGTGCGAAAACAGGTACAAAAATTGAAAAGAGCAAAGACAATGTAAGCAATTTTTTTTGAATTCTTAACATTCGCTTCTCCAAAAATAAAGATACTTTTTAAATATCGGCATGAGAAACTTAAAAATGTAGTAAAATAAAATACCGTAGTAATAATTTTACAATGGTTTTCTGTTAATTGCAAAATTTTTGTGAAAACGAGGTCTGCCCCTGTCTCGTGCTGTAAGCTTGGCACACCAATGAACATTTAGTTAACACGAGCAAGTTCGCCAGCTTGAAATGTGGGTTGCAGATTGTAATTTCAGCAGCGCACCGAGCGTGGAGCCGCCGCCTTTGGCGGGTCTGAAAGACCGGAGCGATAGCGGAGTGGCGGAAGGCGACTGACTAACTGAATTTTGCTAAAATTGCCTGTTCAACAATTAATCTCATTTCAATTCATCGCCTGTTTCATCATATGGACCAGTGATTTCTATTGTGTTGTCATCTGGGTCCTTCATTGAAAAATAGTAATATGGATTTCGTGCATTAATGTATCTGATTTCAGTCTGCTTACTAGCTATACCCAACGCACATATCCTATCATATTCTTTTTTTAAGTCATTTGTAGAAAGGTTAATAACA
This sequence comes from uncultured Treponema sp., assembly GCA_945868875.1. Classification (GTDB taxonomy): domain Bacteria; phylum Spirochaetota; class Spirochaetia; order Treponematales; family Treponemataceae; genus Treponema_D. The sequence continues at coordinate 8,486 of CAMBMW010000071.1, forward strand.
ACCTTACCTGTATTTTGCATTTCGGCAATGCTAACATAATCATCATATTCCTTGTACGCTTTTCCTTTGGTTGTTACTTTATCGGGATGTTCTGAATCAAAATATCCGTTCATAATAGATAAGCACAGCCCGTTAATATTAAATATAGCAAATCTATTCATATTTTGTTCTGTCACATCTCGTTCAAGCAACAATTTATAAAATTGTATCGATTTATCGAAATCTCTAACAATAAGATATATAGAACCCTGTGAAATCATACATTACCTCCTCTTAAGAAATTCAAATCTTCTGTTGCTTTCAATCTCACCGGAAGACTGAAATTTGTCAGATTATTTGATTCCATCTCTCAACAATAATATTGCTATTGCTTTCAAGATCGACTTTACCGTCCAATTCAATTTTCATACAAGACATATTGTTCATCCATTCTCTCTGCTCGTTAAGATTCGGAGAACCATTTTTTTCGTACCGTCGATTGTCATCTAAAAAACGCAAATGACTCTCATACAAGTCTCCACCCTCAAGGACTCTTTCACCAAAGCGTTCAACTGCACGTTTATGCACTCTCTGTATACGTACAGCAGGCTCCGCATAGAGAAAAACCATCATATCGAACTTGTCATCAAATGCATAATGGAAAGAACTCATTGAACCTGCCATTACAAAGTGTTCATAAGGGAAAATATCTTTGCTTAATCTATTTATCTTCTCTTCACGACTATACATTACAGTGTACGGCTTTTCGGTATCTCTTCTCCAAATGTAATCATCTACATCAAAATAAGGATATCCCAATTTATCAGCCACCATTTTTCCTAATGATGATTTTCCGCTTCCAGATGGACCAATAATCATGATTCCCTTTGACATATAATATTCTCCTCCTAACGACAAATTTAAAGTTACTCTATCAATGCTTTTTTAGTTTCCGTCATATCTCGTTCAATCAGCGGACGCATACTGTCCTTATACTTTGATAAATCGGCTTCTTGAAAACATGATAATATTCTCGGAATATATTGTGGCTTTGCCACTCCCACCTGTGCAAGAGCCTTTATACATTGTCTTGCAGTAATCGGCTTATCGTCCGTAACGTGGGAAAGGTAATCTGATATTATTGCATCAAAACGATTCTCATCGTCCCACTGTGCATTAGCCGAAAGAATATACAACACACGATTTCTTACTAATGAATTTGGATGGTTAAGTAGGGACGCAAACGCATCAAAAAATTCATACCATTCATCAGTATCTTGACTTTCGGATATGATTTTATCAGCAATGGCACAAGCATATTTATCATCTTTTGCTGTTAATTTTGCAATTATGTCCTGCATTAAAACTCCTTATTATCAACTTCATCTACCAATAACATTTCTGATCCGTCCAGTCACATTTATCGTCTGCAAACTGAAATTTTCCCTACAAATTGGATGTTGTCAAATTGAAATCCACCAACATACTCCATATTTGTCAATAATAGTTGCACAGCATTTACTCCATGGAAGCTCGCCGATAGGTTCAAGAACTACGCCTCCATCACTCAAAACCTGAAATGCATTAAGAACTGCTTCTTCTGTTCCCATTTCAAATGCATTAAATGTCATAGTTTTCCATTTATACTTGTGTACAATACTTATATCACAAGGATTTTTTGCTTCTGCCAGCGCGAGAAAACCTTCTCCATTGACAGACAGCTCACAGTGTTCGTAAGCAGTGTTATCCTCATTTATAAACTCACGAGTAATTTCTGCGCCAAAAGCCTTACAGTATGTTTCTGCCGCTTCAAAACTATTTTTTACATATACTTGGGTATAATTCTTCATAATTACCTCCGTAAAATTCAAATCTTCTGTTGCTTTCAATCTCACCGGAAGACTGAAAGTTTCGAGAGTGTTATCAGGTTTAATTTTTATAATATTTCATTCTTGCAAGAAGAATAAGAGGCGAAATAAATCACCCCAAAACAAAGTTATTTATTGATATCCTTAAACATCAACTATTTATTCTACCACACCAATTCGTTTTCTACCCCATTTTACATCTTTGGGGGTAGAATAACATGTCAGGCAAATATCTTTTCCACCAATTCCTTATAATGTTTCTTCAACATTTCATACTCCAAAGAATCCGAAATCAACTTAAGCGTAGTTTCCCGATAATCTTCTTTGTAGAAATCTTCATCACAAATCTTCTGAACCAACTCTAAAATATTTACATCCAGAGGTGCTGCTGGAGCAATTTCTCTTCCCATATCAATTCTGTGTGCACGTACTTCTTTTACAAGCTTCAAGAAATCATCGTCAATCTCCACATGCTCTGTCAGCTTATAAATATCATACAAATGTCTTGCATTTCTGTGGGCCTTGTCCTGCATATAGTAATCGCATACAGCAAAAACTTTATCAATCAATGTACGATTCAAAGACTGAACACGCATAGGAAATGTGCCTAGATCGTATGTTGCAATAAGCGACTCTTCCTCTGCTCCCAGAGCATCTAATATATAATTACCAAGTTCCCTTTCTTCTGTAGGAAATGCATAAGACATCAAAGTCGTTTCCAGCTTAACATAGGGCGGAATAGGATTGATAACTCTATCCCCATATTATACTTCAACTTCTTGCTTCTCTCAAATGTTCTGTAAAGGTAATATCACAAAATTGCATCGCGAAACAATTCTCTATTCTCTTTATGCAAGTACATGATCTAA
>CAMBMW010000072.1 GCA_945868875.1 uncultured Treponema sp.
TATCAAATGCGTTATGGATGTCCTTGCTTCCAACTTTTCCCAAGTTTGTGATTTTGCGATAGAAAGTCCATTACGATTTACGGCACAAGGAACACATACTTTTTCGTGTGAAAGACCCCGAACATGTGTCTGATTTCCACGTTTGTCCTCAAATCCGTTGTAATTATAATCAAGGGATTCAAGGATTTGTTTTATTGAATTCAAGTCTGACTTGGAAAGTGTCTTTAATGTCTGGAAAAGTTCACTTAATGTCATACATTAAATAATGTAGTGCAAAATTTCTAAAAGTCCGCTAAAAAACAACACTTTTTACGGACATAGCCATATTTATAAATAAAACAGATAGAACATAAACAAACTTCTATTATCAAAAAATACAAACACTTAAAAAGTCAGTTCAGAAGCGTTAAAAAAGGAATGAAGCAATAGAGTAATCCTGAAAAGTGTTTTTTTTATACTTTAGTAGAAACCTTATTCATTTGGACTTTAAAAAAAACAATAAAATCAGTTTATTCTTTTTTTATTGTGATTTATAATAGAAAATATGAATGAAGAATCAAAAGAAAAACTTAAACTCCTTCAAAAAATCTATGATGAAAGTTCTAATATCGTTTTTTTTGGAGGTGCAGGCGTAAGCACAGAAAGTGGTATCCCTGATTTTAGAAGTATTGATGGATTATATTACCAGCAGTGGAAATATCCGCCCGAGACGATTTTGAGTCACTCGTTTTTTGAAGAAGATGTACAAGAGTTTTACAGGTTTTATCGCAAAAAAATGATTTATCCTGAAGCAAAACCTAATATTACTCATAAAATTCTTTCACAAATGGAAGCAAAAGGTAAACTTAAAGCAATAGTTACACAGAATATTGATGGTCTTCATCAAAAAGCTGGAAGCAAAAATGTTTTTGAACTACACGGAAGCGTCCTTAGGAATTATTGTACAAAATGCCATAAGTTTTATTCAGAAAAAAAGATAATAGAAAGTGAAAATGAACAAAACGGTCTTCCATTATGTGATTGTGGTGGTCTTATAAAACCAGACGTAGTTCTTTATGAAGAAGGTCTTGATGATTTTGTTGTTGAAAGTGCAATAAAGGCAATCAGTAAAGCTGATGTTCTTATCATAGGTGGAACATCTCTTGTAGTATATCCGGCAGCAAGTTTTATAGATTATTATCATGGAAATAAACTCGTGCTTATAAATAAGTCAGAGACCATGGCAGATTCAAGGGCGAATTTAGTTTTTCATGAATCACTTGGAGAAGTGCTTTCAAGTCTGCAAATATAATTTAGGTCAAATGTACAATCCTTGCCACGGGTTACTACTCGGTTCAATTTCGAGTATTTGATTTACAAACCGTGGCAAGGATTGTAAGGGCTGGCGAAGCCAGTTCCGAAGCGTAGCGAAGGAATGAAGGTAGCACGAAGTGCGTACGTAACCCTGAAAAGCGCGAGTTTGCAATGCAAACTCGGGACGAGAAAATGCTATGCATTTCTCGCGTTTTTTGCGAAGCAAAAAGCCACCCTAAAAATCAACAAAAAAATAATCCATGTAAATTTCATAAGGAATATTGATGAAAGACTTATTTACCCTGGACATAAAAAACTATCTTCCTCAATGGAATAAAGAAAAACGTGATTCATCACGAGGAATAATAATTGCTAAAGGAAAAAAAGTTTTACCTTTTTCTCCTGATGATAAAATTTCGCTTGTTTTTGCCAAATATCAAGGATATTACAAATTTCCAGGCGGAGGTATCCACGCTGATGAAGATAGAATTGACGCTTTAATACGAGAAGTTTCTGAAGAAACAGGTCTTTCTGTAATCAGAAAATCAATAAAAGAATTCGGAAAAGTTAAAAGATTTCAAAAATCTACACATTCAGAATGTACAATATTTGAACAGGAATCTTTTTATTATTTTGCTGATGTTGAAGATAAAATTCATGAACAGAATTTAGATTCTTACGAAATGGATGCTGGCTTTGAATTACGGACTGTAACCATAAAAGAAGCAGTTTCCACAAATATGCAATATAAAAGCAAAGATTCTTTTGATTTATTGATGATTGCCCGTGACACTTCTATATTACAACTTCTAATTGGAAACAAACCAGAACCATCAAAACAATTTGCCCATTTTCTATTAAATGAAGGTGCCTCTTTACATCCTGGCCCATGGAAATTACACAGTATCGAAGTTGCAGAAAGTGCAGAAAAAATTGCAAAAGCGGTTGTGAAAAACGGAGGTAATCTTAATTCTGATAAAGCATATGTTTATGGTCTTCTTCACGATATAGGCAGAAGGTTTGGAGTGACATATCTTGCACATGTTATTGATGGATATGATTATTTAAGTGCAATGGGATTTGAAAATGCAGCTCGAATTTGTATTACTCATTCATTTAACCTTCAAACTATTGAGGATTATATAGGAAAAAAAGATGTTTCAGACAATCAATTAGAAAAAATACAAAGTCTTCTTGATTCCTATGAATATGATGATTATGACAGACTTATCCAGCTTCTTGATTCAACTTGCAATGCTGACGGTACAAAAAATCTTGAAAAACGTATGGAAGATGTAAAAAATCGATATGGATATTATCCTCATGCAAAGTACGACAAAAACTTTGAACTTAAAACTTATTTTGAAAAACTTATGGGTAAAGACTTTTACACAGTTCTTCAATAAAAAAAAGTAACGAGGCGTCAAGGCACGCTCCCTTCGGTCGCTCTTCGGCCTTGACTTCCTCGTTTTGCATAGTTATAAAATTTTTTTTTGCAATACGAGGCGTCAAGGCACGCTCCCTTCGGTCGCTCTTCGGCCTTGACTTCCTCGTTTTGCATAGTTATAAAATTTTTTTTTGCAATACGAGGCGTCAAGGCACGCTCCCTTCGGTCGCTCATCGACCTTGACATCCTCGTTTTGCATAGTTATACAATTTTTTTTTGCAATACGAGGCGTCAAGGCACGCTCCCTTCGGTCGCTCTTCGACCTTGACATCCTCGTGTTGCATAGTTATAACATTCTTTTTGCAATACGAGGCGTCAAGGCGCGCTCCCTTCGGTCGCTCTCCGGCCTTGACATCCTCGTTTTGCATAGTTATAAAGAATTATAACTATGCAATCATCGAGAATACCATTGCGAACAATGCTACTGATTCACACAATCCTACTACCATAATGTACTGTGCAAATCCTTTTCCAGTTTCTCCTAATGCATCTGAACCTGCAGCACCTGCTTTTCCCTGTGCAATTGCAGAGAAACACATTGCAAGACCTGAAGCAATTCCAAGACCAAGTGCCATTCCAGGATTTTCAGCACCTAAAGTTTTAAGTTTAATTGACATCAAAAGGAAACCGTAAATTGTCTGTGTCAATGGTGCACCGGCAAATACAGTCAAAATGAAAGGAGCTGGTTTATTATTCATATAACATCGTTTCCAGGCTCCAATAGCTCCCTGACCTGCAATTCCAATTCCAATTGCAGAACCGATAGCAGCAATACCCATACAAATAGCAGCACCCAACATTCCAAAAAATTCCATATTAACTCCTCGTGACATGCAGTCACCAATTATTTATAACTTGATAATCTACAAGTTCTTTTTATTTATTTTCACTAAATGGTTCGTATTTTTTTCCTGACCATGAAACTCCAAGATGTGTTGAAAATTCCAAAGTATTCAAACGAACTCCATGTACAATTACAGAAAGCAGATTTAAAACCATGTTTAGTCCATGACCAAACACTAATAAAGCAATTGCGGCAATAAACAAAATTGCATGTCCCAAAATTGAACCTGCCATTGTGTTTACAGTGTCAGAAATTGCTGCTCCTGCTAAACCAACAGCCCACAATCTGATATATGAAACAATATCAGAGAAAACATTTACAACTCCAAGCAAAACTGAAATAATGTTCTTACAACTTTCAAGAATTGATTTTCCAATGCTTCCATCATAATTAGAGAAGATAAAACTCATCACAAAACCAACTGCTATAAGTGAAACTTCAATTTTACCGACAGGAATATCGCCAATATTTCCAAGCATTACAAAAACTTTCGAATTTACAACCATCGAAAGAACTATCCAGAACATTCCAACAAGCTGAAGCAGAGAACCTAAATCACCAAGCGCTTTCAGTGGATTTTTTTCTACTATATTTCTTTTTGCTGCTTTGATATGTGCAATTGAAAGTTGAATCAAAGCAAGAGCAAAACAGAAAATCTGTAAATTCTGGTCTTTTGATAGTCCGACACCTTCTTGAGTAACCCAGAAAGGCTGCCAGATTTTTTCACTGTAAGCATTAGAAACAAGTGGAATTGAAATGTTTTTAAGCCAGGCTGGAAGATTTTCCACAGGAATTCCAAACCATGTGCAAGTTACAATGCCCCAAACTACAGTTGCACCTCCCACAAGAAGAGCAAGCATCAGTAAAGGCTGTACAGGCTTTTTAGCAATCTTACTTTTTAAAATCAAAAGCAAACTTACAATTGAAACTAAAAGTCCATATCCACCATCACCAAAAATCATTCCAAAGAAAACTGTGAAGAACAACAGAAACCAGCCTGAAATATCATATTCATTATACCCAGGTACTGTTCCTAAAAAGTCTGTAAGCGGATAAATCAAACTGACAAACTTATTATTCTTAAGTTTTGTCGGAACCTCGCTGTCATCTTTTTGTGCATCTTCATAAGCCAAAGCCCAATTGTTTTGTTTACAACTATCAATAAGCTTTTGAATGTCAGCACTAGGAACAAAACCGGTGATCCATGCAAGAGAATTTTCAGTTTCACCTTCATTCTGCATTCCAGCATTAACATTTTCAAATTCAATATCTTTCTCCAAATCTTTTTTAAACTTTTTGATTGAATCTAGATATTTGATATTTTCTTTGAAAAATGTTTCGATTTGAACAATCTCCTGTTCATCTTTTTTGATTTCCTCTTCCAGAAGTTTTGTTGACATTCTTGGAAATGGAACTTCAAAAGCTTGAGGAATCAGTTTTTCAGGACGACCTTCACCACCGTTCACAATCAAAAATCTTACATTTTTCTTGTCATTGTTTACAAGAATTGTCTGAATATCATTATCAATCTCAGAATATTTTTCTACTGGTACTTCATAAAGTTTCAACTGAATATTTTTTTGATTAAGATATTCAAAATCCTCTAAACTTACACTACCCCAATTTGCAAATCTTTCAAGTTCTGTTGCATCCGAAGAAATTTCTTCCATAAGTTGCTTTTTGCGTTCAGTCTTTGCTACAATCTGTGAACACAAAGAAATAACTTTTTCATTTTCCAAAGATGATTGATTTTGTTTTTCTTTTTTTGGAATCTTGATTTCTCCAAGCACACTTTCACTGAGATTTGCATTGTTGGTATATTCTTTGAATGCATTAAGTTTTTCACTCGAACCTTCAATTTTTTCCAAATGAACAAGTCCAAGCTTCCTTAATTTTTTCAAAGCCTCTTGTTTTTCTTTATTGAGAAGTACAATAGAGACTTTTTTCATTGGTTCAATCATTTTTGTGCCTCCTGTTCTTCATCAATTTTTGCCTGCAATTTCTTCTTAGAAATTTTGCTTCGAACTACAGCTGCAGTCTGTTCATCACCAAGATAAACAGAAATCTTTTTAATATTTGCTTTTGCTTCAGGAATTTTCACTTTCTCAAAGAGATTTACCCTTTGTGTTGTTGTGCGCAACTCCTGAGAAAGAAGACGCACTTGTTCATCCAAGACTTCTGCTTCCAAATCCAAAGACAAAGCTTTTTCCATTCTGTCTGCTGCCATATCAACCCAAAGCGGAGTTTCATATAAATCATAATCTCCGCGGGAAAAATCGGCACCTTCATAAATTGGAATTGTAACACCAGCAATATTTCCAGTTCCTTTTTTGATATTTTTGACAGTAACCATATCTTTGGTAAAAGCTTCTTGTTCTCCAAAAACGGCAATCCAGGCGTCAAACTCTTTTTCAAGTTCAACTCTTGCCTGACGAACTTCTTTTGCTTTGGCATCTATTGTGCGGATTTCAGTCTGAAGCTGTTGTTTTTTGAGCATAAGTGTCGGAAGATAACGCTTAAACATTTTAAGAGAATCTTTTTGAACTTTCAGCTCATTTTTTGTCAGCTTAATTTTCGCCATTCACTTTTTCCTTTAAACAAAGATTAGTTTTTCGTACAACGCTTTTTTTTATAACGAAAAGTACGAACTATTTAGGCCAGTATTCTTCGATTAATGAAGATTTCAAACCGGTTTCTTCAGGTTCAAAACAATCAGCAAGAATTTTCCATCCTAAATCAAGAGCATCTTCAAGCGGAATGTTTTTTGACAAATCCATCATATTATCTTCGAATTTTTTACCATATTCGAGCAATTTTTCATCCCATTTACTCATATTGAAACCCATAGATTTCTTTTCAAGAGTATCTTTGTATGATGAATAAAGACGAATCATACCATCCATCAATGCACGATGATCTGGACGTGTAGAACCATTTACATTCTGTTTAAGTCGAGAAAGTGAACCAAAGGGCTCAATTCGTCCGCCTTTAAGATAATACTGTCCTTCTGTGATATATCCTGTATTATCTGGAACCGGATGTGTTACATCATCACCAGGCATTGTAGTTACCGCAAGAATTGTTACAGAACCAGCAGAATCAAAATCAACAGCTTTTTCATAACGGCTTGCAAGCTGAGAATACAAATCTCCAGGATAACCTCGGTTAGAAGGAACCTGCTCTTGTGTAATGGCAATTTCCTTCATAGAATCTGCAAAGTTTGTCATATCTGTAAGAAGTACAAGTACATCTTTTCCTTTAAGGGCAAACTGTTCAGCAACTGCAAGAGAAAGATCTGGAATTTTTTGACATTCTACAGTTGGGTCTGCAGCTGTGTGCATAAACATTACAGTTTTTGAAAGCGCTCCACCATCTTCGAGTGTTTTTTTGAAATACAAGTAATCATCATATTTAAGACCCATACCGCCCAAAACGATGACATCAACTTCTGCCTGCATTGCGATTCTTGCCAAAAGCTGATTATATGGCTCACCCGAAATAGAGAAAATCGGGAGTTTTTGTGATACAACTAATGTATTGAACATATCAATCATAGGAATACCAGTACGAATCATACGTTTTGCCATAATTCGTTTAGACGGATTTACAGAAGGTCCACCAATTGTAACAAGAGAATCTGCCAAAGCAGGCCCATTATCACGAGGTTGAGCAGAACCATTGAATATTCTACCAAGCAAATCATCAGAAAAAGACACTTCCATCTGATGTCCTAAAAATTTGATATGATCACCAGTTGAAATACCACGTCCTCCAGCAAAAACCTGAAGCGAAACAACATCTCCATCAATCTTGTTTACCTCTGCAAGAGATTTTCCGAAACGTGTTTCAATTTCTGCCAATTCTCCATAAGCTACATTATCTGCTTTTACTGTAATTACACTACCAACGATGGATTCAATTTTACTATATACTTTATTCATTATTCACCATCCTTAAGCAACTGTGCAACATAATCACGAATTTTTCCGTTTGCACTTGCAATATGAGCATCAACATCTTTTTCAGCAGAAATAAATTTTTCAGAATTCCAAAGAGAATAATTCCAGTCAATAAATTTCTGTCTAAGCTGATTAAAAAAGTTTCTAGCTGAATCTTTATCTTCGAGTGCAAAATCAGAACCAAGAACTTGAACAACTTTTTTGAAAGTGTATTTCTGACGTTCAACACTGACTGCTGCATCAATTTCATCAAAAGAGTTCTGCTGCATATAAACTGCATCCAAAAAATCACTCTTAAGGTATTCAATGTAATCTTCTGTAGTTGTACCTTCTTCTCCAACTACTTTCATCATCTGATTTACTTCTACACCAGAGAGGAAAACTTTTCTTGCAAAAGAAACCCATTCTTCTGGTAAAACTGATTTATATTTTGACCATGAAATGATTGGGTCAATTGCAGGATATTTACGAGCGTCAGAACGTTCACGAGAAAGACCGTGGAAAGCTCCTACAACTTTAAGTGTTGCCTGAGTTACAGGTTCTTCAAAGTTACCACCAGCTGGTGAAACTGTACCACCGATTGTAACAGAACCAACACCACCATCGCGAAGTCGTACAATTCCAGCACGTTCATAAAATGCTGCAATATAAGATTCAAGATATGCAGGAAATGCTTCTTCTCCGGGAATTTCTTCCAAACGTCCAGACATTTCACGTAAAGCCTGTGCCCAACGACTTGTAGAATCAGCCAATAACAAAACGTGTAATCCCATTTGACGATAATATTCAGCCAGAGTTACAGATGTATAAACAGACGCTTCGCGGCTTGCAACTGGCATTGAAGATGTATTACAAATGATGATTGTTCTTTCCATCAATGAACGGCCAGTTCTTGGGTCTTTTAATTCAGGGAATTCTTTGATTGTTTCTACTACTTCACCAGCACGTTCACCGCAGGCAGCAATAATTACGATATCAACGTCTGCATTACGGCTCGTTGTATGCTGCAAAACTGTTTTTCCAGCACCAAAAGGTCCTGGAATACAATATGTTCCACCTTTTGATACAGGATAGAATGTATCAATAAGGCGAACTTGAGTAACCATTGGTTCGCTTGGAGCAAGACGTTCTGCATAACAATCAACAGCACGTTTTACCGGCCATTTGAATGCCATTTTTAAATCATGAGTATTGCCTTTTTCATCTTTGACAACACAAATTGTTTCTTCTATTGTATAACTTCCTTGTGGTGCCACAGAAACAACTTCATACATTCCAAGTAAATCAAAAGGAACAAGAATTTTATGTGTAAAAGGTCCTTCTGGAACTGAACCAATAGAATCACCACGCAAAACTTTATCACCTGGTTTTGCAGTTGGAGTCCAATCCCATTTTTTATCACGAGGAAGAGAATCTACATAAACACCTCTTTCAAGGAAGAAACCAGCTTTTTCTGCTACAAGAGGAAGAGGATTTTGCAATCCATCAAAAGTTTGACCAAGAAGTCCTGGTCCTAACTCAGCACAAAGAAGATCACCAGCCAATTCTACTGTATCACCAGCTTTTATTCCCTGTGTCATTTCGAAAATCTGCATTTGTGCTTTATTTCCGCGAATACGAATAACTTCACCACGCAGTTTTTTTCCATCAACATTTACATAGCCAACTTCATTCATAGAAACATTACCATCGAATTCAATAGTTATCATGTTTCCATTAATGCCGACTACTTTTGCTTTTGTATCCGTCATTATTTATCTCCATCCAAAATTGTATCGTAAATCTTATGATAAGATGTCTTTCCGTTTTCAACTTCAAATTTTCTCATTCTTTCAACGAGCATCAATTTCAAGCCGTAGGCGTACACTGCATCTATCGAAAAATTGTCCATAGGACGTAAATCATCGAGCAGACGTAACCTGTAATCATAAAGAAACTGTTCTGCACTCAATGGACTGTCCATTCCTACCGCAGTTCTTGCAGCAGAAATGATGTCAGCGGTAATTCCAGCTGGAAGAGGAATTGAATCCTTTTTCATTTTTTGAGCACGAATTTGAGCAAGTGCAAAACGTAGATTTCTTTCTTTTTCGTACCAAGTATCCAAAAAAACAGAACCCGTTGATTCCAATTCTTTAGAAGGAACTAAAGAAAGTGAATTCACAATCTGTTTTTCCTCTTCGGAAATAAATCTGCAAGCTAATTCCTTAAAAGAAACTGTATTCAGTGGCAAAGCAGATTTACTTTCCTGAGAACTGATATTCGGCAATTGTGAAATCAAATAATAATAAGCCACTATTATTCATCCTTTGCGGCGATTTTAATTAATGCTGCAACTTTTGGATTAAGATATGCTGCAAACATTTCTGACAAACTTTCTGCAGAATAATCATAATATGCAGCACCATTTTTTACACCAATTCTAAAACCATAAGCCAGTGTTTTATCAGGTTTAATTTCAAGCCCTTTTGAAATTTCGTCTTTTAATTCGCTGACTAAAGATGATTCCAAAGATTTTAAATCTTTTTCAGAAAGCAAAACTGAAAGTTCAGAGGCATCTGCATTTTTTGACCAGGCCTTAACAGTTTCAGGTATTAATTTTGCCAGAATTTCTTTTGTTTGAGCATTTTCTGTTTCTGTTTTAATTAATCCATCTAATTCGCTGATAATTGATTCTTTAAATGAAAGAAGCATATTCCTTCCTGCTTGAACAATTGCTTCTTCGCTGGCTTTTTCCATTCTTTCTGTTTCAGCCTTTGCATTTTTTACAATTTCGGCTGCTTTTTCCTGAGCATCGGCAATAATTTTTTCTGCATTTTTTTCTGCTTCTGCAACAATCTTTGCAGCTTCATTTTCAGCTGATGCAACGCCGTCTTTTTTGATTTTATCAATCAATTCCTGTAACTGTACATCCATTACATACCTCACATAATTTAGGACATCTCCGATATGTATTTTTTTAAGAGATGTCCTTATATAATAACACTTTTTTTGAGAATTATAAACAAAAATATTTCAAATAACTTAATATTTAAAAGAATAAACTGTTTTTGCCTTCATCACCTGTCCTGGTAGTAAAATACATGTTGGGAAATCCTCCTGATTTGGAGAATCTGGGAATGCCTGAGTTTCAAGACAGAAAGCATCATGACTTGCATAAATTTTGCCCTGTTTTCCGCAAATTCCTTTTATATAGTTGCCTGTATAGAATTGACAACCTTCCATATTAGTGTAAACAGACATCTGATGACCTGTTTCAGGTTCTTTAACTGTACAGAATTCCACAAGATCAGAATCATCAAGAGGACAACCACATTGCTTATCTGAAAGGTCATATTTTTCTGTTACATAACAATGGTCATAACCTGGACCTACTTCTTTTATATCCTTTCCAATTTTCTTTTCTTCTGTAAAATCAAATGGAGTTCCTTT
>CAMBMW010000073.1 GCA_945868875.1 uncultured Treponema sp.
ATTAAGACAAATGTAAAGTTTTGAATTTTTAGGGTGGCTTTTTGCTTCGCAAAAATCAGGCTTTTCAGGGTTACGCTATCGCTTCATTCCTTCGCTCCGCTTCGGAACTGGCTTCGCCAGCCCTTACAATCCTTGCCACGGTTTAAAACCAAATACTAGAAATTGCACTCACGAGCAAAACTTTAATTTTAAACTAAACTTTTTTGAGTTTTGACAGAAGTGGAATTTTATTTTTCATAAAAGAAGAGAGATTTGTCAAAACTCACGGCTCGTGCAAACAAAAACATTCATTGGTGTGAAATCCTCAGCACGAGCCAGGGACAGACCTTGATTTAATTTTGTTTTTCCAAAAAAAATCAATAAAAATCGCTGTTTTTCTATTTACTTGAATTCTCTTTTAATTTAAAATAGGCGAACTATGGAATTTACACAAGAAAATATCGACGCCCTCGTTGTCAACGAAGTGGAAATTATGAAAAAGATTGCTGAAGAATTGAATATTCGTGTTCAGCAAGTTAGTGCGGTTATCAGTCTGGTTGAAGAAGGTTGTACGATTCCTTTTATCAGCCGTTATCGAAAAGAAAAGCATGATAATTTGGATGAAGTTCAGGTTCGCGATTGTGATCATCTTTATAAATCATATCACAATCTTGAAGATAGACGTCTTGAAATTGTAAAAGGTGTTTTTGCTCAGGGAAAATTGACAGAAACTCTTTATAACGCAATTATGTCAGCTACAACTATGACAGCTCTTGAAGATTTGTGGGCACCGTTCAAAAAGAAAAAGAAGACTCGCGGTATGGTTGCTGCAGAAAAAGGTCTTGAACCGCTGGCAGATGCTATGCTTGTAATGGATGATTCTGCAATCGAAAAAGAAGCAGAAAAATTCATCAAAACAGATAATGAAGATGCAGCCTTGAATGTTGAAACTGCAGAAGACGCGTTGAACGGAGCAAAAGATATTCTTGCTGAACGCGTTAGTCAGGAAGCTTCAAATCGTGAAAAAATCCATGATTTGTATCTAAAAGAAGGAAATATCGTTACAAAAGGAATTGTTCCAGAAGGTCAGACAGAAGAACAGGCTCAAAAAACTTCTACATATCAGATGTACTGGGATTACAAAGAACCTTTAAATCAGGTAAAACCTCACCGCATTTTAGCAATAAATCGTGGTGAACGCGAAGGTGCTTTGGAAGTTACTATTGATGTTGATGTTGATTCAGCTGTTGCGTTGCTTCAAAAAAATGTTGAAATCCACAATCATTATCATAAAGATGCAATTGAAGATGGAGTTGTGCGCCTTTTAAGTCCTGCTGTTGTTCGAGAAATTCGTAGTGACGAAGCTGATGAAGCTGATGTTCACGGAATCGGCATTTTTAGTGAAAATCTAAAAAATCTTTTGATGACTCAGCCGATTAAAGGAAGCCGTGTTTTGGGAATTGACCCTGGTATCAGAACGGGAACAAAATGTGCCGCTCTTGACGAAACAGGAAAATATCTTGGTTATTTCAAATTTTTCCAGGTAACTGATCCGGAAGGCACATACAAAATGATAAATGATGCTATCGACAAATATGATATTCAGGTTGTAGCTGTTGGAAACGGAACTGGAAGTCAGGAAGTTCAGGCAATTGTAAGCAAGGTTATCAGCGAGAACTATAATGATGTTGTTTATACAGTTGTTGATGAATCAGGTGCTTCAGTTTATTCTGCAAGTGATATTGCCCGCGAAGAATTCCCGGAACTTGATTTGACAATTCGTGGAGCAATTTCTATGGGGCGACGTTTGCAAGACCCTCTGTCTGAACTTGTAAAAATTGACCCGAAAGCAATTGGTGTTGGACTTTATCAGCATGATGTAAATCAGAAAAAACTTGCTGAACAGCTTGATGAAGTTGTTGGTTCTGTTGTAAACAATGTCGGTGTAAATTTAAACACTGCCTCTTATTCACTTTTGAAATATGTTTCTGGAATCAATGCATCAACAGCAAAAAAGATCGTAGCATACCGCGATGCAAACGGAAAAATCACAAGCCGCGAAGATTTAAAGAAAGTTCCAGGACTTGGACCAAAAGCATTTGAACAGTGTGCAGGATTTTTAAAAATTGCCGAAAGTTCTGATCCTCTTGATAATACTTGGGTTCACCCGGAAAACTATGATGCAGCCCGCGAAGTTTTGCCTTTAATTCAAAACGGAGAAAAAGTTCCTGCTGATTTAATCAAAAAGATTGCAGAAAAATATAATCTTGGCGAAACTACTGTAAAAGATATCGTAGAAGAATTGCAAAAACCAAATCGTGACCCTCGTGATGGTTATCCTGCTCCAATTATGCAAAAAGGAGTTTTGCAGTTTGAAGATTTAAAAGAAGGAATGAAAGTTACTGGAAAAATCAGAAATGTTGTTGATTTTGGAGCTTTTGTTGATATTGGTTTGCATGAAACTGGTCTTGTTCATTTGAGTGAAATGAGCGATAACTTTGTTGAAAATCCTATGGACGTTGTAAAAGTTGGAGATGTATTTGAATTCACAATCATTCAGCTTGATGTAGACAGACGACGAATCGGACTTTCGCTAAAAAGTGATGCAGCAAGCCGTGCTGGAACTGGAGAAAAAAGTGCTTCAAAACCAAGAAATGCATCAAGTGGTTCTTCACAAGGTGGAAAAAAAGTTGTAGTGGTCAAAAAAGGCAGCACATCGGGAAGTTCATCTGCAGATGCAAAACGTCAGTCACAATCATCAAAAAGCGGCAGAAATTACGGCAGTGATGATGGCGAAACTTACAATCCATTTGCAGCTTTTTTTAATAAAAAATAAAAATAAAAGAAACATAAATTTGCATATAATGTGTTTAAATTTCAAGAATCTTATGAAAAGAAGAATGAATTTAAACACATTTTTTTTATTGGACATACAATAAATAAAAAAGAAATTTTGAAGAAAACATTGAAGAAAACATTGACATAATCAATGATTAGAGTAATATTTATTGTGAGATTATTTTAATTTGGAGAGCAATATGAAATTAAGATTTATTTTTTTGAGTTTATTGTTTTCTGTCATTTTATTAAGTTGCGGCTGGCAGATTCCTGAAAAAATATCAGTTAAATCGAATGCAAGTTACAATTTTACAACCGGAGAGATAGATACTAAGCTTAATGATTCTCTAAATTTTGATGAATTGATAAAACCTAATGAAGATAGTGAATTCACAGTTTATAATTATCTTCCAGATGGAAAATCACGTCAGTTTGTTATGAGAATGGCTGTTGCTGACATTCCAATAGATTTGGAGAGTAGTTTTAATGAAAGCAGCATTAATGAGGCTATAAAAGATTTGTCATTTACTCAGGAAATCAAAGTTCCTTCTATATCTTTTTCAAGCCAGACAGAAATACCTCTTGGTAGTTTTTCAGAAGTTCCAGTAGAAGGAGCTACTATTCCACTGGATGACTTGAATTTCAATTTTACCCTAAATGACACAGAATCAGATATTTTTGAATCCTGTGAAGTAAAACAAGGAAAGCTTTTCACAGAAATAATCATTCCTTCTGATTGGAATGGAGTTTCTGTTTCCTATAGTTTTTCTACTACCGGAGGACTTGAAGTTAGTAAAGACAAAGCTTCTGGAACAACAAAAACTATTGATTTGGCTGATAAAAAAATAACAAAGGAGCAGGTAAATGCGACAGTAAAAATAACCTTAACAGTTCAGTCTGGTTATTCAGTTTCACCATCTCCATTGATGCTAAAAATTTCGAGCGATATAGAATCTTTAGAAACTTTGAATGTAAAGCTTTCTGACGTAACCACTAGTTTTGATGAAGAAGAACCTTTACCAGAAGGAATGAAAGATGCTTTCAGCAAAATTTGTTTGAACTCAAGCGGAGTAAAAATTGATTATGTAAATACACTACCAGAAGGAAATGATATAAAACTAAAAGTTAAATCAGACTTCTTTGGGTTAAATAAAACTGGAGATTTAAAAGCAAATACTCAGGGAGAGCTTGAACTTCTTTCAGACCCTCCCTCAAAAGAAATTAATATAAGTGATTCTTCTTCCTATGATTTTGGTGTAAATATTTTACTTCCTGGTGCAACAGATTCAGAGCCACAAAAAGTATCATTGAAGAATGTAAAGTTTGGTGAAACATATCAGATTTCCATGAATATTACTCCTGTATTGAATTGGGAAAAAATAGTTTTAAAGCAAGGTTTTACTAAAAATGATAAAAAGAAGCTTCCTTTCAATATAAATGAACTTCTCAGTTCAGTTTCTGATAAGATTTCTGATGAGAATTTGTTTGCCAATATTGAAATCAAAAGCCTTCCAATTTATGTGTTTTTTACAAAGCCGCAAACAAATGGAAGTAATTTGTTTACAAATTCTAAGTTTACAGGAAAAATGTCTGTTTATTATGGAACAGGAGCAGGTGCAAATAAAGATAATGGAGTTGATATTAGCCAAACTCTTGTAGATAAAGATAGTACGGATGAAAACATCATTCCAAGGGAAATAGGATTTGTAGATTATCCTGAGCTTAATATTTCAGAAGATAATAAAAAAGTATTATCAAGTCTTGATAATGTAAGTTTTTCTCTAAAAGGTGATGTTGCAAAAATAATAAACTCTGCAATAAAAGATAACAGCGAAAGTGATAATTCTCTCTATGTTGATTATAATTTAAAGTTTACAAATGGCAGTAATGGTAAACTTGAAATTTCAAAAGATGATTTGGCTACAAAAGGAAGTATCGGTGTTTATATTTACATTGTTTTGCCTTTCGAGTTCAGAGTTTCCGAAGAAGTTAAGGTGAGTGCACAGAAATTATTAAACGATACTATTGATGGGGATATTTTTGGACGAAAATCAAAAGATGATTTTGTGAATGTTGAAGATTATTTTGCATTGATAAATAGTGCTTCTGTTTATTATGAATTCACAAAACTTCCTGTTTGTTCAGATGACAGTGATTCAATAGCATTTGATATAGGTATGGATTGTGGTGAAGGAGGTGCAAACAAAATTTCAATAACAGAAGATTCAAGTATCCGCAAAGGAACTATTACTATTTCAAAGAAAAATGTTGAAGATATGCTGAAAGAATATCCTGTAAAACCAACAATGAATCTTTCTATAAAAGAGAATTCTGAATTCTATATACCACAGATATTTGACGTGGCAGTAAAATTGAATCTTAATATTCAAACAGATGGTGAAATTGAGATTTTCGGAGGTCAATAATGAAAAAAATAATTACTTTTTTAGCTGCAGTATTTTGTTTTTTTAGTGTTTCATTCGCAAAGAATTTTATTTCAAAGAGATTTTTTGAAATTCAACTTGGAGTTCCTGTTGATTTTGCAAATAATACTATGAATTTTGATGAAATCTTCGTAAAAGATTTATGTATTGATTTAAAAAAAATTGCTGATGATGTTCCAGATGAGGGATTTAATCTGATTGCACTAACAAATCCATATTTTGGAATAAATTTTAACTTTGGACCAGTTCATGTTGGAACAAATCTTGAATTAGATGTATATGAAAATTTGTCTGTTTCTAAAGATTTATTTGATTTTCTTGGAAAAGGAAATGAAATCGGACAGGAACTTAATGTAGATGTAAAAAATTATACTGATATCTTTGTAGCGTTAAATTTAGATGTAGGAATTGAGTTTAAAAAGTTTTCATTGTTTCTAAATCCTTCAGTTTTTGTACCAGTAATGTCGTCATCAAAAACAAATATTCATTTAGCGTTTGTTAATGATGAAAATGGAAATGTAAACTTCTCAGCTGATACAAATCTAAATATGTTTTCAAATCTCATGCTTAATAGCAGTAACCAGGACGATATGATTAATGATTTGATTAAGGGTATTGGATTTGATCTCGGTGGTTCATTGACGTTCCCGGTTAATAAGTTTTTAGTAACAGCTACTGCCCGCATTCCAGTTATTCCAGGTTCTTATAAATATAATATGAATATGACAACAAATACTGGTTATCAAGTAAGTCTTTCTGATTTTTCTACAAAAGATAATTCTAATGGAAACTCTGCAACAGTTTCTGAACTTTCTGAAAAGCAGTATATAAACCGTCCGTTAAAAGTAAATGCCTATGTGGATTATAAAATGCTTGCTGGTTTGCTTGAATTCCGTGGTGGTGTAGGATTAGGAGTTTATCATCCATTCCTTGAAGATGCATTTTCTTATCCTGAATATTATTTGAGTGCAGGACTAAACTTTCTTGATTTCCTTAAAGCAAAAGTTTCTACAGAATATACAAACCAGTTGTTTAAACATCAGTTTGCGGCAGATTTAAATATTAGAATTATTGAAATTGAATGTGGAGTTTCTTTACAGTCTACAAATCTTGCAAAGAGTTTTTCAAAAACAGGATTTGGAGGATATGCCGTTGTTTCATTTGGTTTCTAGAATTAAGTAATATTTATTTTATGATTTAGACAACATATCAATTTAGTGGAGGATTAAGTTGAGCTTTTCAGCTTAATCTTTCACTAAAATATAAACTTACATAATCGTGTACAAAATCACTTTTTTCCATTATAATAAATCACACACAAAATGGAGCTGTCCAAAAAATTAATGCCTAATGTCATACCGAATTTATTTAGAAATTCGTATACAATGTACAGCAAAGAAACTGAATCAAAATCAGCATGTCACTATTTTTTTAGACAACCCATTTAAACAATATTTATTAAGGATGACTTTTTATGAGTTACACTTTGAAAGAGAAATTTGGTGATTTATTTGCGGAAATGGTTGCACATTCAAAAGCTGCTGCAAAAATTGATGAAACAAAAGTTTACGAAGAAGCAAACCCTGAAATGCGCAAATATATGTTTAAACTTTTGGATGACACTTTTTCCGCAGATTCGGGATTAGGAAATCTAGAAAATTTTAAGGATTTTTACGAAAAAGTTGTAAAGCAAGGAAAATCAGGTTTGATTTTGATGGAACATTACACAAATCTTGATTTGCCAGCAATTATCTATCTTTTGCAGAAAGTTGGTGAACCTTGGGCTGATGATTTTGCTTCAAGAATAGTTGCTGTGGCCGGAATGAAACTGAACGAAGCAAGTGCAGGTGTACGCGCTTTTACAGAAGGTTTTACACGAGTTGTAATCTATCCTACCAGAAGTTTGAATGCAGTAGAAGCAAAAGGCATTTCTCAGGAAGAATTAAAAGCAGAAGAACAAAAAGCCAGAAAGATTAATTTTGCAGCAATGCGTGCAATGGATGCCTGCAAAAAACGTGGTCAGATGATTCTAGTTTTCCCAAGTGGCACAAGATATCGTCCTGGAAAACCAGAAACAAAACGCGGCCTTCGAGAAATTGACAGTTATCTCCGCCTTTTTGATTATATGCTTCTTGTCGGAATAAACGGAAACTGTCTTCGAATCAATCCAGATAATCCTGATGATATGCTTGAAGATATTCTGGAACCTGGAAAAGTAACTTTGACAGCACATCCTGTTTTGGATTGCAAAAAATTCCGTGAAGATGTTCTTTCATCATTGCCTGCAGACGAATCTGACCCAAAACAAAAAACTGTAGATCAAGTTATGCAGATTTTAGATGAAATTCACAATCAGGTTGAAAGCCAGAATTAAATTGAAGTTTAATAAAAATTTTGCCTGAAATAGTGTCAGAGTTTTTATGGGAGAAAAAAATGAGTAAAATTGTAGACATAAAATCAGAATTGAGTAGAACAAGTTACCCTGGACGGGGCATTATTGTTGGAAAAAGTGAAGATGGCAGCAAGGCAGTTGCAGCTTATTGGACAATGGGACGTAGTGCTGGCAGCCGAAATCGCATTTTTGCAACTGATACTGAATCAGAAGATGGAAGCGAAGTTATCCGCACAAAACCTTTTGACCCAAGTCTCATTGCCGGAGATCCTAGTTTGATTATCTATGCGGCAGTTCGTGTTTTGGGCAAAAAAACAATCGTTACAAACGGAGACCAGACAGATACAATCTATGATGGATTGAAAGCTGGTCTTACCTTTGAACAATCACTTAGAAGTCGAAAATATGAACACGACGCTCCAAATTACACACCTCGCATTTCTTCATTGATTGATTTGGAAAATGATTTCAACTATTCACTTTCTATTTTAAAAAGTGATGATGGAAATCCTGATAACACTTTGCGTTTTACTTTTAATTACGATACACCCGTAGCTGGAGAAGGACACTATATTCATACATATATGCAGGATGGAAATCCTCTTCCAAGTTTTGAAGGTGAACCAGTAAAAGTTAAAATCAACGGAAATATTGATGATTTTGCAGAAGAAATCTGGAGTTCATTAAACGAAGATAACAAAGTTTCGTTATTTGTAAGATTTATTGATTTAAAAACAGGAAAATACGAATCTAAAATTTTCAACAAAAATAATTAAGATTCTGCATAGGATGAACTTTTGAAAAACACAATTCCTAAAAATCGAAAAATATGTTCTCTTTTGGCAAATTGTGTTTTTCTAAGTACAATTATTTTTTCATCCTGTTCTTCTGAGAAAGGAACAAAAATACCTGAAAGTTCCATTCAAAATGGAAAATATGAAAAATTTTGCACTCAAACTGATGAATATCTTTTGGGTACAAATTTTTCTGGTTCAATTCTTGTTGCAAAAGGAGATGAGATTATTTTTGCAAAAGGATATGGAGTTTGTGATAAAAATCTTCCAGATTCTCAGCTCATCACTTTAAACACCACTTTTGAAATCGGTTCTGTTTCCAAACAGATTACAGCCGCTGCAGTCATGCAGCTTGTTCAGAAAAAAAAACTTTCATTAGATGATAAAATTTCAAAGTTTTTTCCAGATTATATTCATGGAGATAAAATCTCTGTCAGAATGCTTTTGAATATGCGTTCTGGACTTACAGATCACATAAATGAAGCAGACGAGTTTTTTCCTCAGGAAGTTTTTTCCACAATTCATAAACAACAGATTGCAAACGAACCTTTTGAAGAAAATTTTGTTCTCAAATACTTTTATGAAGCACCGCTTATGGCAAATCCTGATACCACATATTTTTACTGCAACACAAATTATTATCTTCTTGCAAAAATCGTGGAAATAGTTACAAAACAACCTTATCACGAATATCTGCAAAAACATATTTTTGAAAAATGCAAAATGACAAACACAAATACCGACTTTCAAAATACTACAGCAAAAGGTTATGATTTCAGAAACCGCTATTACAGTTTACCTCATGATTTTGCAACAGGCTGCGGAGATGTAAACTCAACTGTTTTGGATTTATATAAATGGAATCTGCAGTTAGCAAAAGGAAAAATCATAAGTAAAAAGTCACTCAGACAGATGCTGGATACGGAAGCTTACGGCTTTGGAGTTTACGTAAAAGAAGGCAAAATATTTCACTCTGGAATCACAAATGTATTCAATTCCTATAATCTATATTCGTTTAAAAATCAACTTTCGATTATTGTTCTTGCAAACAAACCTGTTGCGCAATGTAATGCAACTTTTGTAGCAAACAGAATAGAGACTTTTTTTTATGATAATTAATCATTTCTTTTCCGTATTTTGCTTAATCTAATGTGATTTTATTGCTAAAAATGTTGTTTTCTTCTATTATTATGATATGAAAGAATTAGAATTGAAATATGGTTGTAATCCAAATCAGAAACCTGCCAGGGTTTTTATGGAAAATGGCGATCTTCCTATTACGGTTTTGAATGGAAGACCTGGATACATTAATTTGCTTGATGCTTTGAATGGCTGGCAGCTTGTAAAAGAATTGAAAGAAGCTACTGGACTTCCTGCGGCTACTTCGTTTAAGCATGTGAGTCCTGCTGGTGCGGCTGTGGGACTTCCACTTTCTGACACTCTTAAACAGATTTATTTTACTGACGGCGTGGAGCTTTCTCCTATGGCTTGTGCTTATGCTCGTGCCCGCGGTGCTGACAGAATGTCTTCTTTTGGTGATTTTATTTCGCTTTCGGATGAATGTGATGAAGCTACTGCTCTTTTGATTAAAAAAGAGGTTTCTGACGGTATTATTGCTCCTTCTTATTCTCAAAAGGCTTTGGAGATTTTGAAAGCAAAGAAGAATGGTAACTACTGTGTGATTCAGATTGATGCTGATTATGTTCCTGCTGATTTGGAACGGAAACAGGTTTTTGGTGTGACTTTTGAACAGGGACACAATTTCTTAAAAATTGATAATTCTTGTCTTGAAAATATTGTGACAAAGAATAAAAATCTTTCTGATGATGATAAGCGTAATCTTGTTATTTCTCTGATTGTTTTAAAATATACTCAGTCAAATTCTGTTTGTTTTGTAAAGGATGGTCAGGCTATTGGAATTGGTGCTGGTCAGCAGAGTCGTGTTCACTGTACTCGTTTGGCTGGTCAAAAAGCTGATAACTGGTGGCTTCGTCAAAGTCCAAAAGTTTTGGGATTGCAATTTGTTGACGGCATTAAGCGTGCTGACAGAGATAATACTATTGATGTGTACATTGGCGAGGAATATGAGGATGTTCTTGCTGAAGGTAAATGGCAGAATTTCTTTAAAGTTAAGCCTGAAGTTTTCACTCGTGAAGAAAAAGCTGAATGGATTGCAAAAAATACAAATGTTGCTGTTGGTTCTGATGCATTTTTCCCGTTTGGTGACAATATTGAGCGTGCAAGAAAATCTGGTGTGACTTGTGTTGTGCAGCCAGGTGGTTCGGTTCGTGATGATTTGGTTATCAAAGCAGCTGACGATTACAATATGGTAATGTGTTTCAATGGAATTCGCCTGTTTCACCACTAATATGAATGGACAGTTTTAAAAACTGTCTTATTTGTGGAAAAAAGGAG
>CAMBMW010000074.1 GCA_945868875.1 uncultured Treponema sp.
AAAAAAAGATGATTAAAATAAACTCGTTCGCCAAAAGGTGACTCAACCCAATAATTTACAGTGTATTCTCTGTTTCCATTGGAATATTCCTGTATAAGATGTTCGCGAAGTTTTCCATAATGAGGTAAATTTTTTTTGGAAATATCAGGAATTAACTTTTTCACCCAGCGTTTTTCAAATTCGCAAAATGAACATGGAGCTGTCAATTCTACAAAGTCCAAAACAGAACGCAAGTTTCCGGCTTTATCTTTAAAGAAAAAATCACTTTCAATTAAATTTTTTGATAAATTTACGTCAAAATAAGTGACTGCATCTGAAACTAAAGCATTTCGGAATTGAGCTTCATAAAAAAGTGCACGCGAAAGTTTTGTTAATGAATTTTCTTTTTCCTGCTTCAAAATTAATTCACTCTTGAGCTAATTTTTTGATAAACTTACGAGGAAAAGTATAGCACATATTTATTTTATTGTCATTAATTTTGTGTAAATTATACTTGGCGATTTGACATTATAGTTTTTGAAACCTCGTGAATCAGTTTTTCTGGAGTTAAATCATAAGCTTCTTCGCCAAATCTTTTAGAAGCATTTGCATGAGCCCAAACTCCAGTAATTGCTGCCTCTTTTGCACTGTATTTTTGTGCTAAAAGGGAACCGATTAACCCGGCAAGCACATCGCCGCTTCCGCCTTTTGCCAGATTCTGTCTGCCCTCATCGCAAATAAAAACCTGATTTTCGGTTGCAATAAACGTGTTTGCACTTTTTATCACAATTGTGACATTTGGAAAAATCTGCATTAATCTTTTAGAAAGAGCGATTTTTTTATTTGAATCGTTTGCAAGAACTTGAACTGAAAAATCATTATCTTCAAAATCCTGAAACTTTTCTGGGAAAGCATCCTTTGTTTGATGAAGAAAACGCGACATTTCCAGTAAATGCGGAGTTAAAACGATTTTTGCGTTCAAGACAGAGTTTAGTTTTGTCAAAAATGAAATAAAGTTTCTGCAGCCAAAAACACCGGCATCAAGCAAAATTGCGGGATTTTCTGTTGTATTAAACCATTCAAGGACTTCATCAAAAATAGAAATAGAATTCTCATCTTCACAAAAACCTGGTCCTAATATAACTGCAGTAGTTTTATCTGGAATTGAACAATTTATCATAAGTTCAGCAGAAATTTTGAATTGTTCCAAATCGGAAAAAGAAGTTTTTACAAGCGAAGTCAGTCCGCTTCCAAAATTCAATGCGCTTGTGGCGGCGAGAATGGCCGCTCCAGATTTTTGACACGCAATAACTGCCGTATGACCATAAGTTCCTTTGTGAGCTGATTTGTTTTTTCTAAAAGGAAATTTTGCATCGCACATTTCAAGCAAAAATGCAACTGGTGGTAAAAATGACTCAAAAACTTTTGGAGGAATGCCAAGTGGGGCCTGAATTATTTTTCCGCACACAGCTTTTGCTTTGTCGCTGAAAAGTACAGTTTTGTGCGCACCCATTGTGATTGTAAAATCAGATTGAAAATACAACGCTGAGGGAATATCGCACGCAATTTTGACAGCATTGATTTTGTTTAAAATATCAAAAATCTGCACAAACTCTTTTGAAAGTTCACCATGAAATCCAATTCCAAAAAGACAATCTACAATAATATAAGAAACTTGAGCGTTTTGTGTTTCATAAAAAAAATCTGGTTTTTGAGAATTTGCTTCAAGATTTTGCAAAAATGTAATGATTTTATCATTAAAAACAGTTTGAACAGCAAGTTTTTGGCACATTTCAAACTGCATTTTTGCTTCTTCTGCAACAGGCAGCTGAGGCACAAGAATCGTGACTGAAAGATTTTCATAAGCGGTACAAAGAAGCCTTGCTAATGCAAAACCATCGCCACCATTATTTCCTTTACCACAGAGAATCACAATCTGACTTATTCTTTTATTTTTGATGATGCTGATAACAAAATCAGACAAAAAACGTGCTGCATTTTCCATCATCAAAAAAGGTGGAATGGAAAGTGCTTGTTTAGCAAGAGTTTCCAGTTCTGAAGGATTTTCAAATACTTTCTTCATTTGTCAAAATTTTCATGCACCTTTTTAAGAATCAACTTTTCAGCAGATGAAAAATTAATCAAAAAAGTTTTTTACGGCATTGCCAAGTTCTTTGCCGGCATTCTTTGCTTCCTTTCCTGCTTTGTTTAAAGATTTCTTTGCCTTTTTTCCGTCTTTTTCGGCTTCTTTTCTAGCCTGAGCGCGCTTTTTTTCCAACTCTTTTTTTGTTTTTTTGATTTTTGCATCAATTTTAGCATCAGACCAGTCTGAATATTCACCTGTTTTTGTATTCAATTTTACAAGTTCCAATTCCAAAACAGCAATTTCCTGCAAAACGTTACTTTTTGCAATAATAACTGGTTGAATAAGCATAAATGCAGAAAACAATAAAGCAATTTTTTTGTTTAATTTCATATTTTTACCTTTTAAAAATTTAGTTAGCGACAGCACAACATCAAAATATTTTGTGTGCCACATGAATGCCAGTATCAAAAAACAAATTTTTACTTCAGGAAAATTAATCCCAAAATAGCCAAAGGAATTAAATAAAGCGCAAAGTACTGTAATTTGCCTTTTTTAATTATTTTCATTAAAAATGTCAAAGAAATGTATCCTGTGGCAAATGCTGCTGCACAGCCGGCAATAACAGGAGCGGCACCAATTGAAGAAGAAACTTCACCTAAATCTTTTAATTCAAGAATGAATGCTCCAAGAATTGCCGGAATAGAAATGATAAAAGAATATTCTCCAGCAAAAGAACGGTCAACTCCGCAAAAAAGAGCACCTGCAATTGTTGAACCAGAACGGCTGATTCCTGGCAAAGTTCCAATTCCCTGCATAAATCCTATAATCAAAGCCTGCACTTTGGAAACACTAGGATTTTTCTTATCATCAGAATTTTGTGCAAGTCTTGAATTTCTTTTTTCGATAAAGGAAGATAAAATTAAAAACAAAGATGTGACAAGAAAACCGCAGTAAGTTACTTTTATAGAAAGATTTGGAATCAGTTTGCTTGATAAAATTCCCATCACACCAGTTACAATAGTTGAAAGGATGATGGCAATGATGATTTTTCTGTTTGCCAAGTCCTTTTGTGCCAAAACAACGTCATAATCCTTAGAATTTTCTTTTACTTTAGGACTTCTGGAAATCCATCTGCCAAAACATTTTAAAAGTTCCCAGATTTTTCGCCAAAAATAAAGACAAACAGCTGCTAAAGTTGCCAAATGCAAAAAAACATCAAATAAAAGAGGAAGATCATCCAGCCCAAAAATATTTTGTGCAACGGCAAGATGGCCAGAAGAAGAAATTGGCAAAAACTCTGCAATTCCCTGCAAGATTCCCAAAAGAATTCCTTGAATAACTGACATAAAAATAAAACTCCTAAGTTTTTTTTAATTATTTGGAATTATTTTTCTTTTTTTTTGTCTGATAAATAAAAATATTCCGATACCGACAGAACAGACAATCATGATAAAACATAAAATTTGTCCTGTAGAAAAGTTTAAAAGCGATGTATTTTTGTAAATTGGTGCGGACGCATCTTTTGCAATTCTGTAACCGATATCAGCATCTGGTTCGCGGAAATATTCTATTATAAAACGGAAAAATCCGTAACCTGCTGTGTAAATGCAGGCAAGCATTCCATCGAATTTTTTATGTTTGCGACAACTCCAAATAATCAGCCAGAGAACAATTCCTTCAAAAAAAGCTTCATAAAGCTGACTTGGATGACGAGGAAGATTCACTAGTTTATCAGCAGTAATATTCATCCCGATTTTGGCAGCAAATTCCTGAACCCACAAAAGGTTCGAAGAAAACTTTTCTGCTTGAGGAAAAACGATTCCCCACGGCATTGTTGTTATTCTTCCGTAAAGTTCACCGTTCAAAAAATTGCCAATGCGCCCGAAAGTATAACCAAGTGGAATTGCACAGACCATTGCATCAATCCATTTACCAACAGGCTGTTTGTGACGCTTGCACCAAACAATCATTCCAATAAGTCCGCCCACAAAACCGCCGTGATAAGACATTCCAGCAAGACCTGTAAAATGTCCCTGAGAATCAAACGGCCAGAAAATCAGCCACGGTTTTTTCCAGTAAACACCACTTGTATCATAAATCAAAGTAGAAAAAATTCTTGCACCAACAAGAAGAAAGATAATTCCAGTTGTAATAAAACTGAACAAATCATCTTCTTTTAATTTGTAGTTTTTTGTATCAAGAGCACCTTCTTTTGCAACTTTTTTCAAAACAAAATATGCTGTTAAAAAAGCGAAACAATACATAAGTCCATACCAGCGGATTAAACCCAAAAATTTAACACCAGGAAAAATTTCGGGATGAATCCACGATGGATAATTCAAGTATAAAAGCATTTTTAAATCCTCCAGAAATTTCTAAATCCTATCACTTAAATCCTGAAACCCTGTTCGCTTGCTTTTACAAGTTTTGATTTAAGAAGATTGTTCTCTTTTTTTAGCTGATTTATTTCATATTGTTGAGTCTTAATCATTTCGGCAAGTTCGCCCATGGAAAGTGTACCACTTGAAACAATGTCATCAATGCCAGAAAGTTTCAGATTGTAATCTTCAGCAGCATCTTCTTCGGCAAGCTGGAAATTATCAGTAGAAAAACTATCAGGATTAAACGCTGCATCAAACTGATGAGGAACTGTAGAAATGATTTTATCTGCGATGCGGTAAATTGCCTGACCTAAAACAGACTGAGGTTTGTAAACCACGACAGGCAATTGTGAAGCAAGAGCTTTATCCTGCAGCATATCGCGATACATCAAACCAAGATATTCAATTTCAAGACCAAGATATTGATTGCAAGAAGATTTTATGCGCTGGGCACGGTCTGCATCTTTTGGGTCTTCAATCATGTTCATTACAAGACGAGGACGGAACTGCTGCATTCTGCTAATAAATATTTGAGTATTTGACGGGTCACAATTGGCAAGAAACTGAATAAGATTTGGAATGTATAGTTTTTGCATCGTTGCAGAATCTTTTTTGAGATTATCAAGATAAGCACGACCTGGAGTGCCACGTTTAAAAGTTGTGTACAAAAGACGGAAAGTTGCATTTTTTAGAAAAAGATAACCGTTCAAAGTTGCAGTAACAGCCGGAGCCGAAACAACAATTCCCTGCGGTGAAAGCAAAAACATATCCAGAATAAATTGATGAGTACCTGCACCCAAATCTAAAATGATGTAATCTGTATCAATATTTTTAAGATTTCTGATTAATCTGACTTTCTGGACGTGTTTGAGGGAAGTTAAATCAGGAATTTGACTATCACCAGCGATAAAGCTTACATTTTGATAGTCAGTTTGTTGAATGATATCTTTGAAATCGCTTTTTTCAGTAAACCATGAACCAAGACTAGCGGCTCCAGGTTTTTGCCCAATCACAAGATGAAGATTTGAAGCGCCCAAATCAAGATCAACAAGAACAACTTTTTTACCCTGTTGACCCAAAGCGATTGCTAAGTTTGCAGAAAGAAGGCTTTTACCAACACCACCCTTTCCGCTTGCTACTGGAATAATTTGTGACATATAAAAATTATAACACTATTCTGGAAAAAATAAAAGGTTCAATTTTGAGTTTTCAGCACGAGTCAGGGAGAGATCTCAATTCTGACCAAAATTTTTTTAGCTTTTAAACTCTGTTTTCCACTTTTTTGCAAGCTGTGTGCATGCATTTATTCCGTCCATAGCACTTGAAACAATTCCTCCTGAATACCCGCTTCCTTCGCCAACCGGGTAAAGTGATTTGATAACAGTAGATTCAAAATTTTCTTTGTTACGAAGAATTCGTACAGGAGTGCTTGTGCGCGTTTCAATTGCAATCAAAAGTGCATCATCGCAGATAAAACCTTTCATATTTTGATTAAAATTTCTAAATCCTTGTTGAAGCCGTTTGCGGATGTGGTCTGGAAGCCATTCACAAAGATTTGAAGAAATCAGACCGGGAGTGTAACTTGAATTTGGAAGTGTCTGAGATTTTTTGTTGTTCAAAAAGTCTTTTAACCGTTGTGCTGGAGCAGCCTGAATATTTCCATTTTGTTTTGCAAGATGCTCCAGATGTGTTCTGAAAAGTAATCCAGCTAATGCTTTGCATCCAAGTTTTTCTGCCTGTTCAATAAAATCATGGGGAATATCCTCCGGACGAATTTCTACAACAATTGCGGCATTTGACCATTTAGAATTTCTTTGGGCAGCCGACATACCGTTTACTACAATTTCATTTTGACCTGAACTGGAAGGCACAACAAATCCTCCAGGACACATGCAGAAAGAATAAACTCCACGTTCTGCAACCTGGGTTGTAAGCCGATATTCAGCGGCTCCAAGATTTTCACTTTCATTTGAATGATATTGAATTTTATCAATAAGTGAGCGGGGATGTTCAACCCGAACGCCAGCTGCAAAAGTTTTTGCTTCCAGCGATTCCGGGGCAATTTTTGCTAAAATCTGGTAAATGTCAGTTGCAGAATGACCTGTGGCAAGCAGAACTGCATCTGCGAAAAAACATTGTTCTTGACCAGTTAAAACATTCTTTGTGTTCGCACCAACAATCTTTGTCTCAGATAAAGCGTTTTTATCTAAACCATGGGAATTCTGTGAGTTTTTATTTGGATTGGAGGAATTTGGTCTGTCGTGTATAAAGCATTTTTCCTCATAAGTAAGCTTTTGTCCGCATTGTTTAGTGGAGTTTACAGTTTTGTCATCACTATTCAAAATAAAATCAGTCACCTTTGTGTTGAAATGGATTTCTCCGCCAAGAGAGATGATTTTTTCCCGAATATTATTTATGATTTTTGGCAGTTTGTTTGTGCCAATATGAGGATGGGCATCTGTGAGGATTTTTTCATCTGCGCCAAAATAATGGAAAATTTGGAGTACTTCAGAAATGTCACCACGTTTATTGCTTCTAGTGTAAAGTTTTCCATCAGAAAAAGTTCCTGCACCACCTTCCCCAAAACAATAATTTGAATCTTCGTTGATAGTTTTTTGCGTACTGATTTTTGCAATGTCAATTTTCCGCTGTGAAGTCTGGGCTCCTCGTTCTAGAATCACAGGTTTGATTCCACTTTCTAAAAGTTTGAGGGCACCAAAAAGTCCTGCTGGTCCTGAGCCGACAATCAAAACAGTTTTTTTTCCATCGGCTTTTTTCCACTGGAAAGACTTTTTTTCAGTTTCCAGAGGATTTTCACCAATGAAAACTTTATATCGTAAATGAAATTTTACTTTTCCGTGACGAGCGTCAATTGATTTTTTTAAAAACTGAAGATGAATTTTGCCGTTTTCAAAATCAGCAAGTTTCAGATTAAGAATTTCGCTTTGTTCCTGTCTGGATTTTATTTTGCCAATATTTTTTTTAAGTTCGGAGAGAATGATTTTTTTGTGAAGGAGGAAATTTTTTTCATCCTCAGGTTTTATCGTGATTAAAATTTCTGATGTCATAAAATCATTATACAAAAAAAATTAAAACAATACATCATTATGCAGTCTGTTTTTAATAATCACGATGATATTTTTAGAAATTTGAAGTATTTCGCTTTTTTGTAATTGACTTTTTTTTAATCTTTGTGTAAACTTTTTAAACTATTGTATTCTTGAGTGGGAAATTGTTTATATAAGGAAGGATAAAGAAATGTCTAGAATGTGTGATGTTTGTGGAAAAGGCGTTATGTCTGGAAATAAAGTAAGTAAATCTTATAACCATACACGCAGAACTTGGAGACCAAATCTTCATACTGTAAAAGCAACTCTTCCTAACGGAGCAGTAAAAACTATAAAAGTTTGTTCAAGTTGTTTGAGCAGCGGTTTTGTTGCTAAAAAAGTAAGAGTTCCTAAAACAGTAGAAACTGCACAGAACTAATTAACTGCATTTTAATTACGTTATTTCTGATGAACCCCATAGTTTTAGTCTATGGGGATTTTTTTTTAACATTCAATCACCTGGCGGTCAAAAGCTGGTAAAATACTTTTTGCTGTTTGCAATCCTGGGAAAGAAGGAGCATTCTGCTTGATGTATTCAATAATCTGATTATGTGATTCTTTATGTGTTATGTGTGTGAACCAAATATAGTCAGCTTGAATTTTTGAACTTGCTTCAAGAGCTTGTAAAAAATTGAAGTGAGTGGAATGTTCTTTTATCATAAGTCCATCGATTACAAGATGTTCCAGGTGACCGCATTTTTCGTGAATCAATCTGATAGAATCATCGCTAATATAATTGCAATCAGTGAGATACGCTATTGATTTTTTGACATCATCTTTTGTTTCGGTAAAGAGCCAGCCGGTGGTGGGCAGATGTCCGTGCATCATTGGAATTGGAGTTATTTGTGTGTTACCGATAAAAAAAGAATCTTCAGCAATATGAATTTGAACTTTTGCGCAACCGCCCCCTTCTTTTACAGGCATAAAAAAATAACTAAAACGATGCGAAATATCTTCTGCACAAATTTTATTTGTGTAAACTGGTAGTGGAGGTGCCTTATAGCGTTCAAGGCTTTGAGGATCTTTAGGCTCGCGGAACATAGAACAACTAAAAATGCGTAAATCATCTATTCCATGTAGATGGTCGGCATGACTGTGAGTGAGAAGAACGGCATCAATTTTTTTTATATCATTTTCTAAACACTGAAGTCTGAATTCAGGCCCAACATCTACTAAAATGAATTTATCATCATTTGTTTGGATATAGACCGAACTTCGGTAACGTCGATTTTTTGGATCAGTTGATTTACACACAGGACAGTCGCACGCAATAACTGGAACACCCTGACTTGTCCCCGTTCCTAAGAAAGTTAATTTCATATCTTTATTATAGAAGAAAATAGCATTAAAATCAATTTCCTATAAAACAAGGTTTGTCCCTGATTAATTTTCAGGGCACATTTTGCTACGCAAAACCGGGCTGTTCCGCAGTTCCCTAACGGTCAGCCGCTTCCCTCGCTTCGCTCAGTCCAGTGGCCGCTTCGCGCTGCTCCATAGCCCTTGTGCATTTGTTAATCAAAAAATCTTTTTTCATAAATCAAGGTCTGTCCCTGGCTCGCACAAAAAAGGGGGTCGACCTCGAATTTAAACAAAACAAACACTGAGTTTTTTAGCGAAGCGTTAAAAAAAACTCACAGCACGTGCTGACTAAATGTTCGTTGGTGTATAAGTTTTCGGCACGTGCAGACCTCGACATCGAAATGAAATAACTTTATTGACAGGAAAACGAGCGTTAACTATAATGTTTCAAGATTTCACTATAACACTGGAAATTGAAGTTTGTGATTTTAAACTGAAAAATCCAACTTTTTTTAATCATTCTAGTACACATTTTCGTTCTAAAAGTGTTATATTTACTAGAAACAATTTAAAAAAATGATTATTTTGGAATTCTTTTTTTTATCTGTTTGCCATTGAATGGCGATATTCTTATTTTTGGAGTTTGTGATGGCGGTTGTTAGTTTAAAAGATTTGCACAAAAGTTATCCTTTGGGGAAAGAGAGTGTTGAAGCTGTAAAAGGCGTTTCTTTTGAAATTGAAAAAGGTGAATTTGCTGCGATTTCTGGACCTTCTGGTTCTGGAAAATCTACTATATTAAATATGATTGGTTTGATTGACCTTCCAAGTGCTGGATCTATCGTTATCGATGGAACTGATGTTTATGAAGGTGTAAATCTTTCTGACGCTGAAGTTGAGAATACTCGCTGGTCATCTTCTGGTGGTGATAAGAAAAAGAAAAAACGTACAGTTCTTCCAACAAAACTAGATAAAAGAATTACGGGGCTTAGAAGGTCGCATCTTGGTTTTATTTTTCAGACTTTCAACTTAATCCCTGTTTTGAATGTTTATGAAAATATTGAATTTCCGCTTTTGCTTGAATCCAAAAATAAAAATTCAAAAAGCCCGGTTGATGATTTTACAAAAGCACAAAAAGAAGAATGGATTAACTTTTTAATCGAAAAAGTTGGTTTGACTGACTGGAAAAATCATAAAGCTACGGAACTTTCTGGTGGTCAGCGTCAGAGGGTTGCAATTGCACGTGCGCTTGTTACGAAAGCTCCTGTTATTCTGGCTGATGAACCTACTGCCAATCTTGATTCTCAGAATTCTATGCAAATTTTGAGTTTGATGAAATCTTTGAACAAAGATGAAGATTTGCAGACGACATTTATTTTTTCAACTCATGATTCCAGAATTGTTGATATGTGTGACCATGTTGTTCATATCCTTGATGGAAAAATCATCAATGATGAGCATAAAACTGGTTCTGATGTTTACAAAATTTAATCATGTTTAAGTTTGAGTTTTTCGAGTTTAAAGTGTGGCAAGGATTGTAAGGGTGCCGAAGGCAGCCACTGGACTGAGCGAAGCGAGGGAAGCGGCTGGAGCGATAGCGAAACCCTGAAAAGCCTGATTTTGCGAAGCAAAAGCCACCCAAAATAAAATAATGATTTTACTGGAGAAATATGAAAGCTATTATTAATCTGGCTATAAAAAATCTAAGAGAACATAA
>CAMBMW010000075.1 GCA_945868875.1 uncultured Treponema sp.
TTGTTACAACATCCATTTTTATAAGTTTTTCAAGAATATCAACCAATGTTGGAGAGCTTGACACTTTCGATTGAGATAAAATATCACTAAATCGAACATAGCCTTTGGCAAGAGCTTCAAAAACTTCGTAAGCATTTATCATTTTTGAAATTTCTGACTTTAGATACATTTGAACTTCATTTTCAAAACGACTGTTTGGACTTGCAATCAAATCAATTATGTTTTGCTTTACCGATTTTGAAGAATCGATAAGTCTGTTATAATAAGGAATTCCGCCAAATACAGAATACAACCTGATTTTATCTTCGTTACTAAAACCTTTATAAAATAATGATGATTCATAATAATCCATAGCTTTTAGATGCATCACTAAGTCAAAACGACCATAAAGCGGACTTTTTTCTTCCAATAATGATTTCATTATTTCAACATAGGAACCGCAAAGAATTAATTTTAACTTTGAGTTTGATTTGTAATTATCAACAAAAGATTGAATTATACTGTCAAGACCTTCTACAACATTTCTAATGTATGGATATTCATCGATTACAACAACGATTTCCCTTTCTGATGACTGTTTATAAAGAAATGCAAGAGTTGCTTCAAAAGAATTAAAAGCTAAAGGAGGAAGCCCAAAAGTTTCTGATATGATTTCTGAAAAGGATTCCACATTATTTTGTTCAGAAGTTTCTTTACATTCATAATAAATTGATGTGGTTAAAATTTGATTTAGACAATGTTTTAATAATTCTGTTTTACCAACTCGTCGCCGACCATAAACTAAGGCTGCGTTATTTTTATTTGAATTTAAAAAGTTTGTAATCAATTTTAATTCTTTTTCTCTGCCTAAAAAAAAATCTTCGTTTGGCATATTATACCTCGTTTTTACTCGGTTACAACCGACTCGATTTATTCCGAGTAAAATAATAGCATTATAGGGAGGGTGCGTCAAGATTTTTTTTTGATACATTATTTGAGATTAAAACGAGGTCTGTCCCTAGTTTATGAAGAAGGTGGGGTTTTAAACGAGGTCTGTCCCTATTTCGTGAAGATAAGAGTTTTCGCCAGTTGACTGTCTGTTTTGCAGGGTTTTAAACTGCACAGCGCACCGAGGCTTGAACAGGCGACGTAGTCGAGTCCGAAGGACCGAGCGTGAGCGAGCTGTGAAAGGCGACTGACTAACTGAATTTTGCTGATTCGCTTTTTAATATTTCTGGTTGTCTAATTTTTATTTGGATTATTCCGTTTTTTGCTGATGGGCGAACTGGAGCCTTATGGTGTCCGCGAATCGTATGGAAATAACAGGGAAAAAGCTTGAATTTCAGAATAATATCAGCTGATTTTTAAGGCACCAGCCTTTTGCAGTTTCAGTCTGAATATAATACCATCTGTTTGTTTTTTCTGCGATTTTCACTTGAGTTCCCGGCTGAATTGTTTCAGTTTTAACTGCATTTTCATCAGGAATTGAATAGAGGTATCCGTTTGTGAAAATCGCTTTATTTTTTTTCATAATGGTTGTATATGAAAAAATGAAAACTAAAACTAAAATGGAAAAATAGATTATAGATATGAGTTTATTTGATTTGTATCTTAAAATGAAGATTATAAAAATAAAGGTTATTATAATAACGGATAAGATTGTAAAGAAAAGTATTTTAATAAATCTATTCTTGCCAAGTCTATCTGCTAAATCAGCACAATCAGTTTCAGATTTTTTAGAATTTGAATTTTCTTCAATGGCTGGAGAAGTTGCATTGAAAACCTCTTCATATAAATTGTTTTTCTGAGAATCGTCCGACTTTTCCTCAAAAACAGATTCTACGTAAAAATCATGAAGTTCTATGGTAACTGGATTATTTTGTAGATTGATACACTGCATAGTCATTAATGGAAAACTTTGAGGTTTATCATTCAGAAGAGTCCATTCGTAATCGGCAATTTGGATAAGTTTATCTGAAAAATAGTCTTCTGATTCAAGAGTTGCTGGAAACTCATATTTTTTTGTTTGAATGAAAATGGAATCTTTAGGAATTTCATATTCAAAACTCAATATCTGTTTTGTAAACTGTGCATAAACTGAAAAACGGATAACTTGACTTTTTTGTTTATTAATGTTTATTGTCTGTGCCTGTATATTATCCGAAGAAACTGTTGTTCCATCTTCAAAACAAACTGTGAGTAAGGGGGATTCTGATGATAAGTCTTTATTTATCAGAATTTGCGGGAAAGAAGCATTTATAGTTTGTTCAAGATTATTTTTTTTTATTGTTAAATGAAAATCATCAAGTTTGTATAGACCAGGGGAATCAAATTTCAACCATAAATCAATTTTCGTTCCTTTTGGAGAGAATATTTCTTGTTTTCTTAATAACCGAAGATTGACTCCTTGAGGCCATTTGTATGGGAGATATTGAATTTCTTCTGGTTTGATTTGTTCCAGTGTCAGTTCAAAGAGTATATCTTCATTTTGAGAAAAAGAATCGCTGGATAGAATGAAAGAAAAATTATTTTGATTTAAAGTGTCCTGTTGTGCATACAAAGTTATAAAGCATGCACTGAATAGAACAGAGATTAATAATCTTTTGAAAAATCTGGTTCGTATTCTATTTCTGTATTTTTCCATTGTCTTTTTTCATTCTCCTTAATGTGCTTAAAAAGTTTTTTATCCAAAGAGTCTTCATCAGAATCGTTTTGTGTTGCAGGAATAATGTTATTTTCATTTTGCCAGACACTTGTTTCAATCATTTGCAATGATAATTCCATGTTTAGTTTTGCTTCGAGTTTGGAATTATCTACTTTTATTGCATTTTTGAAATAGTCTGATGCTGTTGAAAAATCTCCTTTTTGAAAATAAATCAATCCAATATTATAAAGAGAAGCATATTTTATGTCATTTGGTACATTTTGTGGAATTCTTAGAAAATATTGTAATGCAATTTCATCTTCACCAAGCATAAGGTATGATGTTGCAAGGTTATATGTCGAATAAACTTGATTTGTAATATTTTCATCTTGTTCTGAGTTTTCCAATACATCCAAAAAAAGTGAAATCGATTTTTGATATTTATTTTGATGGTATGAATTTGCACCCGAAAATGTTTTTAAAGTATCCAGAGAGCAACCTGAAAAAGTAATAAATACAACTGAGAGAAGAAGGATGCTTTTAAATTGTTTAATATTTAGTTCCGAACAGATATAGCTTAAATAAAACATAATCAATGAAAGAAAAAGGAATAATTTAAATCTGTTATTTTTCTTGACTTCAAAGGAATTTATGAGATTATCTTTATCTGTACTTTTCAATTGAGATAGAATTTTTGATGCAGAAGATTTATCAGAAGCTTTAACAAATTGATTATTATTTCCCTTACTCATCAAGATAGAAAATTTTTTATTGACTTTATCAATAATCTGAGAAATCTGTTCTGAACGTAAAGCTGTCTGAATTTTTGTTTTACCATCTCCAGCTAAAATTGTACTTTCATTTTCATTTCCAAAACCAATTATTGAAAGTGGAGTGTTTTCTTTTGTGCATATTTCAATCTGCTGCTGCAAGGAATTGTCTGTTTCTTCTCCATCTGTAAAAAGCCAGATGTGACCATCAGAGGATTCGTTGGTTTTCAAACTTTCTCTTGCTTTTTCTAAACCTTTTCCAAGATTTGAACCTGGATTTGTCATCATAAATGGGGACATAACATCAAGTAGTGATTCTATGATTGTAAAATCTTGTGTTAATGGAACGGCAACAAATGCATCACCTTTTGTTAGAATAACTGAAATATAAGATTCCGTTGCTTTTTCAAGAAGTTTTTTTGCATACAAAGAAGCAGCTTTTAAACGGGTATTTCCTTCGGGACAATCTTTTGCAAGCATACTGTTTGAAATATCAAAAACCATAGCTATTGAGTTTCCATTTTTTTGAACAGGATGCATATAAGTTCCCCAGGAAATTCCTAAATAAGCACAAAACAAAAAGAGTAAAGATAAAAAAGAGAATATAGTTTTTATAACCGTGTTTTTGTTAAATTTCAAATATTTATATTCCCTCAAAATAAAAATTTTAATAAACAGGGTGATTAGAATAAGGATGAATGCAAATTTCAGATACTTCTTATACAACTGTTTCTTTTCTATTTTATAAATGAATTTTTGCGTTATACTCTCTTTTTTTGCTACATTTTGAAGTGTTTCAATAAGATTTTCGAGGGATTTAGCTTCATAATAGTGTCCGTTTCCAATCTCAGCAATCTTTTTTAATGAAACGGAATCATAATTAGAATCAAAATAACCTGAATAATTTTTACCAGTTATTGGATTTGTATATTCAAGAGGAATTGTCCCTTTTGAGCCGATTCCAACGACATATAATGTAATATTATTGTTTTTTGCCAGATTTGCAGCTGTTTCTGGATGAATTTCTCCTGCATTATTTTCACCGTCTGTTAATAAAATGATACATTTTCGGGGCGCTTGAGATGTTGAAAGATGGTAAACGGCGGTAGATATGCCATCTCCAATCGCAGAACCATCTCCAAATGCACCTATTTGTAAACTGTTTATCTGTTCTGTAAAAAATGTTTTGTCTTTTGTAACGGGAACAACAAGGGATGCATGGGTTCCTAAAGCTACTACCCCAGCACGAATTCCTTCAGTTTTTTCTAAAAGTGTGAAAACAGAATTTTTTGCAGAATTCAGTCTGGAATCATTGTCAATATCTTTTGCAGCCATAGAAGGACTTGTATCTATAGCAAAAATAAGGTCTGTCCCCAATGATGTGAATACTTTCTTTTTACTAGAAATTATAGGGTCGGCATAAGCGAAAATGCTTAAAACAAAAGCTGTTATTGTAAAAAGTTTTGAAAGAAATAAGAATAAACGATGTGATTTACCTTTCCAGGGAATTGGTTTACCATTCCAGTCAGCCAGAACAGTTACAATATAATCTCTTTTGAATATTCCAATCTTTTTCAAAATATAATAAACAGGAATTGTAAGAAAAAATAAAAAAACAATTGAATTCTGAAATGATATCATTTATTTTTCCCCCGTTTTTGTCAATCTTGGTATGAATTTTCTAAAGATGATTTGTATTCAGCATCTTCTTTACACT
Source organism: uncultured Treponema sp. (assembly GCA_945868875.1). Lineage (GTDB taxonomy): Bacteria > Spirochaetota > Spirochaetia > Treponematales > Treponemataceae > Treponema_D. The sequence continues at coordinate 5,111 of CAMBMW010000075.1, forward strand.
GGACTTCATTCTTTTCCAGAGAATAAATGAGTGTGACTGTTTTTTCAAGAATCTCTTGTTTTTCATTTTCAAGAAAATGCTTGTTTGCATTATATTTTATATAGTCAGTTCTAATAAAAAAGGTAATAAGTTCGAAAAAAGCCTCTTGCGTTTGAGATGAAAGAAAATCCTTGTTATTATTCAAAAAAACAGTTGAAAATTGACTTGTTGTGTTTCTGGTAAATGGAAAGTCAAAACGATTTTCCAGATACTTTCTCATAATCATCTGATATTCCTGGACAAAAGCTTTATCATTTTCAATCTTTTGTAAACCTCTTAGTCTATTCATCGTTATTTTTTTATTTTTTTTGTAACGTAATCTTAGTTTTAAATTTTTAAAATAAAATAACAGTTGTTTTCGTTTTATTGTAATGAATATGATTGCAAGACTGATAATTAAAGAAGAAAAAATGATTCCACCGATTATATATGAAGTGTATGGCAGTAATAATGGAGGTGCAGTATTTTGAATTGAGCTTTCATTGAATTCTTCCGAAAGTGAAGAGATATTAATAGGCTCAAAATTTACAATTGTTTCACCAATTTTTATTGGTGGAAATTGAATTTTTCCTGTTTTCCATGGCTTAAAATGAATTTTTATTTGATAATAATCCATGCCAGTCTGAAGGATACAAATGTCTGTTATTTCTATTTCTTTGTCATCAACAGAGCGAACAAAATTTTCTGAAGAAAGTTGAGTTCGCCCTTTGGAAATTAAGAGACTTAAAAATTCATCATTTGAACTAAAACTGCAATTTAATTCTGCGTTATCACCTATAAAGATTTGAATTGGTAATAATGTTTGCTGAGGTTTTATTTCTGCCATTTTATTCCTTTTTTCTTTTTTTTAATACTTCGTTCAGAACTTTGAAAGGATCGTCAGTAGTCTTCATAAAGACAGGAAGAATCCCATGCTTTATGCAAAAACTTTCCCAGTTATTATTTTTTTGATTCTGATAATCTGTCCAAAATGTTTGAAATTTTTTTGATGATGTTGGTAAGACCATTTTTACTCTGCTTTCCGAGTCTTGAAAAACTGTTGTTCCAAGTTTTGGCATTTTATAGTCAAATTCATCTGTAATACGGACAGCAACCAAATCATTTTTTTGAGCGAGCATGACTGCTGATTTTTGCCAGTTTTCAGTTTTAAAATCAGAAAAAATAAAAACAAGCGTTCTTTTTTTTAATAGTTTTCCAGCTCCATTAATTGCTTTTTCTAAATCAGAGCCATTTTGTTTTTTTTCATTTTCATATGCCAGCTGATTTAAAATAAGCATGGATTGATTTTTGTCAAGTTTTGGTTTTATTGAAAAATTTATTTCTCCATCAAAAAAAACAGCTCCGATTGGACAACAATTGATTTGTGCAGCAATTGTAAGGAGAGCCACTGCTTCAGAACAAGCATCATATTTTGACTTGCCGAAATAATTCAGCATCATGGAATTTGAATTATCGATAATCAAGAATAACTGAAATTCTCTTTCCTCTCTGAATATTTTGACATAAGGACGATCAAGACGAGCCGTAACATTCCAGTCAATACTTCGAACATCATCACCACGAATGTATTCCCGGACACCTTCAAACTCAATTCCTTGACCTTTGTAAAGAGAACGGAAATTTCCACTTTTTAGACTCTCTGCCAGTTTGTGAGCAGGAATCTTTAACATAGAAGCTTTTTTTATAATCTGTTCATTTTGTATCAAAGATTTTCTCATAGTTTGTTTTTAAGTTTTAAGGTATTGGAATAAACTCAAGAATCCTATTGATTATATCGTCGGCAGAAACATTATCAGCCAAAGCTTCATAAGATAAAACAATTCTATGTCGCAGAACATTACAGGCAACTGCTTTAATGTCTTCTGGTAAAACAAAATCTCTTCCCTGAATAAGTGCGTGACCTTTTGCACATTTTAACATTGCAATTCCTGCTCTGGGAGATGCTCCAAACTGGATGTATCGTGTAATATCGTTTTTAGCATTATGTCCGAATGCAGATTCATTTTTCCTTTCACTGTTTGCTCTTGTGACATTTAAAATGGAAACTGTATATTTTGCAATTGTATCGTCACAGTTGATTTTATTAAAATTTTCTCGAATGAAGGTAAAATCATCTTCAGACAACACTTTTTTTACAGGAATCTTTGAAGCTTCACCACATGTTTGAATTATTTTTATTTCTTGTTCTGCAGATGGATAAGTAATCAGAAGTTTCATCAAGAAACGGTCTAGTTCAGCTTCTGGAAGATTATATGTTCCTTCCTGTTCTATAGGATTTTGTGTAGCCAAAACAAAAAATGGGTTTGGAAGAGTGAAAGTTGAATCACCAATAGTAACATGACGTTCTTCCATTGCTTCTAGCATTGCTGATTGAACCTTTGCGGGAGCTCTGTTAATCTCATCCGCTAAAATAACGTTTGAAAAGATTGGTCCTTTACGTACTGAAAAAGAACCTTTGTTCTGTTCATAAATCATTGTTCCAGTAATATCTGCTGGTAATAAATCAGGAGTAAACTGAATTCGTTTGAAACTCATTCCTAGAATCTCTGCTGCGGTTTTGATTGTAAGAGTTTTTGCGAGTCCAGGAACACCTTCCAAAAGAACGTGACCATCTGCAATGAAGGCAATAAAAATATCCATTAAAAGCTGTTCCTGCCCGATAAGGCGTTTTTCAGCTTCCATTTTAAAATCTGAAATAATTGACTGTATTCTATCATTCATAATGATTTAGTATAACATAAACTAATAAAAATAAAAATACAGTGATTTTGTTTTCGTTTCTTTTGTATTCAGGTTAAATTCAGTTTGAATTCTTCCATTACATTATATCTAAATAAAAATTGTTGAACTTGTTTTGCCAGTTTTCTCCATTGGAAAGACAAAAAACAAGTTCAACAGAAACTAAACTTAGTTTGCAATGTACCTTTTATGATGGCAATTATTCTTTTTTTGTAAGCTTTCCATTTTCAATGATGTATGTTGCCTGTTTCAGATAGTCTTCTGGAATTGTAATTCCACAGACTTTCGCTGCATCTAAATCAAAAAGAAGGTCAGAATCGCTTGGCTTTGTCATGAATTTTACAGGAATTTCGCTTGTTTTTTTACCATTCAAAATCTCAACAACCATTTCACCAGTTGCATATCCTGCTTTGTAGTAGTTGAATCCAAAAGCCATAAAACATCCACCATTCATAGCGCCTGTAACATCACCAGAGAAAATTGGTTTTTTAGCTTTGTTGAATACTGAAACAAGACTTGGTAATGCAGAGAAAATAGTGTTGTCGGTTGTAAGGTAAATTCCGTCACAACGATCAACAATTGCTTCAGCAGCCTGTTTAACTTCAGATGAATTTGTGATTGATTGAACAACAAGTTCTAGACCTGCTTCTTTACATCCTGCTTTTATCAATTCTAATGATGAAACAGAATTATCTTCGTTTGAAGTGTAAATATATCCCAAAGTTTTAATACCAGCAATTTCTTTAAAAATCTTGATATGTTCTTTTGATGGAAGTTCATCTGACATACCAGTGACATTATTTTCACCATGCTCAAGTGTTGTTACAAGACCTGCTCCAAGAGGGTCTGTAACTGTTCCAAAAACAACAGGTGTCTTTTTAAGTGTATTTGCAAGAGCAATTGCGATTGGGGTTGCAATTCCAACGGCTACATCAACTTTTGTGTCCTTGAATTGTGTTGCAATTTGATTTGCAGTATTGATATCACCGTTTGCATTCTGTAAGTCGAATTTTGCTTTGATTCCAGCAGCTTCAATTGCATCAATGATTCCCTTTTCTACAGAATCAAGTGCAGGATGCTGAACAATTTTTGCAATTCCAATTTTCACAGTTTTATTTTTTTGTTTTGGGGCAGCTGATAAAGCAAATAAAACAGACAAAGTTAATAAAAAAGAAAGTGTTTTTTTCATAATATCCTCCAAAATAATTAATGTTTCTGAATATAGAAACAGTTACTATTTGTAGAAACAAATATAAAGAAAAAAACTCTTTGTGTCAAGTTATATTCTAGTTTTATTTTTATGTTTTTTGAATTCATGACATAAAATATAAAAAAAGGCTATGAGTTTGACTTATCAATTATATTCATAATATAATTAAAACGTTTTTTTGACCTTTCGTTGAAAAATACTATTATTAATCTGGAGTTAGAATGTTAATACAAAAAGAAAATTTAAATTGGTTTGGACGTCATTTGGATTATAACAATGTTCGTTATTTTGATTATTCAGCAAGTGGATTTAGTTTTGTTTTAAAAGGAAAAAAAGCCGTTGCCACAATTTTAAGTGATAGTAAAACCTGGAATCAGCAGAATAAAGGTGTGATTGGAGTTTACGTTACAAATGGAGAAGAGTTTTCCTGGCAAAATTTCCCTTCAGAACCAGAAAAACGCATCATTTTGACAGAAGAAAAAAATGAATGTGTACTTTTTGAGTCAGATGAAGAAAAGACGGTTTGCATACGCGTTTTGAAATTAAGCGAAGCTGCTTTTGGATATGCCGGACTTGAAAAACTTGAAGTTGATGGAGAAATTATTCCTTCGCAAGCGTATGAACTTGCTGGTAAAAACTGTCTGAATCTTGAAGTGATTGGTGACAGTATCACCTGTGGATATGGAATCGAAGGTGTGTGGGAAAAAGATACATTTTCAACCGAAATTGAACGAGCCGATAAATCTTATGCTTTTTTGACAGCAAAAAAACTGAATGCAAATCTTCATTGTTGTAGCTGGAGTGGAATCGGAATCATTTCAAATTATGTTGACCCTGCCACAGCGAAGATTCCGGAAACCTGCTGGTTAATGCCTGCAAACTGGCCTTACACAGACAAATCACTTTCCCTCAGACTTGGATTAGAACCAGAAGTTTGGGACGAAAGTCGCTTTTCTCCAGATATTGTAGTAATTCACTTGGGAACAAATGATACAAGCTGGGTTCAGAATAAAGAAGACAGAAGACTTAGTTATGTTAGCGGATTACGACAGTTGATTGAAGCTGTGCATCGCCGTTCACCAAAAGCAAAAATCTGCTGTTGTCTTGGAGTGATGGGGCAGGATTTGTGTGATTCAGTTGAACAGGCTGCTAGTCTTTTCCAAAAAGATTTTCCAGCAGTGAAAATCAAAACTGTAAAATTCCCAGTTCAAAAAGAAGAAGACGGAATTGCAGCAGACTGGCATCCTTCAGCCAAAACTCACGAAAAAATCGCTCAAATCCTAGCAGAGGAATTAAAACATTTCGAATAAAACAACAGTCAAAAACACAGATTCTAGATAATAAGAGCAAAACAGGGACAGACCTTGATTGATGTTGAATATCAATCAAGGTCTGTCCCTGCATGTGCTGTTTGTTTACACACCAATGAAAGTTTTTGTTTGCACATGCTGCGAGTTTTT
>CAMBMW010000076.1 GCA_945868875.1 uncultured Treponema sp.
ATGTTACAAATGTTACAAACCTGTTTCGGCCTGTTTATGTAAGTTTATTCAGGAGATTGACTGTGGAATTAAATTTGTTTTTTTGATGCACACGAAAGAAGCAAAAAGGCAGCGCACAGGTACTGGAAATCTTGCTCATATCAGTTTGAAAAATTCTGAAATTATTGTTGGTCTTGAATTTTCCAAAAATGCTCGTTTTCAGGAACTTTTGCACTCAGAAAAGTATTTTCCTGTTCTGATGTATCCTGGCGAAGATGCATGGACGGCTCAAAAAGAAGGATTTAGAGAAGCGTTAGGTAGTAAAACATTGCTTGTAATTATTCTTGATGCAACATGGTTTTGTGCAAAAAAAATGATTGAACATAATCCTTTTTTGCTTGAGCTTCCAAGAGTTTCTTTTGCAGGGGATTATCGTTCGATTTTTACTTTTAAGCATGAACCAAAACCTGAATATATTTCCACAATCGAAAGTTGTTATTATTTTATAAAAGAAATGCAGTCTGCAAATCTGATTGATAAAAAAGTTAATCCTTCTTCAATGATGACTGCTTTCAAAGAGATGATTAAATTTCAACTTCAAGCAGAAAATGAGAGAATTCTGGGGATTAGGCCAAATTCTCACAGTTATGATGCAAAATATAATAAACTCAAAGAGATTCCAGATTATCTAGAATAAAAATAAACCATCTTAAGATGAGAAAAGCTGGCTTAAAAAAAACTTAATTATACGGTTTAATTCCCTGCGGAACGAAATCACCAGCGAGAGCTGAAATCATTGCTTTGAGAGAATAATCACATCGCCAGCTATATCCAAGCAAGATTGTATCTGCCCACATCAATTTTTCTGATAAAACTGGAGACATATTGTTCAAAATTATTACTTTTTTCGGACTGTTTTTAAAATATTCTGCAACTTTTACATGATTTTCACTTGAAACGCAGATTATCACAGTGTCATAACCGCTTTCCACTTTTCCAAGATTATCTAAAATCCATTGTGTTTCATTCGGACCAATTTCATAAGCACTGTATCTGAACTCTCCTGCACCATCGTAATGTTTTTTTGCAGAACTAAAGAAACTGTTCATAAACCCAATTAACAGAACTCTACCCGCTTTCTCTTTTGTCAAAGGAAAATCCTCACCCTGTTTTTCGATTGTAACTGAACGGCACGCCTGTTCCAAAAAGAATTTCTGTCCTTCTTTGCTCGGAATACTTTTTTCAAAATTATTCTGTTCAGGATACAAAGGCGCTGCATTTCCTGATTTAAAATAATCAAGTTTTGCTTTTATAACACGATAAGCTGCATCTTTAACTCTAGCGTGAAATTCTTTATCTGTTGACATGGTATCCAGATTTTTTGTCCACAACGCTTCATTCAATTTAGCAGTTGTAGATGAAAGAATAATATCATTTCCAGCTTCCAATGCCATCTTGAACGCTTCTGAAAGAGAACCTGCATAAACTGTAGCGCCAACCATCATCATATCATCTGTAATAATTAATCCATCAAAACCAAGCTGGTCTCTAAGCAAATCTGTGAGAAAATATTTTGATAAAGATGCAGGTGCTCCTGTTGTATCAATCTGGGGAAAACTCAAATGACCAGACATCACAGCAGGCACGTTTTCTTTTATAAGATAATAATAAGGAACAAGTTCACGATTTTTAAAAGTCTCAAAATCTATATCGATAACTGGAAGTCGACCGTGAGAATCTATGCTTGTATCTCCGTGTCCTGGAAAATGTTTTACTGTAGGCAAAACTCCTGCCGCAGAAGAACCAGCTGCAAACGCTGCTCCCAGAATTCCTGCTTTCTGAGGATCCTCACCAAAAGATCTTGTTCCAATAATCGTTGAATCGTGATCGGTAAACAAATCTACAGTCGGGGCAAAATTCATGTTGATTCCAAGCGCTTTGATCTCTTCGCTGATGTAATAAGCAGTATACCAGGAATCTGAAGGGTAGCCTGCCGCACCAATTGCCATATTTCCAGGCGTAATAGAAGTATCTCCTTTTACATGGCGAATCCAGCCGCCTTCCTGGTCTGTTGCAACAAAAAGCGGGATTTTAAACCGCCCGGAGACAGATTTTTTTTGTAATGCAGATATAGATTTTGCAACAAGATTTGTGTCATCGGTATTCCAGCCAAAAACTTTTACACTGCCAAGTCCTCGTTCCACCCACTGAAAAAGCAGTTCAGGAGGTTCTGCACCAGCCCAGCCAAACATAAAAGTTTGCGCCAAAAGTTCAGAATTCGTCATTTCATCTGTAATCTGGCGTGCAAGCTGTTCATTTGGCAAATCCGACCAAAAATCAACAGCAAATATTTTAATACAATATGCCGCCGCAAGAAAAATCACTGTTATACTTTTTTTAATTTTCATTTATTATCCATCCAGTTTAAAAATCGTTTTCTTTACAAATTTTTTATGCAAATCAAACTTTAGAAAAAAAAGTTTCATCAAACGAGTTTCTATAGCAAATTTTACAAATCAAGTTTCATCAAAATGCCATCCGAAAAAGATTTTTCACCATTATCAAAAAAGTTTTTAAAAGTTTTGATTTTCTCAAATCCGCTTTTTTCATAAATCGTAAGTGCTTTTGTCCACAATTCGTTTACAAGCAATAAAAATCCTTTAATTATAGCATTATTCTGCTCAAAATTCATGTTTTTAAAATATTCCATTGCAAGATTCCAGCATTTTTTTCCAGTTCCTCCACCTCTTTTTGATGGAAACACAGCAAAAGAACTGATATAAACATAACATTCATTTTTTTGACTGATTTCTAAAGAATCTTCAGGCAATTGTTTTTGAGGAAGATGTCCAAGTTTCAGTTCATTTTGATTTTGCGGAATTCCATATAAAATTTCAGCACACAAATACCCTGTAACATTTCCATTATTTCCATTACTTTCAAAGGGGCTGATTTCAGGCTGACCATTTTCATCTGCCCCATAAAAAATCAAAAACATTTTTGGACACACTTTTATGCGTTCCAGAAAAACATTTTGACTTTCCTGAATCTGAGGAGCAAACGACGACTTTTCTATCAGCATTATCTGAGGCAAATCACTTTCACAGGCAGTTCTAATTTTCAGCATCTTTTTCCTCTAAAACTAAACTGGTCAATCACAAAATCATTTTCCAATCAAAAAGATTGCAGGAACTTTTTCGATATCCGGCATTTTCTGCTTTTTCCATTTTTCAATAGTCAAAGTTTTTATAAACTCATTTTCGCAAGTAATCCCGGCTGCGACACAAAGTTTTGTGTTCGGACGCAAATTATTTATGATTGTTTCAAACATTTTTGCGTTCCTATACGGAGTTTCAATAAAAAGCTGAGTCTGATTTTCATTCCAGACTTTATTTTCCAGTTTTTTAAGTGCTTTTATTCTATTTGGAACTTCCACAGGCAGATAACCGTTGAAAGCAAAACTCTGCCCGTTAAAACCACTTGCCATCACCGAAAGAATAATGGAAGAAGGTCCCACAAGAGGCACAATTTTAAATCCCTTTTGCTGGGCAATTGCAACAACATCAGCTCCCGGGTCTGCAATGGCAGGACAACCAGCTTCCGAAATAATTCCAACAGATTTTCCATTTTTCAGAGGTTCAAGGTATTCACCAATCACATTTCTATCGGTGTGACGATTCAGCTCATAAAAAGTCAACTCATCAATATCGATTGATTTTTCCACTTTTTTCAAAAATCGCCTTGCCGAACGAATATTTTCAACAATAAAATGTTTGATTTCTACTATTGTATCATGATTATAAGCAGGCAAAACTTGAGAAATTTCAGTTTCACCAAGCGTCACAGGAATCAAATAAAGTGCCGGTTGATTTTTAACAGATTTGTTTTCAACCGGTTGATTTTCATTTATCATATCAACTCCTCCGAAGCTTTTTCCCATTCCAAAGTAACAATTTCTATCTGCGATGCAATCTCTTCAATTTCTTTTTGAACAGCTTTCGCCTTTTCGCCATTGCTGTAAATTTGAGGATCTGAAAGCTTTGTTTCAAGCTCATTTTTCTTATTTTCCAGATTCTCTATTTCTTCTTCGAGTCTGGAAACCTTTTTTTCTATTTTGCGACGTTCAGATTCACGCTTTTTTTGCTCTTCCCAGGAAAGTTTTGACTCAGCTTTACTTTCCACTTTTTGCGCAACATTTCCGCCATTTTTTTTGTCTAGATTTTGATTTGAATTGTCAGTTGCTTTTTCATTCAGATTCTGCTGATTACCAGAAGCTTCTGTCTGTTCAAGATAATAAACATAATCCCCTGGAAAATACTTAAACTCTCCAGGTTTTAATTCAAGCACAACCGTAGCAAGCTGTTCAATAAAACCTCTGTCATGACTTACAAAAATCACCGTACCGCCAAAATCTTTAAGCGCAGTTAAAAGCACATCTTTCGAATGAATATCCAGATGGTTTGTAGGTTCATCAAGCACAAGAAGATTTACAGGACTCAGCAAAAGTTGTAAAAGAGCAATCCTTGATTTTTCACCACCAGAAAGCACATCCAGAGATTTATAAACATCATCACCGCGGAAAAGAAATGCACCAAGCATATCACGCAGTTTTGGAATCAACTCCAAAGGAGCTCTTGCTTCCAGATATTCAAGAATTGTTTCCTTTCCTTTGATAGTTTCGGCATTATCCTGACTAAAATACCCGATTTTCACACCAGCGCCAGGAATAATCTCACCAGAAAAATCAGAATCAACCCCTGCAATAATTCTAAGCAGCGTCGATTTTCCAGCACCATTTTTACCAGCCACCACAAGCCGCTGAGAATTTTCCAAAACTAAATCCAGATGATTTAGCACATTTTTACTTCCGTCATAAGATTTACAAATATCATTCATCCGGAGAACAAGCCTTCCAGAATGAGGAGCCGGCGGAAAAGTAAAATGAATTTTTTTCAGCGATTCTGGAATCTCAATGCGAACCATTTTATCAAGCTTTTTCTGATATTCCTGTGCCTGTGCAGCCTTAGTCGCCTTGTACCCGAACCGCGTTATAAAATCCTCAAGTTTATTTATTTCCTGCTGCTGCTGTTCATATTCAGCAATCAAAGTTTTAAGCTCCACTTCCCTCACCTTTTCATAATGCGAGAAATTACCAGGATAACGCTTAAGTTCCCCATTAAAAAGCTCAAACACCTCGTTTATAGTAACATCCAGAAAATACCTGTCGTGACTTACAAGCAAAAAACCGCCTTTAAAATTCTGCAAAAACTGCTCAAGCCAGCTTCGAGCTTCAATATCAAGATAGTTAGTAGGTTCGTCCAAAAGAAGAATATCAGGATTTTGCATCAAAGCTTTGGCAAGAGCAATACGCATCTGCCACCCGCCAGAAAACTCTTCAGTCCGCTTTTCAAAATCACTTCTAGAAAACCCCAAACCAAGCAGCACAGACTCACACGCAGCTTCACGCCTATACCACTGACTATCCTCCAGCTTCTGAATAAGTTCAGCCTGCTGCAAAACAAGAGAATCAGTGTTCCCTTCCCCTTTTTGCAAAAGTTCACCAATTAAATCAATCTGACGCTGCATTTCATAACCAAACTCAAAAGCCTTGTCCGCTTCCTCTTTCAAAGAACAGCCATGATGAGTCAAACCGCTTTGCGGCAAATAAACGACACGAGTTTCCTTTTGAACAGCCCTGTTGCCAGAATCCGGTTTAGTAATTCCAGCCAGAACCTTGATGAGAGTCGATTTTCCAGCCCCATTTGCACCAGTCAGGGCAACTTTCGAGCCAGTTTGAAGATTGATTGTAACATTTTTTAAAATATCCCTATCACCAAAAGCTAGAGAAACTTGCGAAAATTGAACAAATGCCATAAAAACCCATATAAAATAATATAAAAAAAGGGGAGAAGTCTCTCCCCTAGTCGGCACTGCGTTGCCTCCATACCCCTCTCAGCGGGGCGCAACTCATTTTGCAGAAAACAGACAATTCCAAAAACAACCAGAAAAGTTCAGCCGGCCCCGCAACGCCCCGAAACTAAATCTGATCCATGCGAGGCACGTCAGCAGAATAATCCACACCTGCAACATCAAAACCATTTGTAGCATAAAAATCGTGCTTGTAACCTTCCAAATCACAGATTTCAGCAATGTTTTCGTTGTTAACTTGAGCCATAAACTTGTCAACTTCAGCCTGAACATCATCTTGCATTTCCCAGTCATCCACACGAATGCGGTTTTCCTGGTCAACAGGAACATTACCAGCAGATGCATTTTCGCCAGTGTAAAGACGTTCAGCAAAAAGGCGTTCCATCTGTTCAATACAACCTTCGTGTGTACCCTTTTTCTTCATAACCTTAAACAAAATAGAAAGATACAAAGAAATAATTGGAATAACAGCACTAGAACGAGTTACAAGACCTTTATTTACAGAAACATAAGCAGCTCCGTTCAATTCTTTTGCAAGTTTTTCATTCAAAGTATGAGCAGTAGCTTCCAGATGCTTTTTTGCCTGTCCGATTGTACCGTCACGATAAATTGCATGACTCAATTCCGGACCAATGTAAGAATAAGCTAATGTACGGCAACCTTCGGCAAGCACGCCAGCTTCACTCAACTGGTCAATCCAAAGCTGCCAGTCTTCACCGCCCATAACTTTTACAGTGTTAGCAATTTCTTCTTCATTTGCAGGTTCAGCAGCACTTTCTTTCAAAGTATTTGTCAAAATATCAATGCCCATTCCAGCATAAGTTTTACCAATCGGTTTGATAACAGATTTGTAAAGCACGTGAGCACCATCAGCACTATTCGGATCAATTTTATCAGGATCAGAGCGCACAGGCGAAGCCAAAGAATAAATCACCAAATCAAATTTTTTGCCAGCCTTTTTAGCTTCTTCAATAATCAGTTTACGAGTTTCGTGACTGAAAGCATCAGCACTAAAAGTTTCTGTAAAAAGTCCTTCCGCTTTAGCCGCACGGTCAAAAGCAAGATTATTGTACCAGCCTGGAGTACCGCCTTTAGTTTCAGTTCCAGCTTTTTCAAAAGAAACACCAATTGTGTCTGCGCCATATTCAAATGCTGCACTAATTCGCGAAGCCAAACCATAACCAGTAGAACAGCCCAAAACAAGAACAAATTTTGGACCATTTCCGCCCTCTTTTAAACTTTTTGTTCCACGTTTAGCTTTCTGCGCTTTGACATACGCAATCTGATTTTCAACTTCTTTTGCACATCCTATTGGGTGAGCATTTAGACACATGTTCGAACGAACCATAGGTTTAATAACTGCCATTTTTCTAGACCTCTTAAAATTTATAAATTATAGATAAGAAACAACATATTGTCTCGCATCGCTGCAACATCACGTTTATATTTTTTTAATAATCACACAACCGTTGTGACCACCAAATCCCAAAGAACAGCTTGCAGCTGCATTAATCTCACATTTTACTCCGACATTTGGAACATAATCTAAATCACAACCGTGTTCCAAATCAGGTTCATCAAGATTGATTGTAGGTGGCACAAAACTTTCTTCCATTGCCTTTACGCAAAATAAAGCTTCAATTGCACCGGCAGAACCAACCATGTGACCTGTTTCACTTTTTGTAGAAGAAATTTTTAACTTGTAAGCATGTTCGCCAAAAACAGACTTAATCATTGCAGTTTCTGCAGTATCATTTGCACTGGTAGAGGTTCCGTGTGCATTATAATATTGAATATCTTCTGGTTTCATTCCAGCATCTTCAAAAGCTTTTTTCATAGCAAGAACACCGCCTGCTCCATCTGCGCAAGGGGCTGTAATATGATATGCATCAGAACTTGCACCATAACCAGCAACTTCAGCATAAATGTGCGCACCTCGTGCTTTTGCATGTTCATATTCTTCCAGAACTAAGACAGCAGAACCTTCAGCCATGACAAAGCCGCTGCGATTTTTATCAAAAGGACGACTTGCTTTTTGCGGTTCATCATTAAATTTTGTTGTCAAAGCTGAAAGTGACTGATAACAGCCGATATTAAACCCTGTAATATTTGCATCAGCACCACCGGCAAGACAAACATCCATTCTGCCAAGACGAATCATATCAAGGGCAAGACCGATTGCATCTGTTCCAGACGCACAGGCGGTAGAAAGTGTCCATGCAGGTCCATGAATGCCAAAATGAATGGCAACATTTGCTGCAGCTTCGTTATTCAAAACAAGAGGAGCCGTTAATGGAGGAATTCTGTTTACACCGCTTGCAGGGTCAAAATATTTCTGATAAGCAACATTTAATTCTTCTGATAATCCTATTCCAATTCCAGTAATAATTCCGGCATTTTCATTTTGTAAAGTTTCTTTCGTAAATCCGGCATCATTTACAGCTTCAACACTGGCACCAAGTAAGAATTTACTGAATCTTCCAATTTTTCTGGCAATTTTTTTATCAACTCCATAAGGTTCAAGAGAAAAATTTTTTACTTCGCCGGCAATCTTTACCATGTGATTTGATGCATCAAAAAGTGTGATATTTGAAATTCCACTTTTTCCATTTTTTACAGCATCCCAAGTATCTTTAACATTATTTCCGCACGAAGAAACAGCTCCCAATCCTGTAATAACTACTCTTTTTTTTGTCATTTTAAATATTCCTTCTTTTTATTTTTAAACCGAAACACAAAACAAATACCAGGTTCAAGTTCGAATTTTTGTTTTTATCACACAGATTCGATTTTGCTAACGCAAAATTACCTGGCATTTTTGCAATCCTGCGTATTTATAAAATCTAACTCTTGAACCACCTGATTTCAAAGAAAAATCGTTCCTTAAAATCAAAAACTTGAAGAAAGTATCAACTTTCGAAAGGTTTTGATTAGTCCGCGCCAAGCGGACAGTTAATTAAAAGAGTTTCGCAAGAAACTCGAAGTTTATTCAAATGGCGCAATATTAGCCATTTGAATAATACGTCAGATTTTTCCAATCCCTGTGATTTTTTGTTGTTTTATATTCCAAACAACGTCAAGAATTTAAACTCGAAATTCAACTTACTATTTTAATTATAGCACAAATCTTTATATTGTTCAAATTTCAAAAAAACGCTATACTACTGTTTATGTAAGGTTTTTATTTTCGGAGTCCCGCGACAAGGATAGTAGCACCGCCGAAGGCGTTCCGAAACGTAACGAAGTGAAGTGAAGGAATGAGCCGCGGTTAGTCGGCGAAGTGCGAATAGCCTGTTTTTGACTAGTGAGCTTGTCGAACTGGTCAAAAGTCGCCAAGATTACTCTAAAAAATGATAAACTGATTTATTTCTATTATAATGAGGTAGATTTCAAATGGCTTTTGTTGATGAATTATTGAACAAAGCAAAGGCAGCTGGCAAAACTATTGTTCTTTGCGAAGGTGAAGATAAACGTGTTGTTGATGCAGCTGCTCAGATTGTAAAAGACGGAATCGCCAAAATCATTTTAATTGGTTCTGACGACGATATTAAAGCAAGCGGTTCTTCTGCTGATTTAAGTGGAGTTACAATTGTTGACCCTGCAAAAGACGCAAATGCAGATAAATATGCTGAACTTTTATATAAAGCTCGCGAAGGAAAAATAAATAAAAAAACTGGACAGCCTGAATATGCTGATGTTGCTGCTGCAAAAGCTGCTATTTTGAAAGACCACACTATGTACGGCGCTTTGATTTTGAAAGCTGGCGATGCTGATGGTTTTGTTTCTGGAGCTTGTCATTCTACTGCAAATACTTTACGTCCTGGACTTCAGGTTATCAAAACTGCACCTGGTTTTAAAACTGTTTCTTCTTGTTTTATTATGGTTGCACCAGAAGGCGGAAATAAATATATTCCTGAAGGCGTAAGTGTTTTTGGTGACTGCGCAATCAACATTGAACCTAGTGCCGAAGAACTTTGCGACATTGCAATTGCTTCGGCTGATACTGCAAAAAAGATTGCCGGAATTGAGCCTCGTGTTGCAATGCTTTCTTTCTCTACAAAAGGTTCTGGAAACGATGCAAAATTCTATGACACTGTTTCTAAAGTGCAGAAGGCGACTGAACTGGCAAAAACTGCTGCTCCTGACCTTGCTTTGGACGGAGAATTCCAGTTTGACGCTGCTGTTGCTCCTGAAGTTGGAGAACTTAAGGCTCCTGGAAGTAAAGTTGCAGGACACGCAAACACATTTATTTTTCCAAATATTAACGCAGGTAACATCGGTTATAAAATCTGTCAGAGAATGGGTGGCTGGATGGCAATCGGTCCAATCTGTCAGGGTTTTGCAAAACCTTTGAACGATTTAAGCCGCGGTTGCAATGTTGAAGATATCATTGCAACTGTTGCTGTTACTGCTTTGCAAGCATAAAAAAATCTGTCTTAGGGGGACGGATTATAAAACACTATCACAAAAAATGAATGTTTT
>CAMBMW010000077.1 GCA_945868875.1 uncultured Treponema sp.
TTGAACCAACATCGATACCAATGCGAATTGGCAATAAAGAATTTTTTTCCATACTCATATATTAACGGGAAACAGCAAGTTAGTCAAATTAGGTAGAAAAATACGACCGGTCAAGGCACGCTTCGCTCAAGGCCTTGACTCGCTCGTTTTCAGGGGTTGTATTAACCCCTGAATCAAATAAACTCAGACTATTTCGTTGTTAAATCTGTAAAAATTACTTTCAATGCGTTAATAAATTCGTTTGTATCAGATTTAAGTTTGCGTAAAAAAGAATTATCTTCCAAAGGTCCCACAACTTTTTTCATTTCTTCACTATTCTGATAAGTCATATTCCTGTAATAATCAGTATAATCCTTTTCACGTGATTTTAATGAAGCATTATAAATGTCATAGGCAACAATCGAAACATCATCTGTAATATGTCTGAATAAATCCACAGAAAATTCCTCGATAGGCCTTGAATACAGTTCTTCCAAAAGATATAAAGCATAACGGACTTTATATTCATCATAAGAACAACTACAATACTTATAAAATTCGTGAACTTTATCCCAACTATCAATCTGACCTTCTTTTATAGAAGAAAACAGTTCCTTTCGTTTTTCACATGGAATAATCTGTCCACCTACATTTTCCCATTCTGTGTATAAAGACAGTTTTCTAATTTTAGAAAGCAAATCTTTTGTAAGTCTGTCACAATTCAGATTTTTACAGAATTGAACGAGAGTTCTTACAGAAAAATATTTTACAATCTTGCGATACATTTTATATGCTTGAACAGGTTTAAAAATCACCGCTCCATATTTTTTCTGACAAAGATTATCATCAAGTGTAAAATCAGCTTCCGGATTTTGATGAAGAAAGTCTTTTGCAGCCTGATATTCTTTTTGTGGAGTGTCAGCATCATTCATATAATCGCTGTCTATCTTAATAAGATAATCACGAGTAAGATTTATAATACGGTCTAGAGCTTGCATGATTTCCTGCATAGTGTCGCAGGCTAAAGGATCAGTTTCAATTATCTGGATTTTTTTCTTGCGTTTATCTCGTTTTATAAATTTGTCATTATTCCTTGTAATGGCAAACATATCATACATAAACCACCATGCAGGAATTATATTGATTTTTTGAGAACCATTAAATCCTGGAGAAACAAGAGCAAAAGGATACTGAATATCCAGTTCGTACTGGTAACTTCCTTTTGAAACAAGAACAAAAGAAGCAAACCTGGAATTATGTTTAAAATCAGAACAAAGTCCCGGCCAGAATCCACGCTTTGCAAAAATTTCACCATCAGGACTTCGGCTGTTGTGATTACTTCCAACAGTCGCTCCAGCAGCAATATTACTCTGCCCCATAACTGTAGTTGCAATCAAAAATGATGAATTATGATGCTGTTCATGAAACGGGAAAATAAGATTATTCAATATTTCACAACATGAAACAGTGGAATTATCACCAAGCACAGAGTTTAAAAGTCTTGCACCATATTTCACCTGACAGTTTCTGCCAATCACAAAACGAATTGCAATTGCCTGATAAAAAACCTTGCTTCCATAACCCAAAATTCCATTTACCATCTCCACGCCTTCACCAATTTGCGAAGGTTCTTCTTCGGAAGACAAAACTGTCATATTTTTAAGTTTGTGTGCACCTTTAACATAAGCTGCATCACACACTTTTGTATCTTTTATAATGCTGCAGTTCTTTATGACACAATCATTTCCGATAATTCCATAAGTATTATCTTTTTGAGTATCTTCATTTTCAGTCATTTCAAAAAATCGCTGCAAAAGTTCATCATCATCACGATAATGCGACCACAAATACGCATCTGATGGAATCATTTTTTCAAAAGCAAGAATTCTTCTTCCGTCATTTTCATTTGCAACACCAATCCAGCATCTATGTTCTTCAGGTTCACCTTTTTTTAAAAAGCCACTTCCAAATTTTGAATGATTCGTGCAGCAAAGTTCCTGAATATTAAATAAAATATTTCTGTTTCCAATTCTATAATTATCAAGATAAGCAATATTTCGGATAACACAATTATCTCCAATCACAACATTGCTGATTCTAGAATTTCTGATTCCAACTTCAAGAATTAAATCATTATATTGTAACTGTTGTTTTTTCATTTCCCCGATAATAACAAAGCCTGAAAAAAAAGTAACATAAATCAAAGAAACGTCAAATTTTTCTTGTTCTACTGGCACAAAAACATTTGACCAAGTTTCATCTGTATTATGATTTAAGTTCTTCTCTAGTACCTCAATTTCTTCTGCAGTCAAATGACGCTTTCCCTCAAGAAGTTCTAAAGGAACCGTATCTTCACATTTTCTTTCAATTATTTTCACCATATTTCAATTATTATACCCCACTATAGCGTTTTAGTCAAAATACTAGTTGTCATAAAGCAGGGCAAACTGCAATAACCTACTTTCTGTTGTCTTTTTTTTGTTTTATCTGTTAAAATGTAAACATCATGAAAACTAAAAATAAAGTTATTATCTTTTTGATTTCTCATCTTATTTTTCTTTCTG
This sequence comes from uncultured Treponema sp., assembly GCA_945868875.1. Classification (GTDB taxonomy): domain Bacteria; phylum Spirochaetota; class Spirochaetia; order Treponematales; family Treponemataceae; genus Treponema_D. The sequence continues at coordinate 2,544 of CAMBMW010000077.1, forward strand.
CTTCCCTTTTTTCTCAAACTGATTCTCGACCAATACAAGAACAACAAAATGTTCAGCAGGTTACATTAGAAAATGGACTTCAAGTTTTTCTTCTTGAAAATAATTCTGATGCTCTTGTCCACATAAATATCATTTTTAAAGCAGGTTTTTCAAATCAAACAAAAGAAACTAATGGATTCTTCAAACTTTTTACAAAAATTATTCAGACTTCAAATCCTCAAATCACATTTTCAAATGCAGAGTGTCTTTCTGATTTTTCATCATATTCATTAGAAATTACGAATGAACAACTATCAAAAACCCTGTCAACTCTAAGCAAAACTTTCTTTGAATCAGTTTTTTCCCAAGAAACGATACAAAATGAACTTGCAAAAATGAAAAATGAAGTCAACAAAAATGCAAAGGAACTTTCCACACTCATAAATTCAAGCATAGATTCCAGAGTTTTTTCAGAAGAACCTTGGAAACACGATTCTGGGATTTATCCATCGCTATTTTCAAAAAATTCAGTCGATTCTGCAACAACTATTCTAACTCAAATTTCCGAAAGATTTTACACTCCACAAAACTGTGCTGTTTTTATCACTGGGAATTTTGATTCTCAGAAAACAATATCAGAATTGTCTCAAACTTTTGGAAAATATTACTCAAATTATAAAACTCCAGTTTCCAAACCTACATCAATATCAAATCAACAGCGAAAATACGTTTTTCATCATCCTGAAATTTCCGAAGAACTTACTCAGATTGTCGTGCAATATACATTAATGTCATTCGAAGAATGTGAACTCGCTGCCGCATTATTAAACAACAATTTTTCCTCATTTAAAAATGAAATTCTTTCCCAAACAGACTTAAATATTCCAGGCTGGGAATATATTGATGTTAAAGCTGCACATAAAAAAAACATTTCGCGCCTGATTATTCAATCATTAATGCAAAAACCAGAAAAAAGCACTTCAAAAAAAATCTCAAGTTTCGACCAGACACAACTATTTTTACAACAGATTGAAAAACTTTCTTCTTTTGTAAACGATAACGAACTGTTAAACGCAAAATTTAATCTGCAGATGCAAACTCAAAATATCATAAAAAATCCTATAGATTACATGAAAAAACTTTCTGAGTTTTGGGCAATATCACCTTTTTTAAAAACAGGTGAAAACTTTCTACCAGCAGACATTCTTTCAGAAAAGCAGAAAATAATAAATCAAATAGAAATACAAAATCTCAAAAATTTTATTGATTCTGAATCACCTTTTATTTTTATCATAATCAATTCCAAGGATTTTAAAACAAACAAAAAAGCATTCATGCAGGCAGGATTTGAAGAAATAAATGAAAAAAATGCATCCTGGTACATGCAAGAACTTAGTAAAGAAATAAAAAATCAATATCAGATTGATGACATCAAATACTTTTCAAAAAATCAGCAGAGCACAAATGATAATAATTATTTTGAACAGAATTATTCTCAAATTCAGCAAACAACACTTTCAAATGGTATAAAAGTGTTTTCCAAAAAAAATCAGACAGAATTTTCTACAGTAATTACACTGAACATAAACGGCGGAAAACTTAATACAAGTCAAAACAACGGTTTTGAAGAAGTAATGTGCAGCATTTTATCAAGTTTGATTCAAACAGAATTAAACAGACAGACTGAAAATGGAATTATTTTAAATAGCACAAAAGTCACACATCAAACAGATTTATCCACAAGCAGCATTTATATAGAATTCAACAAGGAAGATTCTTTCGCGGTGTGCAATGCAATTCAAAAAGCAATTGTTTTTACAGAAATTCCTCCAGCAGCCGCTGATAAAGCCGTTTTTTCCCGGCAATATAAAAAACGCCTGGAAAATGGAAGTGCCGCAAAACAGATGGAAAGCAGCGTTATCGAAAGTTTATATGGAAATAATGCTTTTTACAATATTTTTGAAACCCAAAATGAAATATTGCAGGATACAAATTATTTTTCAATCTTACAGACTTATCCTGATTTTCTAGATGCAAGACGTTACAACATTATTGTCTGCGGAGATTTCGAACAAAATATTTTTGATTATCTTGATGATGCATTTTCCTATTTATCAAACTCAAATGTAAAATTGAACACCTGTAACGATTTACCAAATTTCTCAAAAAATAAAACAATTAAAGTAAAAATAAACCATACATTTTTGACAGATATTCCAGCCGAACTTGCAGGACCACAACCAGCTGTTCTCGTTCCTACAACAGAATTTAAAGATCCGGTAATTTTTGCAATTCAGGCCCCGCAATCTCAAGATTCAAAACAATCCGCAATTTTTAACGCCGTTTTAAACACTTTTCAAAAAGAATTCCAGACAATTCTAAATCAAAATGAAAAAACAAAAGAAAATACTGTGAATATAGAATTTCCAAAAACAAAGTTACCATTTGCACTTATAACAATTATGGATGTAAATGCACCAAAAGAAGTAGACAGTGCTTACAAAACGGCAAGAAATCAGTTTATCACAAAAATAACATCTTCTTCAGCAGGAGATTTTATGCAACAAATCAAAAATGACTGGATTTTATCACAAATGAAAGAAACAGCCACCAACTACGGCACATCAAAACTCATGCAAAAAGGAATAGAAAATTCCCCTGAAAATCCCAAAGCAGATTTTTATCTTCAAGAATACAATTATATTCAAAATGCTACAATTGAAGATTACATAAATGCAGCAAAAACTCTACCAATAACGCCACAACTTAGAGCCTACGGACAATAAAAATAAGCCCACAAACATCAAAATCTTCCAGGCATCTGTAAATACTTATGATAATTTGGGTGTTCCCGCCTTCGGCGGTCGCTACGTTCCAGATTCCGCTATCGCTCCAGCCGCTTCCCTCGTGCGTTCGTTTCACTCACTACCTCAGTCCAGTGGCCGGCTTCGCCGTCTTCCACATCGCTAACACAAAAATATTCTGGAACTTATGCTTAATGAAGAATTATTTTGTTTAAAATGTAAAACAAATAAAAAAGACTTCCCATTCAGAGAAGTCTTTTGAGCGGCTGCTGCAGGTTTTGAACCTGCGACACATGGATTAACAGTCCATTGCTCTACCAGCTGAGCTAAGCAACCATTGTTCGTTAGAACGTGATATTAATATACAATAAAGCGAAAACTTTGTCAACACCTTATTGTATATTTTTTAATTTTTTTTGCATTTTTTTTATTTCTGCAAAATAAATTCTACACGACGGTTTTTCCAGTTATTATCCTTATCTTTTGGATTGACAACTGGTTTTGTACCACCAAGTCCGTTTGTTGAAAGTGAAGAAGCACTTACACCGCGTTTAATCAGATATTCTTTGATTGCATCAGCACGTTCTTTTGAAAGTGGAGTCAAGCCACGTCCCCATTCACGTGGATTATCAATATTTTCTTCGTCTGGATTATCAGTAAGTTTGTTTGCATGACCTTCTATAGTAACTTTATAATCTTTAAACTTCTTGAGAATATCAGCAATTCTGTTCAAAATAGAAAGATTCTTTTCAACCTGTTCTTTTGTAAGTTTACTTGAAACATTCTGGAAGTTAGAAGAATCAGATTCAAAAATAATAGAAGGAACTGCCATCTTCAATACATTTCCATCGCGAATAACAAGAACATCAACAGGAATAACGCCTTCATAAGTTGAACTCATTCCAAGATTATCATTTACAGTAAAAATGAAAGGATAATCCATAGCAGACTGAACTCTTTCTGCATTTCCATTTACGTCTTTTTGAATATTACTCAAACCATCCCAAATCATTTTTTCAGTAATTTTAGATTTACCTGCTACTTTCCAGAAATCCCTGCCTTTTGGATCTTTGATTGTAAATGACCAGTTTTTGATAGAAGCTTTTGTATTTCCAGTCAGTTTGATATACAAATCATCATCTACACCATCATTATCCGGGCTAAAGAATTCAGGATAAGTCTGAACTCTGAGAACTGGCGGAGTTGCCGTACAAAGGAATGGAGAAGAAACTGCGTTTACGGCATTTCCATTCTTATAAACAATATTTAAAGTTCCTGTGAAAGTACCTTCACAAACATTTCCATCTTTATCCACACCATTCCATGTGATATTTGCAGGAAGATTTGAACTGTCAGCCTGAGAAAGTGAGAATACACTCGTACCATCTTCTTTTCTTACATCAAAATTCCATGAAAGAATGCCGTCGCCAACAGTTGTTGTGATTTCAAATTTCTGTGAATCAAGGAAATTATCTGCATTTGGAGAAATTCCATCATATTCAGCTGTGATGTAACCTTTTGTTTCACGGTTATCAAGTGTTATTCCTTTCAATTCTGTCTGGAAACTGTTACCTGCATCATCAGTAGAATAAATCACAAGGTTATATTTTCCATCAGGACTCATATTTCCAGACTCATCTGAACCATCCCAGACAATATTCTCTTTTGTACCGTTCCATGTATAACTTCTGATAGTTCTGTCTTTTTCATCACGAACATCAGCAGTCCAAAGTTTTTCTGATGAACATTCTTTGATTGCAACAGGAATGTTCTTCTGGCTACCGTTTCCATTTGGAGAGAAATCTGACCATGGAATTTCAGCTGTTAGAACTGGGGCTTTTGTATCCAAAATGAAATTTTGAGTAGACGCTGAAGCAGTAGAACCATTTGCAACTACAATTGAAAGTGAAGCATTATATTCACCATCATTACACAAAATTTTTTCAGCATCTTTTCCATCCCACACAAATTTTACAGGAAGTTTATTATCATCTTTTACCGAATAAACTACATTTGCAGAATTATCTTTTATTGTAAATTCATAAGAAACTACATCTTTTGTAGCTGTAACTGGAGTAAAGGTGATTGTATCTTTGATTTTGTTCGCATTTGGAGAAAAAGCAGAATCAGAAACAGCAAGTAAAAGCTGAGCTTCAGTTGTATCAAATGCTACAAGATTTGAAAGTTCGCCGCCACCCGCATTTCCAGCAAGGTCTTTTCCAGAAATTATGAATGTATACTGTCCTTTTTGTGCAATTTCACCTTTATCAGAAATACCGTTCCATACTATTGTCTGTGGAGGATATTGTCCAAAATCATACTCTTTTACGATTACAGATTTATCTGCAGAACGGATTTCTCCCTTCCATGAAAGCACAGGCGCTCCAGCAGAAGGCGCAATCATGATGTCAAATCTTACAGAATCTTTTGACCCGGCTCCAAAAACTTTTTCAGAAGCTGCAATCTGTGCAGAAGGTTTTTCTGTATCAAGCACCAGAACTGGAGATGAAATTGTAGCAGGAATATAACCATTAAGATATTTTGCAGAAACAAAAGCCTGATATTCTCCATCCGGTAACAATTTCTGATTATCGTCCAGACCGTCAAAAATGATTTTTGAAGGAGGAACTTCACCATAATTGCCCTGATTGTAACTTCTAACAGTTTTTCCGTTTTTATCTTCTATATTAACAGACCATTCAACAAGGCGATTTCCTGTTTTTACTTCAGGTACTGGAATTGTCAGATTAAATGTTACCGTAGAAATTTGACTTTCTGTTCGAGGAGAAAAATATCTTGAACCTTCTACAATAATATTTATTGCAGGTTTTTCTGCAGAATAAATGATGTTTGTGATTACAGATTGAGGAGCTTTATTTCCAGCCTTATCAGTTGCCGTAATTTCGTATGAATAAACACCATCCATAACTTGAGTTTCGTCATCATTTGTTCCGCGCCAGCTGAATTCCGCAGGTTCTGCATTTACCCATTTTAAGGTTTTTACAATTTCCCCATCAGCATTTTTGATTGTACCAATCCATTCATCTTCCACAGAACCAGTCTGTTTGATTTTGAAGGCAGCTTTAGAACCTTCACCAAATATTTTATCTTTTGGCTGTGCAAGTTCAATCTCAGGAGCTAAAGTATCAACTATCACTTCATATTCTTTTGTTTTGCCCTGATTTCCGTTATCATCAGTTGCAGTTACATAGTAAAAATATTTTCCATCAGGAGCAGTTTCACCATTATTCATTGCTCCATTCCAAATCACTTCTTTTGGAATCTCAACACCTTTTTTTGGAGTTACAATCTGCTTGAAAAAGGACTTAAATCCAATTTTTTGTGGTAATGCAACTTTGTTTTCGATTGTACGCACAACGTTTTTGTTTTCATCAAGAATTACAAGACTCCAGCCTTGTACATAACGTTTATCACTGATATTTAATGGAATTACAAGCTCATCCTGAATTCCATCATTATTAGGAGATATGTATTTTGGCTTACCAAACGCCATGGTCCAAACACCAGCAAGCAGAGTACAAACCAAAATCGATTTTTTCATATTATTCTTCATCATCACTAGACCTCTCAAAAGTGTTATTCTTCAATCATGATTGAAATCTGAGGAGGAGTTGTATCTTTCATTCCCAATTCTATATCAACTCCTGTAGAAATTGCATTTACATTCTCATACATATTTTTATATGCAGCGGAAACTCTCATTTCACTTTCACTCCAATCACGGCTTGCAAGATATTCATTATTTTTAACATTGAAAGAAAATTTGTAAAACAAACCGATTGAAGGAATATAATTATTATGTCCACGAACACTTTCAATTATATTAATTTTTTCACCAACTGAAAGTGACAGCATCTGTTTCAAAGTAAACTGAAGATTCAAATCTATTATAATATTTTGAAAGGCAGGAATCGTAAAATCTAAAGCAGTGCAAATATCAAATAAGTCATTCTTAAAAACTGAACCTGCTGCACCTAGTTTTAAAGTAAATAATGAAGGATAAGCTGATATTGCATGTGAAATATCCAATCCAACTGAATCTGACGGTTTATAGTTTTTTCCAATGTTTAATATGGATGCACCATATCTAAAATTCTGTAAAAATCCCAATTGTCCGTGATTATAAACAAAACCACAGTTAAATCCTAACGCCCAGTCACTTCCAGGATTCCATTCAAGACCGCTATTAACACTTATGCCAATATTTAATTTTTCAGTTATCTCTTTAGATAATCCTGCTTTTATATTAAAAGAATTGCCTAAATACATATCATATGAAAAAGGAACAAACGTTCCATTCATATAACCAGAAAAAACAAACATTTTAGTTGGTATCAATATTGCTGTCTGAAATGCAAAACCTGACTGTTTTTTATTTAAACTTTCATTATCAAATAAAAAAGTACAAGATGCATTTAAATTAATTCTCTGGTTTTCTGCTGTAAGTGCAGGATTCACTACTATCGACTCTGCTCCAGAAGGATTTGAAATATTTCCAGCTGTAAATATACTTCCACTTAATCCTAAAGGACTTGAAATAAGACAAAAATCTTCAGCACCAGCAGGAGGATTATAAGCAAAAAATTTTGCAGTAATCATTGCAAAAATAAGACTTCCAATTATAAACCTTTTCATAAAAACCTCCAAAAAAAATGCAATCTGTAGAAATCTCAACTTTCGAAGGATTGCAACCGTCTTTAACAGACAGAATAAATAAATAAAAAAGTTTCAAAAAAACTGTAAGATTTTTCAAATTGCATTTTTTATGAATTTGAAAAACATCACAACATTCGTAACAAAGTATCACATTATTATAGTATAAAGAATCATTTTTTTCCACAGCTTAATTTAAATTAAACTATCATAATACAAAAAATGAAAGGAGACTCAAATCAACTTTGCTATACGATTAATCGAATAACCAGGACAAACGCATTATAAAAAATATTTTCATAAAAGTTGGCGCGAGGGAGTGAG
>CAMBMW010000078.1 GCA_945868875.1 uncultured Treponema sp.
GTATAAATCCACAAAGATTATGGTTACCGGACGACTTTTGAAAGGCGGTTCTGTTACTCAGCTCTAATTTTCCATAAAAAAAGTTTTTTGTTTTGTATAAGTTCATCAATCAATTGAAATATCAGTTTAATAGAACAAATGTCGAGTTTTGAATTTTTACTTTTAGGGTGGCTTTTTGCTTCGCAAAAAAAGCGAGAAATGCATAGCATTTTCTCGTCCCGAGTTTGCATTGCAAACTCGCGCTATTCGGGGTTCCGCTATCGCTCCAGCCGCTTCCCTCGCTTCGCTGGCTCGTGCTGAATATTTATTCACCGATGAATGTTAAGTTTGCACGAGCCTTGAGTTTTGGTAAATATGGTTTACTGTGATGAAACTATAAATTCCAGTAAAAATTTTAATAAATGTACCAAAACTCAAGTGAAATCAAGATTTTTCACATGCTGTGCTCCGCTCAGTCCAGTGGCCACCTTTGGTGCCCCTACTATCCTTGCCACGAAAGAAACTCGAAATTGAACCTATTACTTAAAAGTTATTTATTTTTTAAATCTTTTCATTGCAAAATAATTTAGAGTGTATTATAATAAAAGCACTACAACGTTTTCGTTATAGTAATTACTTTTTTTTGGAGAAATTTATGCAATTTGGTCATTTTGATGATGAAAAACGCGAGTATGTGATTGAAACTCCTCGCACTCCATATCCATGGATTAACTATTTGGGAAGTCAAAAATTCTTCTCATTGATTTCGAATACTAGCGGCGGTTATTCTTTTTATACTGATGCTAGGTTAAGAAGACTTACCCGTTATCGCTACAACGATATGCCGCTTGATAACAACGGTCACTATTTCTTTATCAAAGATGGCGATACCATTTGGAATCCAGGATGGCAGCCTTCTCAAACAGAACTTGATTCTTATGAATGTCGCCATGGTTTTGGATATTCACGTTTTACTTCAAAGAAAAATGATTTACAGGCACAGGTTCTTTATTTCGTACCTAACAATGAACCTTGCGAAGTAGAAATGATTACTCTCAAAAATGAAGGAAAAGCTGACAAAAATATCAGTCTTGTTTCGTTTGTTGAATGGTGTCTTTACAATGCATCCGACGATTGCCAGAATTTCCAGAGAAATTTCTCTACTGGCGAAGTTGAAATTGAAGGAAGTACTATCTACCATAAAACCGAATACCGTGAACGCCGAAATCATTTTGCATTCTATTCTTGTAATGAAAAAATCGATGGTTTTGATACTGACCGAGAAACTTTTCTAGGACTCTATAATTCCATTTCTGCGCCAAAAACTGTTGTTGAAGGAAAATCTGGAAATTCCGTTGCTGACGGATGGTCACCAATTGCATCTCACCGAATCAATGTAACATTAAAACCTGGCGAAGAAAAAACTTATGTGTTTGTTCTCGGCTATATCGAAAACGACAATGATAAAAAATTCCTGAACGAAGCTGATAAAAAGAAGGCTTTGGATGCTGGACTTTTGCGCACAAATACTGCTAGCGGCGTTATCAATAAAGAAAAAGCTTATGAACTTCAGAAAAAATTTGATTCCAAAGAAAAAGTTGAAAAAGCTTTCGCTGATTTGAAATCATTCTGGGACGAAACTCTTTCTCATTTTACATTAAAAACAAATGATGAAAAACTGAACAGAATGGCATTGTGGAATCAGTATCAGTGTGTTGTTACTTACAACTTTGCACGTTCTGCATCTTATTTTGAAAGTGGTATTGGACGTGGTCTTGGTTTCCGCGATACTTCTCAGGATATGCTTGGTGCCGCTCATCAGCTTCCAAAAGAGAGAATTCGTGAACGTCTTTATGATGTTGCTGCTACTCAGTTTGAAGATGGTTCTGCTTATCATCAGTTCCAGCCTTTGACAAAACGTGGAAATGCTGATATTGGTTCAAACTTCAACGATGATCCTCTCTGGCTTGTTTTGGGAGTTGGTAACTATATTCGTGAAACTGGTGATGTTGATTTCCTAAAGGTTGATGTGCCTTTTGATAACTCAGAAACAAACAAAGCTACTATGTACGAGCATCTTCGCCGTTCTTACAATTACATTCCAAACCACATGGGACCTCACGGACTTCCTCTTATTGGACGTGCTGACTGGAATGACTGCTTAAATCTCAACTGTTTCTCTACAAATCCAAACGATTCTTTCCAGACTTGTACAAATAAGGAAGGAAAAAATGCAGAATCTGTCATGATTGCTCAGATGTTTGTTTACGTTACTCCAGATTATGCTGCAATGTGTCGTCTTATGGGTGATGAAGCTGAAGCAAAACGTGCTGAAGAACTTTGCAAGAAAATGGAAGAAGCTATCTGTACTGCTGGTTGGGATGGAGAATGGTATCTTCGTGCTTATGATGATGCTGGTAAAAAAATCGGTTCGAATGAATGTGAAAATGGAAAAATCTTTATCGAAACTCAGGGTTTTGGTACTATGGCCAAAATTGGAAAAGACAAAGGTTATCCTGAAAAATCTTTGGACAGCGTAAAAAAATATCTTGATTCAAAATATGGTATCGTAATTCTATGGCCAGCTTATCAGGATTATCATGTTGAACTTGGTGAAGTATCTTCTTATCCACCTGGATACAAAGAAAACGGCGGTATTTTCTGTCATAATAATCCTTGGGTCATCATTGGTGAGATTGTAAACGGTCGTCCTCAGGATGGTTTTGAACACTACAAAAAATTTGCACCAGCTTACATTGAAGAAATTTCTGAAGTTCACAGAGTTGAGCCTTATGTTTACTGTCAGATGGTTGCAGGAAAAGAAGCTCGTCGTGAAGGTGAAGGTAAAAACTCATGGTTAACAGGTACAGCTGCATGGAACTTTGTTACATTGAGTCAGTACATTTGTGGATTAAGACCTGGCCATGAAGGTTTGGAAATTGAACCACGTTTGCCAAATCACATCAAATCTGCTGACATGACACGTATTTTCCGAGGTGTTAATTATCACATCACTGTAGAAAATAACAAGAATGATGGCGCTGTAAAACTTGAAGTCAAAGGTGGCACTGTGAATGGTCTTACAGTAAAAGCAGATGCTGGAGTTTCTGATGTTTATGTAAAAGCAATTGTAGGATAATACAATTTTAAGCTAAAAAACAGTATTCTTTACATAATAAAGAAATTTAAAAGGGGACAGACCTAAGTTAAAAACAATAAAAATAAGGTCTGTCCCCTTTTTTTGTCATTTTTTCTTGTTTAGTAAAAAAATTGAAAAAATCACCAGTTCAAAAGATTTTCTGAAATGTTAAAACAATTGTCACCTATATTTTCGATGCGACGAATAACATCAATGTACAAAAGTTCAGATTTTACATCAGCTCCACCTTCAAGACGTTTTCGGGCAACTTTTTTGAGGTCTTTACGGAAAGCATCAATGCCATCTTCCAATTCCCGTGCAAGTTCCAGTTTTTCTGGTGTAATCTGATTGTTTATATTTCTTCGTATAAACTGCAAAAACTGACGTACCAATTCAAGATAAGGTAAAAGTCTTTCCATATCTTCCTGCAGAAACTTCATCTTCTTTTCTATACTTCTATAGATAAGCATCAGCGTCGCATAACAGCTGTCACTCATGTTTTCAAGTTCATCAACAATCTGAATCATCCCAGAAATATGATTCAACTGTTTTTCTGTAATGTGCAGACTCTGACATTTTATCAAATAATGCGTAATCTGTTCATGCATCTGGTCAACATAGTTTTCAGAATCAACACTCTCTTGTTTATAACGTTCGATAAACTCTACATTTCTTTTAGTTACCCCAATTTGAATTTTATCGAACATATCACTCACAACATCTGTCATATCAGCTATTGCTTTTTCTGCCTGAATAATATGAGTTGGGGCACTTTCTTTTCCCAAAAACTCTGTGAATTCCAGTTTAAATGTTTTAGATTCAGTTTCTTTATCATCTTTTATAATTAACTGTGTAAGCTTTACAATAGGATTCTGCAGCGGTAAGAAAATAATCGTTGATAAAGTTTTAAAAACTGTGTGAAGCATGGAAATTCTGATTGCAATATTTGAATTTTCTCTTCCTGGAGTCACAAACATTACAATTTCCAAGAAAGGTTTAAAGAAAATTAAAGCAAGCACCGTTCCAAATACATTGAACATAACATGAATGAGAGCTGCACGTCGTGAATCGGCGCTTGTCCCCATCGAAGCAAGAATTGCATCAATAGTTGAACCAACATTACTTCCTAAAGTCATGGCTGCTGCCAGTTCCCAGGAAACAAGTCCGTTATAAGCCATAGTTATTACGATTGCAGAAAAAGCTGATGAAGAATGTAACAAAGCCGTGATTATGATACCAATCACAAAACCAAAAAGGATGGCAAAAACGCCCGAACCTTGAATTTTGAACAACCATCCCAATTGTTCTGGCGTAAACACATCTGAAAGTCCGCTCAATCCTAGAAAGAGCATGCCAAAGCCCATAATGGCTTCAGCCCAGTTTTTGTATGCCCCTTTTTTTATTATTGAAAGAAAATAACCTAAACCGAAAACAGGAATTGCAAATGCCGAAATTTTAAAATTGAATCCGAAGATAGAAACAATCCAAGCAGTAATTGTAGTTCCTATATTGGCACCAAAAATAACACCAACTGACTGGGTCAACGTCATTAATCCGGCATTTACGAAAGTTACAACCATTACAGTTGTGGCACCTGAAGACTGAATTATCATTGTAACAATCAAACCGGTTAATAATGACATAAATCGGTTTCCAGTCAAAACGGACAGTGCTCTTTGTAGTTTTTCACCGGCACTTTGCTGAACACCATCGCTCATCAGTTTCATTCCATAAAGAAGAAACCCCAGGCTTCCAACAAGTTCTAAGATAGGTTGTGCAACATTCATACTACATTTTACAATAAAAGTAGGGTTCTTTTCAAGGAAAATAAAATATTGTAAAATATTATTGAGTGGGAAATATGAAAAAAAATTTAAATTACAATCTGTTTTTTTTAATTCTGTCTTCCATTTTGTTTACACTGTTTTCTTCTTGCAAAAAAGTAAATGAACAGCAGATGGATTCAGATTATTTTGAACTGACAGCAAATGATTCAGATATCGGAAAAATTATTTCAATACCAGAAAAATGCAAAATCACAAATAAAAAAATTCTTGTTTTATTCGGATACAATTTTAATAGTCCTGAAACAGTAAAAAATCTTACTGACCTTTTAGAAAAGAATTTCGGACTAGAATCTGATGGCGGTTTGATTTATCCACTTACCTATCCAAATGATTTTAAACATAATTCCAACAATTATGTGAATGATTTATACTCAATTTTACAAAGTAATGATAGGGAACTTTCTGCCGTAGTGATTTTAGGCGCTCCGGAAAAAACACATCTGGCACTGGCTAGAAATCAAGATAAATGGAACGACCTGGTACCTTATCCTGTAGCAGCACTTTTTCCTCAAGATGAAGGATTAGGACTTGAATCCACCTGCGACTTTGTTTTAGATAAAGGTCAAACAGAGCATGCTGCTTTTTCTGATAACGCTGGCGAAGAAATTGAAGCAGAAACTATTCAGGAAGCTCCGCAAATTCTTTTATCAACGGTATCTTATCTTTCCAAAATACAAAATTCATTGCCACGTGATTCCACAATCCAACAACATGCAAAGCAAATGTTTAAAGATTTCAAAATCTCTTATTATGTAGATACAGAAACAGGGTTACCTTCTGTAAATCACTTTGTTTTGAAATAATTCGTAAAAATCAAAATAATCTGGAGACTTTTATGCTGGATAAAATTGTACAGGAAACACATTATTTGATTGGGACAAAACAAGCTTTGTCAGATTTAGAAAATAAAGACCATGTCAGACTGCTTGTGATTTCAGATTCTCACAACCGCTACCAAACTTTTAAAAACATAGTTTTGCAGTTTGGAAAAACGTGTGACGCACTTATTTTTTGCGGTGACGGCATCGGTGATTTAGTTCATTTGCTCTCCGAAACTTTAATCAATGATGAATTAAAAAATTGTACACCTTCAGTAATTGCCTTTGCCAGAGGAAATGGCGACCCTTCAAGCTATCCATTGAATATGAAAGAATCTATTTACGTTCCAAATTCACAAATTCTTAAAGTAAACGGTAGAAATTTTTTGATAGTTCATGGACACAGAGAAGAAATCGATTATGGGATGGAAAATCTTGGACTTGCAATGCAATTAGCTGACTGCAAAACAGCATTTTACGGTCATTCTCATATTGCAAAAGAAGAAAATATTGACGGATATAAATTCGTAAACCCTGGAAGTTGTGCTAGACCAAGAGGGGGACAACCTGCAGGATTTGCTATTGCAACAGTAGAAAAAAATTTTGTTGATATCGCATTTCTCAAAGAAATAAATCAGGATGGAAAACAAGGTTTTACAATCTGGAACCCAATATTTTAATCAAAATCTGCTTTTAGCCAAACGTGAATCCAAAACTGTCGTGACCAGGAAAAACAATTGTATCTTTTGGGATCTCTCTTTTTAATCGGATAATACTCTGCATAAGAACAGCTTCGTCACCGCCATACATATCAGTACGACCAGAACCACCATAATCAAAAATTGTATCGCCAGAAATCAAGATTTTTTCATTCTGATTAGACTGATGAAAAAGGCAGATGGAACCAGGCGAATGTCCGGGTGTATGCAAAACTTTCCAGCCAAAAACTTCATCACCTTCATGCAATGCAACATCTACTGGAGGTTGTTTTTCCACCTCAGAAATCCATCCAGTTTCTCTAAAAAAATGAAGAATCGAATTATTCATTGGACCGCAGGTATAACCAAGTTCATTTTTTTCATTCTCGTGAATAAATATTTTTGCATTTGGAAAAACTTTTTTTACCTCAGCAATTCCAAGAATGTGATCAAAATGAGAATGTGTCAAAACAATGCCAACACAATCCATTTTGTTTGAAACAAGGAAATCAGTAATTTTATTTTCATCATGTGAAGCAGAACAGGCAGCCGGATCAACAACAAAGCACTTTTTTGAAAAAGAATCCTCTTTTTTGTCAGGACAATCTGAATTATCTAGACTTTTAAAATCATCAAAAACAGGCACAATCAAAGAGTTTACATTCAAAACACCAGTTTCAATCACATGAATTTTCAATCTAATTAATCCTTCCTTATCAATTACGCAACAGATGAGATTTCAGTTTTCTATAAGTATAATTTGTTCATGGCACGAGAACATTTAAACAGCTAAACAAGAAAATTCTGAAAAATTCTAAGTTACATCAAATAATGCAATCTCAATCATTTGATGTAACAATAGTTTTATTAATCCTTAGTTTACACCAAAAGGCTCTTTATCTGCAGCAGCTTTTTCAGCAGCAGCATAAGCGGCAGCATCTTCAGCAGCCATATCTTGTTCTGAAATTCCCTCAGTTCCAAAACCATCTGGCAATTGAGAATCTTCAGCTTCATTTTCATCTTCAGTTCGCTGACGACTATAACTTACAACAAGTTTTCTACCGCGATAATCATAACCATTCAATTTATCAATAACAATCTGAGCATCAGCAGCGTAAAGCTGAACAAAAGAATAATTAGCTAGAACTTTAATATCACCAATTCTGTCACGGTCAATTCCTGCAATAGCAATCAAAACACCAACCAAATCTCTAGGATAAACTCGTCTGTTTTTTCCAATACTGATAAAAATTGAAGTTGCTTCTGCTTCAGGAATAATAACTCTAGGATGACGAGGATGTTCTTCAGTGGCAACTTCTTCTGGCTGATTTTGAACAGGTTCAGAAACTACAACAGGCTTTTTTTCAGAACGGAATTCACGATTTTCACGAGAATTTTTTGTACGAGATGGACGTTCACTTCTTTCTGACCGATTATTTCTTTCTTTAGAATTAGATGAATATGAATGGAAATGCTTCAATGATTCTTTCAACATAAAAGCAATTACATATTTTCTAACAGTGAGAGGCACATTTTTCTTAAAAAGTTTGTTCAATTCAGAAAGAGTATCAACATTTTCTGTAGTTTTAACTCTTTCTGTAGCCGATTTCAAATATTCAGAAACCTGTTCTTCAATTACTTCAAATCCACGATTATATGCCATATAATTTTCCTCCTTAAAAACATCCGCTTTAGCGGTAACCAAAAAAAATGACAAAACTCAAAAGTTTAATTAATGCAACGCAAATCATAAACTTTAATGATAAAAATAAGAAAATTGTTTTTTATCATGCCATAGTTAAATCTAAAATAAAACCGGAATAAATTTTTTCAAAGCCTGTACGTATTAATAACGGCTGTAATATTTCCGGAACAAATAAATCTGGAATCAAAATCCATTTTTTTCCGATAGTCTGAAGTTTAGTTACACATTTTTGTATTAGTTCAGTGCAAATACCAAGACCACGAAATTGCTCAGGAACAAAAATTCCTGTCATAATCATTACATCTTTCTGCTTTTTTGCCATTTGTGACACTGTTATGCAACCAGCGAATTCATCTGAATGACTAAAACAGACAAAACCAACTTGATTTTCTGAATCATCCCTTTCAAAATCGTTACACCATTTTTCAAAAATTGCATTACTTACTTCTAAAGGCAACTTTTCACAGCAACATGAATCCGGCTCAACATGTAATAGTAACATTTTTTTATCTGATGAAGGATTATACTCTCTAAATGAAAAATCATCATAAACCGAAGTATCATCAGATTCACAAAGTTGTTCTAATCTTTCTAAGCCCCAAATTTCACGCAAATTATTGTACCATTCATTGATTCGCATAGACATAATTCTGTGTTTAAAAATATGCCAGCGTCTTTCAATTTCAGGATAATTTTTCAAAACATTTCTAAAACTTTTAAATACCCCCCTTCCTGAATGCAAGACATTCTGTAATTCATCATGAGCAAGCGGTGCATGAAGTTGATTCACAAACTCTTCACGAAGAGAAAAACCGTCTGCAGGTCTCCATTCGGGTAAACAATAAAAATTTTCTTCATCAACAGAAAAATTCTGCAAAAAATCTGACGAAACTTCCACCAGCTGATTTTTTTCTGCATCTACAGCAAATTTTTTTTCCTGATTTTCCATTGCCGAGATGATACCGTCAATTAATTCATCAGTTAGTGAAAAGAGCATAATCTATTGTAATTCAGATTTTTTAGAGATAATTTTGCTGATGAGACCATATTTCACAGCTTCGTCAGAATCAAGCCAAAAATCCCGTTCAGTATCTTTTGTAACCTGCTCTAAACTTGTACCAGTTTGTTCTGCAATCAAGCTGTTTAATTTTGCACGGATTTTTTCCATATCTTTTGCATAAATTTCGATATCAGTTGCAACACCGCGCATCCCACCAAGAGGCTGATGAATCAAATAACGGCTGTTTGGAAGTCCGATTCTGAATTCTTTATCAACAGCAAGAAGGACAAGAGTTGCTGCAGACGCAATAAGTCCCATTCCAATTAAATAAACAGGAGCGTTGATAAAACGAATCATATCAAAAATAGCAAAACCAGCATCAACATCACCACCAGGAGAATCAATATACATATAAATTGGAGATTTTTCGTCTTCCGAATCTAAAATCAAAAGTTGACGAACAATTGAATCTGCCAGTTCCTTGTTAATTTCACCAGTTAAAATAATTTGTCTTGTTTTAAGAAATTTTTCAGAAAACTGTTCTGGCGCTTTCTGTTTTTTTTCGTCTTCCTCATCATCAAAAAGAGGAGAATTGTAAAGAGATTTTGTATTCATATTTCATAAATATAATAAATTTTTTTTAAGTTGACAATAGTTTTGAAAATGAACATCAGAGAAGAGATGTGAGAAAACTGTTTCCTGCTAAAGAAAAAATGGGGGACATGTAAATGGGGGACAGACCTTAATTAATGTAAATGGGGGGGGGGACAAACCTCGTTTAAAAAAGGGACAAATGTAAATGGGGACAGACCTCAATTAATGTAAATTGGGGACAAACCTCGTTTAAAAAAGGGACAGACCTAGTTTAACTGGGGACAAACCTCTTTTATTCTCTCAAAACAAGGTCTGTCCCCCATTAAAAAACTCAGCTCTGTCCCCATTTAAATTTTCCCCAACTAAAAAACAAGGTCTGTCCCTTTTTTTATTTTTCTAATTGAAGTTT
>CAMBMW010000079.1 GCA_945868875.1 uncultured Treponema sp.
AGTATTTGAAGAAGAATTAAATTCTTTGTGAGATATTATGAATAGAAAAAAAATTTTATTTAATTGTGTTTTGTTTTTTTTATTGGCAGGTTTATTTTCTCAAATGAATTTAAATGAGGAAAGTAAAAAAAATTATCGGCTTGCGCTTGAAAGTTTTGAGAATAAAAACTATGGTGATGCATTAAAATACTCGGAATTTGCAATTTTATATAGAAGACAACTGATAGAAAAACAAATTGAGAGTTTAAAAACTTCTTTAACATCAAGACAGGTTCAAACTGCCGGTGATGAAATTGACAGTATTCTTGAAATTCTGATAGAAAGAAAAGAAAATGTAAGCGTTGAAATAATAGATTATTACTTAAAACGAAAAGGTATAGAATATTTTGATAATTCAATGCAAAACCTTTTAACATATCTGCAGGAATCACTTTTATTTCCCGAAGCACAAAAACTGATTGGTGACATTTACAGACTTGAAGGTGAATATGATTTTGCAGAAACCTATTATCTTTTGGCATTGGAAAATGCTTCTGTTTTAGACATTCCTGATCAAAAATACGAAATTCTGTATCTTCTTGCACAAATCAGTAGATTACAAAATGATTTTGATAAAATGGAAGTGCGGCTTTTAAATCTTCTTGTGGAAGACAAAAATTTTAGGGATAAAAATTTAATTTCTTCGATGAAAAGAACTATAAAATCTTCAAAAAAAGGTACAATGGAGAAATTTTTTACACTTTACCGTGCAGATTCGTACATTTTTATTGATGCTTATAATCAGCTGGCAGAGTTTTATTATAAAAATCAGGAATTATCAAAAGCGTTGGAATTTGCATGTCTTTCGGCAATTACCAGTTTTTCAAAGATTTCAGAGATACTGGAAGAACGAAATCTTGATTATGAATATTCAACATTTTCAAAATTTTTGCAAGAAGCTTCTTTTTATGATGATGTAATTGAATGGGGCAAAACTTCAAGTGCATGGAAAAGTTTTAACATTCTTGCAAAATATGCAAAAGAAAATGGATGTACAACTTTTGCTCGGGAATTACTTGTAAGTCTTGCTCAATTCTCTCCAGTTCTTTATTGGCAAAAGGATGCGGTTTTGCTTTTGGAAGAAATGTGATGCTACAAAATCTCTGCATGAAATTTATAACAATTTAATAATGCAGACCGATTCCAATAAATATTTCATTGTATTTTAAAAGTCCTTTGAGTTTGGAATCTGATTTCAAAACTTTTAATACATCAAATCCGACACTTGCCCTTAAGGTATAACTTGACCATTTTAATGGGTAAACTAAAAATTCAACACCAGCTGTGTAGCAGCCGTCTTTTAGTGAAAAAAGAGTTTGTTTGTATTGATTTAATGTAAGTGCAATATCAATGAAAGGAGATAACTGGCAGTTAAAATTAAATATCTCTTTTTTGAATGATGTAGTAAAAAGGTGAATTGGTAAATCAATATTGAATATTAACGCAGTAGTTGTATTATACTTTGAATCATTAAAATCATCACTAGAAGAAATTTTATTGTCTAAAATACCACGCATATATGAACCAATCTTTTTTGTACATACAAATGAATTATCTGGCAAATAAATATAAGAAAAGAATGATATATCTGTACATAAACCAATACGCTCCAGTATTTTTGGGTTCTTAGTAATAAACATATAATTAAAATACTGAAAATCAAAGGATAAATAAGGATAAATATCATTTCTTTGAATGTTATATGAAAATGAATTTGAAATAGAGAAGTTATATCCATTTCTAAAACAGTTATCCCATAAAACTTTGTCATTTGAAATACTATGATTAAAAGAGATTGTTGGACCAGATAAATCATCATTCAAAATATTTATACCGTCAAAATCCCAGTTAAATAGAAAGGAAATTTTTGGGGTATAATAAAGATTTGTAAAGTTAGAAAAAGAAAAAATATTTATAGGAGTTGAAAAAGAGAACTCATTGGTAAAAAACATTGAATCATTATATATTTCATAATCCAGATTATTTGTGAAATATTGATAGATTTCGAAAATAAATGAATTCTCATTTACTGGTAACGTCATTTTAAGACCAGTTTTGGTATTCCATTCAGGCATACTATTACTAAAATTATAGGTAATCTCATAATTGTTTATAAATTGAGCATCAAAAATCCCCATTTTAAAGGGAGAATCGAAGGAAATTGCAAATCCTGTATCAATCCCTTCATCTGAATAATCAAATCTTATCTCTGTTCCTAATGTTTCTAGTGAACCTAGAAAATTTGTATCTTTTGCTTTTAATTTTAATGTTAATCCTGTGTTTGAAGAAAGTTTTGGATAAGGCATAAACAAAAGGTGATGAGAATCTTGAAGTTTTATAAAAAGTTTTACAGGAATAATTGAGTTCTCATATTCGTCAGAAGAAAACTTGTCATCATAACCATATTCATATTCTATTTCTACCAAATCAAAAAATCTTGAGCTTATTAAAGTTTTCTCATAATTAGAAAGATATGATAATAAATCATCTTCTGTAGGAAAAACTTTCTTTGTATCCAGAGGATACTTTGTTTTTACAGAATAAGGTTTTGTTTTTCCTAAAAAAGAAAAACCAACTCCTTTTATATCAAATTCTGTATCAGAAATCCTATATGACTGAGAAAAACAAAAAGAAAGAAAAATGAATGTTGAAAGCAAAATTAGAAGTTTTTTATTCATTAATATGCACCTTTGCCACTTATTACTACCCAAACAGTTTTTAATAGAATCCAGATATCAAGCCAGATTGACCAGTTTTGAATATAGTAGGAATCAAAGGAAATTCGTTCTTCGTATCCTGTATCTGAACGACCTGAAATCTGCCACATTCCAGAAAGTCCTGGAAGAACTGACAGTACATAATCCTGATACTTTCCATATTTTATAAGTTCAGGTTCTGTTACAGGTCGAGGACCTACAAGACTCATATCACCTTTAAGAATGTTAAAAATCTGAGGTAATTCATCAAGACTTGTTTTGCGCAGGATTTTTCCAAACTTTGTTACTCTTGGATCATCTAAAAATTTTCTATCTTTTTCCCATTCTGCACGTCGAATCGGGTCAGTTGCCAAAATCTGTTCAAGAATTTCCTGAGAATTAGTACACATAGAACGGAATTTCCAGCATTTAATTTCTTTATGATTTTTGCCAATTCTTTTGTGACCATAAAAAACTGGTCCTTTTGAAGTAATCTTAGTTAAAAAGGCAAGTATAATCATTATTGGAATCCATAAAGGCGAAAAAAATAGCACAATCAAAATATCAAGAATTCGTTTTGTAAAAAGATTTGTTTTAAAAGTTAAATTGTGAATAGAAGAGAAACCAATAGTTCCCGCAATATCTTTCAACTGTTGATTGGATGTAAAAAAAGTTTGATTTTTAGAAACTGTAATTGTATAACGATATGAAGTCATAATCTGCATCATATCACCTTTATAATCACAGATAATTGCTTGTTTAACATTATGTTCTTTTATAATCGGTAAAATGTCTTCAGATGACGGAAAGACTGGAATTCCTTTATAATCTGACTGTTTGTCAATACTGGAATCTATAATAACAGCCGGATGATAACCTAAAGATTTGTGATTCAATAATTTATCAACTATAAAATAATTATCTTTGCCATTGCAATAGATTATAGCTGGAACACCCCACCATTTGAATTTTCCAAAAATATATTTAAAAAGATTTCTGGCTCCTGGAAGTAAAAGAACTGCGAACGGAAATGCTATAATAAATGAAACTATAATTGCAATATATTCGCTGTCTTTTATAAAAAAATTTTTCAGATCATTAAAATGATTTTCTGAAATAAATACTGAAAAACAAATCCCTGTAAAACAGAAAAAAGTGGAGAAAAAAAACTTTTTTACCTCTTCTGGTGGTGAAATCATAATTCCCGGATAAAGTCCAGTGCAAGCGAAAATGATTAATATGAATGGAATGAAAGCTGAATAATTTAAAAATGATTTAAAATTAATTGCAGAAGAATTAAAAATGTTTACACAGAAAAAACCAAAACCAATAGAAAAAAGTAATACAAATGAATCAACAAGAAACAATGAAAAACCACTTCTAAAGGAACTAGTGTGCGGAAAAGATGTTTTTAGATAGTTTTTCAAATCACTTTTATTCATAATATCTTATTATACTTTTAAAATTACGTATTGTCTAGAATTAATATAATGTTACAAATGATTTTTTTCTTCTATTAATTTACTCATTTTCTGAATAAACTGATTTTTTGAAAACTGTTGAACATGTGCTGTGTATGCTTCGCGATTTGTAAACTGACTCTCCATAGATTCAAACCTGTTTATACAGTCTATTATGCTTTGAATAGTTTGTTCTTCAAAAAACAAACCAGTGATATTTTCTTTTATAGAATCGATTGCTCCACCTTTTTTGTAAGCAAGTACAGGACAACCAGCAGAATTTGCTTCAACAGGAATAATTCCAAAATCTTCGATTCCAGGAAATAACAATGCTTTTGCTTTGGAAAGATAATCAGCTACTTGCTCATCACTTACTCTGCCGGTAAAAGTAACATATCCAGATTTTTGATATTTTTTTGCCTGTTTTGATTTTCCTTCTCCAATAACTACTATTTTTCTTTTTGATTGAATGCAAGCTTCAATTGCTAAATCTGCACGTTTATATCCTACAAGCTGACCAAAAAACAGATAATAATCTTGTGGATTTCGAGGATTATTTACATATTTTTCAATATCACAAGGTGGAAAAACAACATCGCAATCTCTGTTATAATAATGTTTAATTCTTTTTGCAACAAAAGATGAATTTGCAACAAAATGATCAACAAGATTACTCGAAGTAACATCCCAAATGCGAAGTTTAGGAGAAATCATTTTCATAAAAAAACGTACAAGAACGTTTGATTTTTTTGCGTATTCATAATACATATCCCAAAGGTATCGCATTGGTGTGTGACAATAGCAAAGGTGGAACGCATCAGGAGAAGGGCAGACTCCTTTTGCTGGTCCTGATTCACTTGAAATTATCAAATCATATCCTGTTAAATCAAGCTGCATAAGTGCATTTGGCATAAAAGGCATATATTTTTGATATAATTTTGTTGCCATGGGATATTTATTAACTTTTGTAGTGAAAATTTTATGAGATTTAATGGTTTGTGAGATTTTTTTTGGATTGTAAACATTTGTGTAAACATCGGCTTGTGGAAACATTTTGCAAAGTTCTTCCAAAACTTTCTCTCCTCCGCGCATAGTAACAAGCCAGTAATGAACAATTGCAACTTTCATTTTGAAACCTCATTTTTTATAGATTTTATGATAATATCAGATGTTCTTTCAAATGAATAAATGTCTGGCAGATTTCCAGGAGACGGTTTTTGCAAAGCTTCAATTATTTTATCAGCAAGATTTTGTGGATTTTCACATTCAAAATAAGTTACAGGAAAATCTTTATAGATTTCTTTAAATACAGGAATGTCAGAAATGACAACGTTAGTTCCGCAGGAAAGAGCTTCCATAGGTGGCATTCCAAAACCCTCATAAAGGGAAGGTTGAATTAAAAGTTTTGAGCAAGCATAAAGTTCCTTGAGTTTATCATCCGAAATTTTTCCTGTAAACTCAATATTAGAAATTTCAGTAATCTCATTTTTTATTGAACTGTCTTTTGTTCTGAAATTTTCACTGTTTCCTACAATTAAAA
The DNA here is from genome assembly GCA_945868875.1 of uncultured Treponema sp. Taxonomy (GTDB): domain Bacteria; phylum Spirochaetota; class Spirochaetia; order Treponematales; family Treponemataceae; genus Treponema_D. The sequence continues at coordinate 5,736 of CAMBMW010000079.1, forward strand.
GTTTATTATTAAAGCCTTTGTTTTGCAAAATTTTGAATGCTTCAAGAAGCGTGTGTAATCCTTTATGTTTTTTTATATTTCCAACAAATAAAAGGTTATCGTTTTTTTTGATATTATTTTTTGAAATATTTTCAGTAAACCAGCCTGGAACTGCATTATAAGTTATGACAAGATGAGTTTTTTGTAATCGCAGTTTTTTTCGAATTCTACCGGCAGAAAATTCAGAGACTGTGAATACAGTTTTTGATTTATTGATTGCCCTTTGATAAAAAAACTTTCTGACAAGAGTTCCTGTTTTTGAAGCAAGGTTTTCTACATCAAGAAAAACTATATCGTGAATTGTTGTGAAAACAGGAATCATAATTCCGCAAGGAACATTGCAATAAGGAGAATAGTAAAAATCATTTTGATTTATTTGCTTGAGAATTTCTTTTGGAAAAGCAACTAATTCTTTCAATGAAAAAGTTTTGATATTACATTCAATAATCTTGATATTTTTCATAGAGTTAAAATTTTGAACATCTTTTGTATATAATATCAAAGTGCATTCAAAACTTTTAATCAAAAATGGCAAAATGGATTGTAAATAAGTTCCAATTCCACCTGAACCAAGCATGCGGCAATCAATTACGGCTTTCATCAAAATATAACTTTAACTCCTAAAGATAAAACTGCTCCAAAAACTTGTGGATATTCTTGTGTATTAACAACAGAAATTGGTGTGGAAAAATCACAGTTTTCAGCTTTTCCATCAATTGAATAATTTTCCTGTGCAATCATTGAATAATAACTATAGACAAAACCCAAATTAGTAGTAAATGTTACAGGATATTTTGATGAAAGTGTAAACTCACCGTCAAAATTTACAATATGTAACCAGTTATATGCTCCATCGTGTAAAAAGTATTTTCTGCGCTCTGCACGACCTCTAGGATCAAGTTCTGAATATAAAGAAGAACCTGGAACCTGCTGACTTCCATAATCTGCTCCATGACGGATTAACTGATATGTAAATGCCAGATTAAGATTTGTTTGTGGCATGATATTAAAATCAAGACGAAGTTCATCAGAATTTGGATCAAGATAATAACCTATGTTGTATCCATCATTAGTATAGTTTTGTGAAATGTAATGATTAAACCAAGGTGTATAATTGATAGACTGATGAGTATAACAGTAAGGTTCAATTTTCGTATATCGCAAAGAAAGAGTAGCAAATGGAAGTTTTGGAATGACGTATTTAGCTCCAAACTGATATGCAAACATATCACGAGTGTATGTAAAAACATCTTTTTTCAAAAGTGTGGAAAGGTCAAGTTCATCCAGGAAAAGTGAAACCCAGATTTCACCAAGCCCCTGATATTTTAGTTTTATATCACCAAACATCTGCAGATTGTCAGCATCGCCGACATGATTTTGATATTCCACAAAATTTGCAAGTGGAAACATATATCCCATGGCAAATCTGTTTGGCCAGATAACAGAACTTCCAAAATCAATGTGAAGATGTTTAAAATCTAAATCTACCATATTTAAAGTATAATTGTTCTGAAAAAAGAATGAATCGTCATTTGAGCCAGTATTTTCAGGATACCATTTTTCATTCATATAACTCTGACTTGGATACTCCAGTGAACCAACAATAAAAGAATATCGTAGAAATTTAAAAGGAGAAATCTGCATGTCTAAAGCAGTAAAGGGACGTGCATTTGCATTTAGTACAAGCGAACTTCCGTTATCCATACCAGCAACTTCTCTGTAAATTCTACCAAATCCGATGTTTAATTTGTCATCAAAAAAACTTGTCCTGATTTCGCCAGTCATATTTAAACATAGCGAAAGCTCCTGTGGCCAGCCTTCAAGTCCAGTTGTACTTAAATTTGTAACATAATACACTTTTGCATCCCATGGACGAAAATAATTATATGGAAGATAAGAAGTGTTTATAAACTTTTTTATTGTTCTATCTTTTCTTTTGTCTTCTTCATCATACCAGTTTTGACCACAATTATATTCACCAAGTTCAATTAGCGGCATACGTGAAATCGTACCCAATGCATTAAAATTCCAGGAAAGATATTTAGAAATGTCACCAGAAAAATCCAGCTGAGGAATAATGTCGAAACCATATTGTGAAAAATCTGTTTTTGTATAAAGCCCACCAGAAACATTTGTAGTTAATGAAAAATCATACACAAATGAAACTGGAATTTTTGCTTCATCAGAATTTTTTAATCTGGAATGCAAAACATTATTATTTTTTGTTTCGTCTTTTTTATTTAGATTTTCGATTTTTTCAAGATATTCAGTAAAAATTTTTAATTCATAATCAGAAAGTTCGTAATCACTGTCAAAAATTTCATAAATAGCATTTTTAATCTGTTGATTTGTATACGGTTTTTGATAAGGTAGTGAGGAAATGTATCCTTTGAGAGATGCGTAATCAATAATTCGATATAATTCACTGCTAAGTTCTACTGATTTATGAGTTTGTGAAAAAACTGATGTAAGTAGAAATAAAGTAAAAATAAATAAAGATATAATTTTTTTCATAAAACCCCCAAATGAATATCACAATTGAAAAAAATATGTAAAATCATAAAACTGACTTGAACTTTAAAAAATGTGTAAAGAAACTAAAATTTAATAAAATTATATCAAAAAAAACTAAAATAGAGAATACTCTGCAGCAAAAGAAAATTCAAATCCATTCTGAAAGTTTCCCGTTTGATTTTTGTGATTGAAAATAAAATCATAGATAAATTGCCCGGTGAATTTTAATTTATTTACAGGAGAAAAATTTGCTTTGACTGCAAGTTGATGAGTGTATTCAGCATTTCCGGTCATCCACATGTATCGTCCTTTATTTTTGGCAGCAGACATTCCCTGAGAATTTTCATTTTCTTGTGCAAGCTCGTATTCAACAGACGGATAATATGTATAGATACCTTTTTCTGAATCATAGCTGTTTGAAAAAAGAGAAATTGCATTATTTTCACCATGAATTTTAAAAAGATAGCCAAAAGAAATATCCCAGTTTGAGATAGGATCATATTTTGTATAAAGCTGCACTGCAAAACAATCAGGCCCAAAGGGAGAGCCAATCCATGTGTTTACACAACCATTCATATTTGGAGAAGTCCGTGAACGAAAAAGAGACCAGTCTGGACTTTGTTTCACATAAAGATACGGAGAAGTGTAAAGACATTCAAGATTTGCAGTTAAATAACCTTCATTTGGTAAAGAAAAATTATATTCAAATCCAAGTTGACCACCTAAACTGTCTGGAACTGAAAGTGAAGCATCAGAGCGACTTCCACCTAAATCAAGAATTTCATTTTGAGCATATAAACCATAAATCCTAAAGTTCTTAAAAGGTATAAACTCAGCTGTGAAAGCAAGGTATGCGCAAAAATAACCTTCACTATAATACTTTTCTTGATTCTCTGTCATTTTAGGATAATCATCTTCCCAGGATGCAAATTGATGCATAATCATAAATGGATTTAAATAACGTAGCTGAAAAGCAGAATTTAAAAGTGAACCTTCAATCACGCTGAGTCTGAAATTTTTTGCTGGTCTTGTATCAAGTTGATGAAGATAAAGAAAAGTTTCATTATTAATCTGAGAAACATTCAATGAATATTTTAATCGTTCAGAAAAAATACTAAGTTCAGAATAAAAATCAGTTTCAAAAGTATTGTTATATATGATACTTCCAAGTTTAGTATTCCCCAATTGCATTCCTTGTTTTCCCATATGAAAAGAAATTCCCCAGTTGTCAAAAAAAGCTCCAGTACTTCCATAAGAAAAAGTTGGAAAACTAAAATCGAAATGATTTGAGGCGTAAGGAATGTTCGTGAAATTTGAATTTTCATGCATAGCAGAATAGTTTTTAGCAACAAAAAAATCAGATTGAATTGTTACATAATCTGAAAAACCAAATAATATTGGAATTGTCAAAAAACGATTATTTAAAAAGTAATCCAAAGAAAGAGGAATGTTTTCGTTTGATTTTAAATATATTTCTGGAGAAGTTAACAGATTTGCAAAAAAGCGTAAATCATGAGCAGGCAAAAAATCATCAGAATGATATAAAAAGTTCTCGATTTTTTGATAAAGTTTTTTTCCAGAATCAGAAAGTAAGTTCTCATCAATTCTATCAAAATGAAATTTCATCTGTCCAACACTCATAGGTTGATTCTGTGTAAAAAAAGGTTGCTTTATTTCCGATTGCAGAGTTTCTAAAGCATCATAAACCCAATGCCCTGATTGAATAATTTGAGTATTATTATTTGATGAAGCAAAAGAGTATGAGAAAATGTAAATAAAAACTGATAAACATAAAAAAAATTTCTTCATATAGAAAATTTATCAATAAATGTAAAAAAGTCAATAATAAAAGAG
>CAMBMW010000080.1 GCA_945868875.1 uncultured Treponema sp.
CTGAAAAGCCTGATTTTTGCGAAGCAAAAAGCCACCCTAAAAATAAAAATTCAAAGCTCGACATTTGTCCAATTATTTTTTTACAAATTTTTCCTTTATGTAAAATATCGTGAAAAAATGCTATGCACATTCACATACTAAACTTTTTATACTTTGCATTATTTCAACTTGAGTTTTTGGTTTTTCATTAATTCAAATAAAATTATTTCTCTTTTTTTGATTATACAAAAATTTCTCAAAATCTGAAGTTTGAACTTTTATTTCTTTTTAAGTAGTGGTATAATTTTTACATTTCATATTGTTATTTTAACGAAAAATAACAATAACATTTTATTCAAAAAATTTTTAGGAGAATTTTTATGGAGTTTGTTTTAAATGGAACATTTTGGGCTTTGATTCCTGCAATTGTTGCCATAGTTTTAGCACTTTGTACAAAAGAAGTTTATTCTTCATTGTTTATCGGAATCATTATTGGTGGAATTTTCTTTGCCATTGATTCTGCCTCAGGTTTTCCAGGATTTTTGAATCATGTTTTCAGCGACTGTCTTGTCGGTTCCCTGACAGATTCATATAATGTCGGAATTCTTGTTTTCCTTGTCATTTTGGGAATTCTTGTAGCTCTAATAAACAAAGCTGGTGGCTCTACAGCTTTTGGTAATTGGGCAAAAAAACATATAAAATCAAAAGTCGGTGCACAAGTTTGTACAATTATACTGGGTATTCTGATTTTTATAGATGATTATTTCAACTGTCTCACTGTAGGTTCTGTAATGAAACCTGTTACAGATAAATATGGAGTTTCTAAAGAAAAACTTGCATATCTGATTGATTCTACAGCCGCCCCAATCTGTATCATTGCTCCAATTTCTTCATGGGCAGCTGCAGTTGCAGCATTTGTTTCAGGAACAGAAAACGGAATTCAACTTTTCTGCAAAGCAATTCCTTTCAATTTTTACGCAATCTTTACCATTATAATGATGTTTTCAATGGTTTTTATGCGCTTTGAATTCGGGAGTATGTCAAAATACGAAAAAGCAATTTCAATTATGGAAGACAAAAATGAAACAAAACCGAATTCTACAGCAGAAAAAGGCAAAGTGATTGATTTGATTCTACCTATTATTGTGCTGATAGTTCTTTGTGTTATCGGCATGATTTATTCAGGCGGCTTTTTTACAAAGATGATTGAAGTTGATGGAAATCTTGTTGCAAACGAGAGTTATATGAATATTATAACTGCTTTTTCGAATTCAGATGCTTCTGTTGGTCTAGTACTTGGTTCTTTTGGCACATTGATTATTACAATAATCTTCTATAACATTAGAAAAATTTTGAATTTTTCTGATACTTTATCTTGTGTTCCAGAAGGATTCAAGGCTATGGTTCCAGCCATTTTGATTTTGTCTCTTGCCTGGACGCTCAAATCTATGACAGATAGCCTTGGTGCAAAAGATTATGTTGCTGGTATTGTTGAAGGTTCTGCAGCGGGACTTAAAATGTTCCTACCTTCTATCATTTTTATCATTGCATGTTTTCTTGCCTTTGCCACTGGTACTTCATGGGGAACTTTCGGCATTTTGATTCCAATCTGCATTGCGGCTTTTCCAGAAGGAACAATCAGAATCATCTGCATTTCTGCCTGCATGGCTGGTGCTGTTTGCGGTGACCATTGTTCACCTATTTCAGATACAACAATTATGGCAAGTGCTGGTGCTCAATGTAATCACGTAAATCATGTTTCAACACAACTACCTTATGCAATTTCTGTTGCTTCTATTTCTTTTGTATCATACATAGTTGCAGGACTTACACAAAATCTAGGAGCTGTTATAAGTGCAATTATTTCCTGGATAATCGGACTTACTTTGCTTTTTGGATTTCTGATTTTCATGAAAAAAAGAGTTTCAAAAAAAGCATAAAAAATAAGAAAGACGAAGTCAAATTACCTTACGCTAAGATTTTGAACTTCGTCTTTTTTTTTATTATTTTCTACTGAAGAATTGCCCCTTTATCTGCACTTGAAACAAGCTTGGCATAACGTGCAAGGTAACCAGATTTTACTTTTGGTTCAGGTGCTTTCCAATTTTCTCTTCGTTTTGCAAGTTCCTCTTCACTCACCTTCAAAGTAATTTTATAATTATTGATATCAAGTTCAATTAAATCACCTTCTTGAACCAATGCAATTGGTCCACCGTCGGCAGCTTCTGGTGAACAATGTCCAAGAGAGGCTCCCCTTGTAGCTCCACTAAAGCGTCCATCTGTAATCAAGGCAACTTGTTTATCCAATCCCTGTCCAGCAAGTGCAGCAGTAACAGCCAGCATTTCGCGCATTCCAGGTCCACCTTTTGGTCCCTCATATCTAATAACAACAACATCACCTGGTTTAATCTGTTGTTTTTGTACTGCATCCATTGCTTCACTTTCATCGTTGAATACTCGTGCAGGACCTGTGTGATGCATCAATTCTTTTGCACAGGCAGAACGTTTTACTACAGTTCCATTTGGTGCGAGATTACCAAATAGAATTGCAATACCACCATTATCACTAAACGGATTTTCAATAGGTCTTATAATTTCAGGATTTCGATTCCTAACACCTTTGATATTTTCAGAGATTGTTTTTCCTGTTACTGTCATCAAACTAGTATCAATCAGATTTTTTTTTGCAAGTTCTGCAAGAACCGCCTGAACACCACCTGCATCATCAAGTTGACACATAAATGTGTGACCAGCTGGAGCCAGATGACATAGATTAGGTGTTCTGTTTGAAATCTCGTTTACTTTATGTAAGTCAATTGATAAACCTGCTTCATGTGCAATTGCCGGAACATGAAGCATAGTATTTGATGAACAGCCAAGAGCCATATCAACTGCAAGAGCATTTTCAAAATGCTTTTGAGTTAACATGCAGCGTGCTGTAATATTTTTTTCCAAAAGTTCCATTACTTTCATACCGGCATGCTTTGCAAGAGCAATTCTTTTTCCCATTGTAGCAGGAATAGTACCGTTTCCAGGAAGTCCCAATCCAATTGCTTCTGTTAGACAGTTCATAGAATTTGCAGTAAACATACCAGAACAAGCACCACAACCAGGACAAGCAATCTGTTCCATTTCTTTTAGTTGTGCTTCTGTAATTTTTCCAGAAGCAACAGCCCCCACTGCCTCAAACATATCTGTAAGTGAAAGGTTTTTATCAGAATATGGATTTCCCTCTTCATGCGAAGGCAAATGACCTGGCATCATTGGTCCACCTGAACAAAAAACTGTAGGCAAATCAAGACGAGCCGCAGCCATAAGCATTCCCGGCACAATTTTATCGCAGTTTGGAATCATCACTAATGCGTCAAACTGATGAGCTTTTGTAACACATTCGATAGAATCTGCAATCAATTCTCTTGTGACAAGAGAATATTTCATGCCTTCATGCCCCATAGCAATTCCATCACAAACCCCAATTGCAGGAAATTCGATTGGTGTACCACCAGCCATTCGAATTCCAGCTTTAACCGCCTCAGCTATTCTATCCAATTCTATGTGTCCAGGAATTATTTCATTTTTTGCACAACAAACACCAACAAGAGGTCTTTCCAATTCTTCATCAGTATATCCCATCGAATAAAATAAAGATCGATGAGGAGCACGAGCAATTCCTTTTTTTGCATTATCACTTTTCATTATACAAAATCCTTTATCTAAAATATAATTAAAAAGAAGTTTTTTTGCTGCTAGATTCCTAAACTAAATCGAAGGAATCGAAACAACTAAAAAAGCCACTCAAAATATAAAATAAAAGCTCAACATTCAACCTGCTAATCTCAGCAATCATATTTATCTTTGATTACAAGTTTAATTAATGTATTAGTTTTGATAGAAATTCGTTTTCTTTGGTCATTCAATTCAGCGCTATTCAGACTAATTCTAGCTTCTTCACAAACTTTTTTACAATAATCTGAAAGAGTAGAAGGAGATGATGCTTCGCAAGCAAGAATCACATTCTTCTTTACAATATAATGATGAAAGAATTGCATAAATTCATCATTATCAAATGGAATTCCACTAACCAGAACAACGTGTTCAAAATCATGAATTCTAGCAAAAGTTTTACAACATGAAATTAATTTTGGTGTAAAACATTTATTTCCAGCTTCATCTGTGATTGTTTTTTCTGCGATAACAAATAAATCAGGATCTTCAGGAACTTCATTCTTTGGCTCAAAGGTCAATATCTTTCCAAACTCAACAGAATCTACTAGAATTTGAATTTTCGGATCAATTTTATTTGTTTCATCCTGTACTTTCTGTGAAGCAAGAGTATTTTCTTCATTTTTTTCAAATAATTTTTCCAATTCATCAGTAGTGATTGCTGCAGAATTATTTGTCTGAGAAGAATCTTCCATAACGCTCATCGTATGAGAAAGAATTTCCAATTCCTGTGGATTCACAGAAACATTTGCTGCAGTTTCACTTTCCTTTTTTTCACCCATAATGTCTGCTAACATTGAATCAACATTGTTCTCATCAATCATTTTTACTTCCTCATTATTATAAAGATTTCGTTTATTTTGATAATTTTCTTCTATATTTATATTATTTATTTCTTCATCACTTGCACCTATTTCAAGACTATAAAAAGTATCATCTTCTTCAAACACTTCTTCATCTGAAAGAAAAAAAGCACCTTTCATCTCTAAGTCGGAAGTTGATTCTATTTCCATTGCATTATCATTCAGATTATCATTAAAAAACTTCACTTCCTGTTCTTGTTTTTTAGAAACTTTAATAATTATCTTATTGTCTTTTTTGGAACAAAGGTTTCCTTCTTCCGAAATAAAGAAATCTGGATTTTCACTGTCAATTCTGATACTTCGTAATGAATTACAATTTTCAAACGCATTTTCTTCTATATATTCAATCTTCGAAGGCAGAATTAAACTTTCCAGGGAAACACAATCGGCACAGGCAAAAGATTCAATTTTCTTTACGCTTTCAGGAATAACAAGTGATTTTAAGGAAAAACAACCTCTAAAAACATTTTTGTGTAGAACTGTTAATCCTGTACGAAACGGAATCTCTTTCAGCGATTCACAATTCTGAAACAATCCCTCTGGAAAATCAGTAATTACAAGCGGTATGGAAACAGAACTAAGTGCTCTACATCCAGAAAACAAATATTCTGGCAATTCAGTCAAACTTGAAGGAAGTTTTACATATTCAAGTGCTAGTGAATTTTCCAAAACATGATTTCCCAGTTTTTCTACAGAATCTGGAAAAATAAGCTGCTCATAAGGACATTCTGAAAAAACATCATCATCAACATATTTTGGACCATAAGGAATTTTTCCAGTAAATTCGCCTGAAGTATCATCTACACCAATAACATTAAGCATATCTTGAGAAAACAAAAGTCCCTTTTTCCTTATAAATCCATATTCCATATTCTACTATAATTCCTTTTTATTACTCCCTATTACTATATATTGCAGCAACATCTGATTCTTTAAAACCAATTTTTCCTGTTCGTGAAAATAAACTACTACAATCCCATAGTATTGGACAATAATTCAATTTATCACAGTTTTCTAAAACACAAGAAAGCCATTCCACAGTACCTTCTTTTTTCTTAGTACTTTTTGTTAATGCTACACCATATTCCCCAATTACAACACCGTATCCTTTGTCAACAAACTCTTTCATTTTTTCAAAATTTGTCGCCATAATTTTTTTTTCATAATCTGAACCCCAATTCATTTTGACTTTTGCCCAACTTGCATCTTCAGAAAGAATACAATAATCAGAAGGGGTATAATAATGAACTGAAATCATAAGTTTATTAGATGCTGAATCCTTAGGCATAACAAATCTGCTTTGATGCGAAGTTTTATCAATATCAGTATTATATCCTGGAATTAATAAAAATCTGTATTGATTGTTTGAACCAGTAGAACGAATAACATCAACAAAACACTGATTTACTTGATTTGCACAATCATATTTTTGATTTTCTGATAAAACTCCTTTCTTTTTATTTGAAAAAACAGTTTCAAGATTAAATCCATCACCATGTTCTTCATTTCCGCCTTCAAAAATTAATCTATCAGAATAATTTTTAAATCGATTTGCAATCTGAAGCCACATAGATTTATACATTTTCACAGCCATTTCACGATGTGATTTGTCGGCGGATCCAAATAATCCCCACCAACCACCATCCCAATGGTCGTTAATCACAACATATAAACCTGCATCTAAAGCCATGTTCACTACTTCTTCTACTCTATCAAGCATAGCTGCTGCTATAGTAAAATCACCGTGTTCATAATCCATCATATTTGTCCATGCAATTGGAATTCTAACAGATTTAAAACCAGCTCTTGCAAACCCTTCAAAATGACGAGACTGAGCTTCAGGCTGCCCCCAAAGAGTTTCATAAGAAGAAGGATTACGTTTCGTAGATTGATTATATCCTCTAAATGCTTCAAGAGTATTACCAAGATTTATTCCATTTCCCATTTTTTTTGTTAATTCTACAGAAGTAAGATCATTTTCAAAAGGTTGAGGAGAAGTAACAAGTTTACTTTCAGTTGATGGAACTATTACCTTTATAGAAAAATCCTGTTCGTATAAAGATGACGATGCAGAGAAAAACATATTATGAATTAATACAGAAGATAACAAAAACAAAACTGTTTTTTTCATATTTTCCTTTTTAGTTACTTCTTAATATTTGCTGCAACCAAATCGCCCATTTCTTTAGTACCAACAAGTTTTCCAATTGATTTTACATAATCAACATTGCCAGCAATATCTCCGGTTCTGTAACCTTGATTCAAAACTTCATTGACTGCATTCTCAATTGCTTTTGCTTCCTGTTCAAGTTTAAAATCATAACGTAAAAGCATAGCTGCAGAAAGAATTGTTGCCAAAGGATTTGCAAGGTTTTTTCCGGCAATATCAGGAGCCGAACCATGAATTGGTTCATAAAGACCAGGTCCTGTACCATCCCCTAAAGATGCAGACGCAAGCATACCAATTGATCCTGTAATCTGACTTGCTTCATCTGAAAGAATATCACCAAACATATTAGAAGTTGCGATAACATCAAATTGACTTGGATTTCTAACAATTTGCATTGCAGCATTATCTATATACAAGAAATTTAATTCTATATCAGCATAATCTTTGTGCATTTTTTCTGCTACAGAACGCCATAATCTTGATGTATTCAAAATATTTGCTTTATCAACAACCGTAACCTTTTTTCGTCTATTTTTTGCAGATTCAAAAGCTATCTTTAAAATTCTTTCAATTTCGTAAGTTGAATATTTTTCTGTGTCCCATGCAGTTTTTCCATCTTCTGAAAAACCTCTGTCTCCAAAATAGATTCCACCTGTAAGTTCACGAACAATCAAAATATCTAAACCATCTTTTATAATTTCATCTTTCAAAGGACAAGCTGCTTTTAGTTGAGGAAAAATTACAGCTGGACGAAGATTTGCAAAAACTTTCATTCCTCCTCTTAAACCTAAAAGACCTTTTTCAGGACGTAAAGCAGGCTCAACATTATCCCATTTTGGACCACCAACAGCTCCAAGCAGAACAGCATCAGAATTAAGACAGATTTTTAACTGCTCATCAGGAAGAGGATGACCAAATTTATCTATTGCTGAACCACCAGCTATTACATTTTCATATGAAAACTGATGTCCATAGATTTCAGCAACTTTGTTTAAGACTTTTACAGCTTCAGATACAACATCTGGGCCAATTCCATCACCTGGAATCAAAGCAATTTTTTTATTCATTTTATTTTCCTATTATCAATTATTTTTCAAGATTTCTATTAATGATAACACAAATTTCCTTTTTTTTCAAACAATTTTCCTTTGGTTTCCTCTAGATTTTTCTGGAACACTTGTTGATTAAGATAAATGTTAATAGAAACTTTATAATTCTATACTTTAACTTTTTTATAAATCCTTACTTAATTTATATTCAAAAGAATCTACAAGAGCAATCCATGAAGCTTCAATAACGTCACATGAAACTCCAATAGTAGTCCAGGAAGATTCACCATCCGAACTTTCAATTATTACACGAACTTTAGCAGCGGTAGCGGACTTTCCGTCAACAACACGAACTTTATAATCCTCAAGCCTAAATTTCGAAACAACTGGATAGAATTTTTCCAGAGCTTTTCGAAGAGCAATATCCAGAGCATTGACCGGTCCATCCCCTTCTCCTGCAGTGATTTCTATCTGTCCATCCACTTCAACTTTAAGTTGAGCGCAACAGCATACACCTTCTTCAGGGCGAGGGTTTGAACCTGTTGTCTGATAATAATGAAGTTTAAAAAAAGGTGAATATTTTCCCGTAATCTTTTTGACCAGTAATTCAAAACTTCCATCAGCACCTTCAAATTGATATCCTTTTGCCTCAAGATTTTTCACCTGCTGTATAATATCTGAAACAACTTCATCTGTTTTCTTAATTTCAGGAGCAAATTTCTGGATTTTTTCGATTACCGTACTGCGTCCTGCAACTTCACTCATCAAAAACACTCGAGAATTTCCAACCACTTCAGGAGAAATATGTTCATATGCCATTGGATTTTTTAATACAGCATCGATGTGCATACCGGCTTTATGAGCAAATGCACTAGAACCGACAAACGGCATTTGAGAATTCATACTGATATTAGTGATTTCCGCTACTCTCTTACATATTGAAGTAAGATTCTTTATTTTTTCAGATGGAACACATTGATAATCCATCTTTAATTGTAAATCAGCAATTATAGTAGATAAATTTGCATTTCCTGTTCTTTCTCCAAAACCAAGCAAAACTCCCTGAACGTGGGAAGCCCCCTCTTGAACAGCAACCAGCGAATTTGCAACCGCAAGTCCACAATCATTATGAGTATGAATTCCGATTTTTACACGATTACCAAAACGCTGAACTACACCATGCACAACTTTCCGGCAGTCGTCAATCATAAAACCACCCTTTGTTTCACAAAGACAAAGAAGCTCTGCTCCTCCTTCAACAGCCGCTTGTAAAGTTTTTAATGCATAATCAGGATTTTCAAAATATGCAGTAAAAAAATGCTCAGCATCATAAAAAACATGCTTATTATGAGAACACAAATATTCACAAGATTCCTTAATCATTAATAAATTTTCATCAAGTGTAGTTTTCAGCACATCAGTAACTTGAAAAGTCCATGATTTTCCAAAAATGACAACATAGTCAGTGTTTGCTGCAATTAAACTTTGTAAATTTTTATCATTTTGACAAGAAATTTCAGCACGCCTAGTAGAGCCAAAAGCACAAAGTTTTGAATGATTAAGTTTTACATTTCTAATCTCAGTAAAGAATTCCATATCCTTAGGATTTGAACCAGGATTACCAGCCTCAATGAAGTCAACTCCAAGTTCATCCAAAGCCTGACAGATATAAATTTTATCCTTTACAGAAAAACTAACACCCTCTCCCTGAGCCCCATCACGTAAAGTGGAATCTAAAATTTCAATTTTCTTCATATAGTCATTATCCTATTTTACTCATATAATGTCAAGTAGTATTTTGTTTATTTTTTTTACTTTTAAGAATATCTTCAAACTAAATCATCACATTTCTTTCCAAATAAATATAACAAAAAATTATAATCAATTTTCCCCAAAAAACACGCTTTTTTTTCCGAATAAAACGGAGGATTTTTTCGAATGAAAAAAATCGTTGGAATTT
>CAMBMW010000081.1 GCA_945868875.1 uncultured Treponema sp.
AAAATTTAAAACTCGACATTTGTCCTATTTATTTGTAACATGAAATCACTAAACGCTGTGATTTTGATTTTACAAAAGTTTGCGTTGCAGACTTTTTATTTAAACCGCATTCCACTGAAAACTTGTGATACAAGAATTTCAATATGAATGTACATAAAAAGTCAAATAGAAAACTGTAATTTCTTGATTGACTTTTTATTGGAGGAAACATGCAGATTTCTTACAATGAGTTTCACATTTCCAGAAAAGTTCGTACTTTGTGTAATTTTAATAAAGGACTTTTTGCTTCCAGCGGAAATGTTGTTTTTGCAAATATGAATAATGTTCGCGAATTTCAGACAATTTATAATGACTACATTCAGCAGACAACAGGAGATAAAAATCAAAAAGTTTCAGCTGGACAATTAAACGCAATGGGATTGATTGATGAAATCCTTCATTACGTATGCTTTATTTTCCGTCGAGATAAAGAACCTGACTTTGCAAAGGAACTTCTTGCAACTCTCGATTCTGAGTTTACACCAAAAGCAATAGACCAGCTTTTACTTGATTTTATGGAAGAATTTCCACCTGTTGAAGTATTCCAGGAAAAATGTTCAGCAAGTGAATATCTTTTGAGAAATGCTGTTGATGCAGGAACTGGAAAAGAACGTTCAAATCGCGAACAAACTTTAGAAGAATTGATTCTTCTTCATCTTGCAAACGAAAATCCTGCCTTCAAACCTTTTTTCCTGCTTTTCAGCGATACTACGCTTGATGAAAAAAATGCAGATTATTCAAAAACATGGGCAACCATTCAAAAATTTGCTCAATCAAAATCAAGTTTCGGTCCTTTCAATCACGATTTAATCACAATGATGAGAGAACCTGTTACATTTTCTCCAGACAGTCTCAAAGGTCAGCTCGAATACATCCAAAAATATTGGGATAAATTCCTTGGCGAATGGCTTAAACGCATTTTGACTGGAATGGACGCTATCAGCGAAGAAGAAAAAGCAAGCTGGCAGGGATTTGGTGGCGGAGACCTTCCTGACATGGTTCCATATTCATTTGAAAACCTCATGAACGAATACGAAAGATTTAGTCCAGACAGTGAATGGATGCCAAACGTTATTTTGATGGCAAAGACGGTTCTTGTATGGCTTGACCAGCTTACAAAACAATACGGATATCCAATTACTCGTCTTGACCAGATTCCAGACCCGGAACTTGACCGTCTGCGCGATGAAGGATTTACAGGTTTGTGGCTCATTGGATTATGGGAACGCTCAAAAGCTTCCAAACGAATCAAACAGATTTGCGGAAATCCTGAAGCTGCTGCCAGTGCCTATTCTCTTTATGATTATAATATTGCTTCAAATATTGGCGGATGGGATGCACTTGCAAACCTCAGACAAAGACTCTGGCAAAGGGGAATTCGTCTTGCTTCTGATATGGTTCCAAATCACACAGGAATGGACAGCGATTGGGTTATGAACCGCCCGGATTTATTTGTTCAGCGTCGAGATGCATTAGGTTATTCATTCTCTGGTGAAAATCTTTCGCAAGATTCACGCACAAGCATCTATCTGGAAGACCATTATTATTCCAAAGATGATTGCGCCGTAGTCTTTAAACGAGTTGATAATCAAACTGGTGATGTTCGTTATATTTATCACGGAAATGATGGAACTGGACTTCCTTGGAACGACACTGCTCAGATTGACTTTTTAAATCCTCAGGCAAGAGAAGCTGTAATGCAGGAAATTCTTCATGTTGCCCGCAACTTCCCGATTATTCGTTTTGATGCTGCAATGGTTCTTGCAAAAAAGAGTATTCGCCGGCTTTGGTATCCGGAACCAGGCCACGGAGGCGATATTTATTCCCGCTCAGAATATGCAATGACAACTTCTCAATTCAACGATGCAATTCCAAATGAATTCTGGCGAGAAGTCGTTGACCGTGTTGCAAAAGAGTGTCCTGATACACTTTTGCTTGCCGAAGCTTTCTGGATGATGGAAGGATATTTTGTTCGAACTCTTGGAATGCATCGTGTTTACAATTCTGCTTTCATGAACATGCTCAAAAAAGAAGAAAATCAAAAATATCGTGATACTATCAAAAATACAATTAATTTTGACCCGCAGATTCTCAAGCGATATGTAAACTTTATGAACAATCCTGATGAAGAAACTGCAATTGCCCAATTCGGTGATGGCGATAAATACTTTGGTGTCTGCACCTTGATGATAACAATGCCAGGTCTTCCAATGTTTGGTCATGGTCAAATCGAAGGATTTACCGAAAAATACGGTATGGAGTATACAAAAGCGTATAAAGATGAAAAACCAAGTCAGTATCTTGTAGACCGTCACTGGCACGACATCTTCCCTCTAATGAAAAAACGATATCTGTTCAGTGGAGTTGAAAATTTCCTGCTTTATGATTTGTGGGAAAACGGTCACGTAAACGAAAATGTTTTTGCATATTCAAATGGAGCAGGCAGCGAAAGAACTGTTGTTTTCTACAATAACAAATACGACAGAGCATCCGGATGGATAAAACAGTCAGCTCCTTATGCCGTAAAAACCGGAAATGGCGATGAAATCAAACTTGTTACACGAAGTATTTCTGAAGGATTAGGTCTTTCAAACGATGACAACAAATACTGCATCTTCCAGGAACACAGAAGCAGACTCTGGTACATCAGAAAATCAAGTGAAATCTGTCAGAAGGGCATGTTTGTAATGCTCAACGGTTTTGAATATCAAGTTTTAATAAATATTCAGGAAGTTACAGACGAAGCAGACCACAGATTTAAAATCCTGTGCGATTCTTTGGCTGGCCGTGGTTGTGAAGATATTGAATCAGCATGGCAGGAAATCATTTATAAAGATTTGTATGATGATCTGGAAAAATTTGCAAATGCAGCACTTATCCCGATTGCAAAAGAAATTGAAAAAAGCAGCAAAGCATCACAAAAATCTGAAGATTCATCAACCGAAGATACTCAAAAAACTGAAATCAAAAAAACTGACGATTCGGCAAAAAAGATTTCTGTTTCTAAAATCAACAGAATTCTTAGTGATGCAAAAAATGCAGCTATCACATTCTATCAGACTGCACAAAGGTTCTCTTTGCTTGATGCCAGCGTAAAAACTCCTGCTTCAAGCGATAAACAGTTTGCATTATTCAAAAATAAAGTTAAGATTTTAATTCAGATTCATAATGAAATGCTTTTGCAAAAATCAGAAGCAGACGTTCCAACTCCAAAAAATGGCGGCAAAAATAAGTCAGATTGTTTGAAAGTTGATTCTGAAGTTCAAGAAAATCAGGAAAACCTTCAGCAATTACTTGAGAAAACAGAAATTCCACAAGATTTTGTAAAGCTTTTGATTGAAAAAGATGAAAAACTGGAATTACTTTTGCTTTGCGACGCACTTTGTGCAGAATATTCACAAAACTCACTGGCAGACAAATGGAATCTTGGTAGAAAACTTAATTCATATTTGCAAAAAGATTTTGCTTACGCCCTGAAAAAACTGTTCAAAATCAGTCCCCTTGGAAAATCATCAAAACTGCCCAAAAACAGCAAAAAAGTTGCATTTGAAATAATTGATTTCCTTGTTCGTGGAAAATTTGCAAAGAACTTAAGTGGAGCAAATTATTTTGACGGAACATTATGGTTCAACAAAGAACTGCTCGAAGAAAACCTGAATCTTGTTTTTGCTCAGATGCTGTTAAATGCAAAAAAATCAAAACTGCCATCTGTCTTTGAACTTTATAGAACAATCTGCAAAGCAAAAGACGAAGCAGAATATAAAGCAGAGCTTTTCGTAAAACCATTTGCTCCAGTTAACAAAACAAAAAAATCTGCCACAGCCAAAACTGAGAAAACTAAAGCAAAAAGTGAAAAAAAAGAATCTACTTCAAACAAGAAAGGAAAAACAAAAAAAACTGAAAATTAGTTCAGAGATTTGATGATTTCTTTCAGTTCAGAAGCACTTGTAATAACTTTTTTACTAGTTTTTACATGGAGTTGAGCTTTTTTGATGTTATCTGGCATCAAAGGCTCTTCTCCAACCACGTGGCGGCAATAATCACTTGAAAGACTCGGGTGATCTAAAGCCGTCAGAACAACACAAGACTCATCCTCACTTAAAACATCACGACGTTCTTTTAGTGCTGCATAAGCTTTGGAAGTTTTTTCATCTGCAAACAAACCATATTTAATATACAATTCTTTTGAAGCCTTTTCCTGAGTTTCTTTATCAATCTGCACAGGATAAACAAAACTTCTCATCATCATTTTGTAGGAACTAAAAAAGTCTTCAAGCCTTTCAAGATTGGCAGGAACAGCAGGATTTGAGTTTCCCCGTTTATTCATATCCACAAAAGAATCAAGAATTATTGGATTTCCAGAATAATCAACAGTTAAGGATGGAGTTGACGGAATAATAAATCCGCTTACTGGCAAA
The DNA here is from genome assembly GCA_945868875.1 of uncultured Treponema sp. GTDB lineage: Bacteria > Spirochaetota > Spirochaetia > Treponematales > Treponemataceae > Treponema_D. The sequence goes on from CAMBMW010000081.1 coordinate 4,458, forward strand.
GCAAAACGCCAGCTGTACAATCCCGCCATCAAAAGTCCATAAGTTCCAGAATCAACAGCATAATAAATATCAGAATTAGTCTTATTTTTAATCTGCGCAAAAGAATATGGAAAACAAAAAATCTGTCCTAAAAGCCGACACACGTTTGTTGTATTTGCAACTGACAAATTGAAAGCATTCACAAATTCCTTATCAGCAAAAACCTGAGATAAAGCAGATTTTATATTTCCTTCCGAACCTTCCATTTCTACCGGATAAATATTACCGCCGTTCCAGACAAAATCATTCTGTTCTAGACCACGCACTTGATTTTTCTCATAAACAAGAACTGCTTTAATATGTTTTTTGCCCCGCAATGCACAAGCCAAAGTTGCACCTAAATTTCCGTGAGTGTAATCAAGAAAAATCACATTGCCGCCAGTCAATTGCAAAGTGGTTTCAAGATATGAACAAAGATAAGAAACTCCAAAATCCCTGTGGCAGCCGGTAAATCCACCAGACAAATCCATAAAAAAAAGATTATTCTCAAGCTGAGAGATTTTTGGACTAAAACTAAATGCATCTGTAGCAATTTTTTCACAAATGATAGGAGAATGTTCATCTTTTATCAAAGCAGAAGTCAAAGAACCTGCAATAGATGTAAAAGATGTATTTTCATTAATATAATAAATCCAGCGGCGCATATCTTCAATAGATGAAGGAACAAAAACTCCACCATCAGAAGGATAACATTCTTTTACCGCCTGAGAAAATCCAACCGACAAATTCTTATTTCTTGTACTTGTAAATTTCATTACTATAACTTAACCCAAATCAATTTAATCTTCAATTCCAGGAATATATTTTTTTAACTTTTTTAAAAACATTTCCCCAGAAACACCTTCTTTCAAACACGCAAACATACAATTATCACCCGCAACAGTTCCCAAAACTTCCTCAAAGTTCAAATTGTCAATCGCATTACAAACTGTATTTGCATGACCTGGAAAAGTTTTAATAACTACAATATTTCCGCTGTAATCAATACTGATATATCCACGCAAAAAATCCTGCACATAAATTGCTTCAGTTTCAGTGTTTTCACCCTCGTCAGGAAGCGCATACATATAACCATTTTGCCCGTCAGGAATTTTTCCCACTTTCAAAAGTTTTAAATCACGGCTCAAAGTTGCCTGCGTTACCTCAAAACCCTCAGCCAAAAGCAGCGACAGCAAATCATCCTGACTTTCAATAACATTATTCTTTATTAAGGTTTTTATTGATTTTAATCTAGACTGTCTTTCTTTCATATTTACCTTTTATGCATATTTATACATAAAATATACAATTTTTCTGCATAAAAGACAAGAAAAAATAAAAAGGAAAAAAAGAGGGGGAAGTCTCCCCCTCGCTCCAGCAACAAGTTGCTTCCGCTACCCTCTCTGCGGGGACACCCCGCAACGCCCCGAAAAAAATTAAATCTAACAAAAACCAGGTCTGTCCCCGTTTTATTTGATTTATCTCGTTTGATTTGATAAAATACCTTATGAATTATCACAAAAACCCAATAAAAATCTTTTTCAGTTATTATAAACCACATCTGAAACTTTTCATTGCTGACATGATATGCGCATTCATGATTGCTGCAATAGACGTTGCATTCCCAATGTTTTCACGATACGCACTAGATGTTCTAATCCCAAATAAAAACATTCGTCTTTTTTCCATTTTCATAGCAGTTTTAGGATTTGGCTATTTTTTACGCTGGTTATGCAACTGGTTTGTAAACTATTGGGGACACATCTTTGGAAACAGAATTGAACAGGATATGCGCCGCGATGTTTTTTCACATCTGGAAAAACTCCCCTTTTCATTTTATGACACAAACAGAACTGGAAAAATAATGGCACGTGCAACTACAGACCTTTTTGAAATCACAGAACTTGCACATCACGGTCCAGAAGATTTTTTTATAGCCATTTTAACAATCTTTGGTTCATTTTTTCTCCTGCTAAAAATCCGCTGGGAACTTGCAATTATTGTGATTATCTCCATGCCGATAATCCTTTTCATCGTAATTTTTTCAAGACGAAATCTTTCCAAGACGTCAAAAAAAGTCAAAGAAACCACAGCCGAAATCAATGCAAACCTTGAATCAAGCATAAGTGGCATCAGAGTAACAAAAGGATTTGTAAACGAAGAATTAGAAAACAAAAACTTTGATGCAATGAATAAAAAATACAGTCATGCAAAAAGAATAAGATTCAAATATATGGCTTTTTTTCATTCAAACATTGAACTTTGCAACAATCTACTAAGTCTGCTAGTTTTAGCCGCAGGCGGATATTTTATCATGAAAGGCAAAATGACATTGCCAGATTTAGTCGCCGCAAATCTTTTTATTGCAAGTTTTACCGCTCCCATCAGAAAACTCACAAACTTTGTTGAACAGTTTTCCACAGGAATGGCTGGTTTTTCACGCTTTTTAGAAATCATGCAGACTGAACCAGAAGAACCAGATTCCCCGGATGCAGCAGAAATTCTTGCATCAAGAGGAAATATCAGTTTTGAACACGTCAATTTTTCATACGCAAACAATATTCAGGTTTTAAGCGATATCAATTTTACAGTAAAATCCGGAGAAAAATTCGCACTTGTCGGTTCAAGTGGTGGGGGAAAATCTACAATCTGCAATCTGATTCCACGCTTTTATGAAATCTCAGAAGGACAAATTTTGCTGGATGGAATCAACATAAAGAAAATAAAACGCAATTCCCTAAGAAACCAGATTGGAATTGTACAACAGGACGTTTTTTTATTTGCAGGTTCAGTTCGCGAAAACATTGCATACGCAAAACCAAATGCAACAGAACAGGAAATCATTTTAGCTGCCAAAAGAGCTGAAATTCATGATGATATAATGAATATGCCAGATGGATATGAAACAATCGTTGGAGAACGCGGCATCAAATTAAGCGGCGGACAAAAACAAAGAATTTCAATCGCACGATGTTTCCTCAAAAATCCTCCAATCCTGATTTTAGACGAAGCAACATCAGCTTTGGACACAGCCACCGAAATCAAAATTCAAAAAGCATTTGACGAACTTTCAAAAGGACGCACAACAATTGTCATTGCACACAGACTTTCTACAATCAAAAATGCAGATAAAATCGCTGTGATAAATCACAAAACAATCTGCGAAACAGGAACTCACAGCGATTTAATAGCAAAACAAGGTGAATATTATAAACTTTGCCAGGCACAAAACGGAATTATTTAGTGCCGCCAAAATCTACTCAATTCACCCAAAAATTTATTCACTCAAAAAAATCTATTTAATCAAAAGATTTGCGTATGCTTTCAAAGCACCTTCCATTTTTCCAGAAAGAACAGTTTTTGCAAGAACTTTACCAAGCTGAACACCTTCCTGGTCAAAACTGTTCACATTCCATATAAATCCCTGGAACATAACTTTGTTTTCAAAGTGTGCAAGCAAAGCACCAAGAGATTTAGGATTCAAATTATCACCATAAATCAAACTGGAAGGACGACCGCCATCAAACTTTTTATTAGGATTTTCATCATTCTTACCACAAGCAAAAGCCACAATCTGAGCAGTAACATTTGCACAAAGTTTTACCTGACTAGTTGAGTTTTCAATCACAACATCATCGCCAGTCTGATTTTCCTTAAATGCAATAAACTGCAAAGGCACAATGTCAGTTCCCTGATGCAAAAGCTGATAGAAAGAATGCTGACCATTTGTTCCAGGTTCACCAAAAATTACAGGACCAGTAACATAATCAATCTTTTCACCAAAACGGTTTACAGATTTACCGTTACTTTCCATATCAAGCTGCTGCAAATGAGCAGGAAAACGACTCAATGCCTGAGAATAAGGCAAAATTGCAGTAGCAGGATATTCCTGAACATTTCGTTCGTAAACACCAATCAAAGCGTCCATCAAAGCAGGATTCTTTGTGATATCCTTATTCAAAGAAAGCTTATCTTCCTCTGCAGCACCATCCAAAAATTCCTGGAAAACCTTTGGACCAAAAGCAAGACTCAAAACAGCCCCGCCAACACCAGAAGTAGAAGAATAACGACCACCAATATAATCATCCATGTAGAAAGCAGCCATATAATCAGGATTGTGAGCCAAAGGAGAAGTTTCAGAAGTAACAGCAATCATATGTTTAGAAGCATCACAACCAGCTTTTTTAATAAATTCCTTAACAAAAGATTCATTAGTCAAAGTTTCAAGCGTAGTACCAGATTTTGACACAAGAATAAAAATAGTTTTAGAAATATCAAGTTTCTTACAAACAGAAGCAGCATCGTCAGGGTCAACATTTGAAATAAAATTAGCCTCCATTTTGAAAGAACCATTCTTTTTAGCCCAGTTTTCCAAAGCAAGATACATAGCACGAGGACCCAAATCAGAACCACCAATACCAATCTGACAAACAGTAGTATATTTTTCACCTTTTTCGTTCAGAATTTTACCAGAGTGAACATCGTTAGCAAAATCACTGATACGTTTTACTTCATTCAAATAAAATTCACGCTTGTTCACACCATCAGCCATAACATCTTTACCAAGCTGACCACGAGTAAGCTGATGCAAAACCATACGTTTTTCACCAGTATTGATGATTTCTCCGTTCAACAATTCCTGATATTTTTCAACAAGCTGCTGTTCTTCCGCAAGTTCAGCAAAAGTTTTCAAAATCTGCTCATTAATCTGTTTTGCAGCATAATTATAAGTCAAATTTCCGCCCATTGGAATAGAATACTTTGCAATCCTATCAGCAGCCTGTGCACAACTCAATTCCTCAGCCACAGAAACCATACCTTTCAAAGACAACAACTTTTTCCAAGAAGCAAGTTTGTCTGCGTTCGCCCAAGTAACCATTTTATCAACCTCTTAAACAACTCAAAAAATCAAAGTTCAAAAGAACATTTTCTACAATTATAATGATTTCTTAATAATGATACAACTATATAAAGCAGGGACAGACCTTGTCAGAGTAAACGCATTATAAAAACTTTTTAAAAATGTTGACGCGAGGGAGTGAGACACAGAGCAACCTTGTTTTT
>CAMBMW010000082.1 GCA_945868875.1 uncultured Treponema sp.
TCACAAATGGATGCAGGAATTACACGCCGCATGCTTGAATGTGTCGCTGAATATTTTAATTGTGATTTTGAAACTGCCGTTGAATTGCGAAAAAAAAACATCATTCATTATTCTACAACACTCGAATGGTTGCGTTCTGAAGGTTTTAATGATATTGAAGCTTTTTTTGCACATGTTCATCCGGAAAACGAAGCGGAAGAACTCCAGCCACAACAAGGACTTCGTGAATTTCTGCTTTCTCTTGATTATCCAAAATCCATCCTGACAAATGCACCTATGGAACATGCAAAGCGAGTTTTGCAGAAACTAGGTATTTCTGACCTTTTCGATTACATTACTGATATTCGTGACGCAAAACTTCTTGGAAAACCTTATCCTCATTCTTATTCTGCCGCTTTGAAAAAATCGGGGACAGACCTTGCGAATACACTTTTTTTTGATGATATGCAAAAATATACGGACGGTTGGACAGCAATGGGTGGAACTGCAATTTTGATTGGTAATAAAAATGGTCGTCCTCTTTCTGATGATGCAGAATCTCTTTTACAAGCTCGGAAAATGAATTCTGGCAGATCTGGAAAAACAATCAGACTTAGTTCAATTTATGATTTTCCTGCAATTATTGATACTTTGAAAGACTAAAGTTAGGAGCGTTGATTATGAAAATTCTTTGCATCTGTTTAAGTTCGACTATCCAGCGAACAATTCATTTTGAAAATCTGATGCTTTCAAAAGTTAATCGTTCAAGAAATTATCGTCAGGACGCTTCTGGAAAAGCAGTGAATTCCGCACGAGTTCTGAATCAACTGGAAAAGAATTGTACAATAACTTTATGTCCGTTGGGTGAAAAAAATCTGGAACTTTTTGTAACTCTTGCACAAAAAGACGGTTTAACGCTGAAAACCCTTTCCATTCCAGGATTTACACGAGAATGTTGGACTTTGCTCGACAATTCAGCTAACACAACAACAGAACTTGTTGTAAGCGAACCTGTTTTATCATTACAAAATAATGATTTCACTCAGAAAGAGCAAGAAATGCTCAAAAATGTGAATGAAAAATTTCTGGAGCTTGTAAAACAAAACATTTGTGATGTGGATGCAGTTTTGCTGGCTGGAAGCAGACCTGATTTTTGGGATAAAAATCTTTACCCAAACATTTGTTTAATTGCAAAACAAAATAAAAAATTATTTTTGGCTGATTTTATCGGTGATGATTTGAAAAATGTTATTGAAAAAGCAGTTCCTTCTGTAATCAAAATTAATGATGAAGAATTCCTGCAAACTTTTTCAAAATCTACTTCGCTATCGCAAAATCAGATTACCGACCTTGAATTTAAAGAACTGATTTGTCAAAAAAGTGCAGAATTAAACAATATGATAATTGTGACACGCGGAACAAAATCTACTTATGCAGCAAACAAAGGGATTTTTTTTGAATGTCCAACCGAAAAAGTTTACGCAGTAAATACAACAGCCTGTGGTGACAGTTTTAATGCAGGATTTCTATATGAATACTTAAAAACAAATGATTTTGAATCTTCCCTCAAAAAAGGAACCTGGTGTGCAGCCCGCAATGCTGAAAGAGATTGTCCTGGAACTATTTTGAACATTTAACTCTTATGTTCTAAGTTTTCTTACAACAAATTTATTGTCAAGCAGATTACGTCAAGGTATCTTTACAAATACCTTGACTTTGCTATTTTTCGTTTTTTAAACTATTTTTTTACGATGATTACTTGTTCAGACTGGAAATATGGAACTGAAAAATCAACATTTTTTTTGCGTTCTTCTGTCACCGACATTCCAGCTGCAATAAAATCAATTGTACCTGACTGAAGAGCTGGAATAAGGCTGTCAAAAGCCATGTCAACAACTTCAAGTTTTTTTCCTGTTGTTTTTGCTATTTTCTGTCCCATTGTAATATCAAAACCAACTACATTTTTTCCATCAACATATTCAAATGGAGGGAAAGCAGCGTTTGTTCCAAGTTTTACGATTTCATCACCTGAAGTTCCTTCATTCTCAGGAATTTTGATATTACCGTCAACTGGCATAAATGCTGAAACGAGTTTTTCGTAATCTCCATTGTTTTTCATATCTGTGATTGTTTTGTTAATTGATTCAAGCAGTTCTGTGTTGCCTTTTTTTACAGCAATAGCATATTCTTCTTTATTATCTGCAAAAGTCTGGTCACGAATTATTTTCAAATCTGAATTGCGAGCAACAATTTCTTTTGCTGGAAGTTCATCAAGAACAACTGCATCAATCGCACCATTTTTCAAATCAAGAGCTGCATCAATTCCTGTTTTAAAAGAAGAAAGTTTTACATTTTCAACATTTTCAGAAACCCAAGTTTCTCCTGTAGTTCCTGTCTGAACACCAATTTTTTTTCCTGACAAATCAGCAGCAGAATTGATTTCAACTTTTTCTTTTTTACAGCCAATGAAAGCAAATGCTAACAAAGCCAAAGCAACGAAAAATATTTTTTTCATATTAAAACCTCCAAAAAAAATTTGACAATATATTACTCTTTTTTTAAACACTCTGCAATGACTATAGCAGAAAAAATTAACATACATCCCGCCGCCATTTTTAATGTTAAAGTTTCATGCAGGAAAATTGTGCTGAAAAGAACACCAAAAACAGATTCAAAACTTAGGAAAAGCGACGCTAAAGATGATTGCACATATTTTAATCCGATATTTTGAAGACTGAAACAAATCATTGAACTAAAAAGTCCAAGATAAAGCATGGAAAGTATGACTTTTGGTGTCTTAATTGCAGCAATCGGAAAAGCTCCGTCCATAAAAGGAGCTAAAATCCAACCAAAAAAGGCGGCAAATGCAAATTGAAGCATTGTAATGATAATTGTATCACATCCTTCTTTGTTGCATTTTTCTGTCCAAAGAATGTGAAGCGCAAAAAACAATCCGCAGAGTAAAGTTAAAATATCACCGATATTGATTCCACTTATATCATCGCCGCCAAGTGCTAAAAGTCCAATTCCAGTGAGGGACAGACCTGCAGCCACAAAAACATGCCAGTGAGGACGTTTTTTATACAAGGGCCAGCCTATAAGCGGAATGAGAATAACATAAATTGTTGTTAAAAATGCATTTTTTCCAGCTGTGGTATACGAACATCCTATAGTTTGCACAAGATAAGCCAAAAATAAAAAAAGCCCCGTAACACCACCCATCAAAAGATGTTTTTTATCTATTTTTTTCAAACGCTTACAGAAGATAATAGCGAGACCAATTGCAGCGATGGAAAAGCGAATTGCTACCATATAAACAGAACCCACATAATCCAGACTGTCTTTTACAACAACAAAAGCAAAACCCCAAACTGCAGCTGTAAGCAATAATCCTAAAGATGCAAAAACTTGTGTTGATCTTTTATTCATATTCATCCTTTTTTCAAAAACTTATTTTAAATAGCTTTATGATTTACAAAAAACTCGTGGCTATTGCACACAAAACAGGGACAGACCTTGTTTTTATACATAAAACAGGGACAGACCTCGTTTTTACACAAAAACAGGGACAGACCTTGTTTTTGCACAAAAAACAGGGACAGATCTTGTTTTTGCACACAAAACAGGGACAGACCTCGTTTTTGCACATAAAACAGGGACAGACCTTGTTTTTACACATAAAACAGGGACAGACCTTTTTTTTTAAACTTTATTTTAACACAAAAGACTGCTTTCCAAATTGAAAAGCAGTCTAATCAAGTACAAATGAAAAGTTTACGTTTTAAACGTGGCAGGGATTGGAAGAGCGCGAAGCGGCCACCACAACGAAGCGAAACGTAGTGAAGCGAAGTGAGGAGGCTGGAGCGATAGCGGAACTCTGGAAAGCCCGTTTTTGCGAAATGAAATGGAGCAAAAGCCACCCAAATTTCTAAAAAAATCACAAAAATTGTTCTATATCTCTAGCCAAATCTCTTTCTATTCAATTTCAACTTTTTTCAAATGCCAGATATCGCGGACGTAATCTTCGATTGTACGGTCTGAAGAGAATTTTCCACAATTTGCAATGTTCTTCAAAGCCATTTTTGCCCAGTTTTTCTTATCTTTGTATGCTTCAGCAATTTTTTCGCGAGCTTCGCAGTAAGCATTAAAATCTGCAAGAACGTAATAAACATCTGGACGTTGACCTTCAACACCATAAATCAATGAATCATGCAATTCTTTGAAAAGTTGATGTGTTGGGTCGTAAGTTCCGTCTACAAGCTGTTCAACTACGCGAGCAAGACCTGGATTGCAGTCAAGATATTCTTGAGGGTTGTATGAATGTTCTTCTTCCATTTTTTTGATTTCTTCTGTTAGAAGACCAAATACAAATCCATTTTCCTGACCTGCTTCTTCGAAAATTTCGATATTGGCACCGTCCATTGTTCCAAGTGTCAAAGCACCGTTTGCCATGAATTTCATGTTTGATGTACCTGAAGCTTCAAGTCCGGCTGTAGAAATCTGCTCTGAAACATCAGCTGCCGGGAAGATTTTTTCTGCAACTGAAACGCGATAGTTTTCTACAAATACTACACGAAGTTTTCCGCGAACTCGGCGGTCATTGTTGATTCTTTCTGCAACAGTGTTAATCAATTTGATGATGATTTTTGCACGGCGATAACCAGAAGCTGCTTTTGCACCAAAAATGAATGTTCTTGCCGGAGGATTATATGTTGGATCTTCAACAATTCTGTTGTAAAGATACATTACGTTCAAAATGTTCAAAAGCTGACGTTTATATTCATGGAGACGTTTTACTTGAACATCATAGATTGATTCAGGATCAAGGAATTCGTTTTGTGTATGTTTCAAATAATCAGCAAGTGCCTGTTTGTTTTCCTGCTTGATTTTGATTAATTCGTTCAAAGATTCTTCATCATCAAGATATTTTTCAAGACCTTTGAGCTGTGTCAAATCTTTTTCCCAGCCATGTCCTATTCTTGTGGTAATAAAATCTGCAAGACGAGGATTTGCATTCAAAAGCCAGCGGCGTTGTGTAATTCCGTTTGTTTTGTTATTGAATTTTTCTGGATAAATTGCATACCAGTCTTTGAGTTCTGCTGTCTTCAAAAGTTCTGTGTGCAATGCAGCAACTCCGTTTACACTGAAACAAGCGTGAATTGCCATCCAAGCCATGTAAACCATATTATTGTGGATGATAGCCATGTGTTCGTGCTTGTAATAATCGTTAGGGAATTTCTGACGAAGTTCAATTACAAGACGTCGGTTGATTTCTTCGACAATCTGATAAACACGTGGTAAAAGTCCCTGGAAAATCTGAATTGGCCATTTTTCCAAAGCTTCTGCAAGAATTGTGTGGTTTGTGTAAGCAAATGTATGTGTTACAACGTCCCAGGCTTCATCCCATCCTACGTTATAATCATCCATAAGAATTCTCATAAGTTCTGGAATTGCAACTACAGGATGAGTATCATTCAACTGAATTACATGAAGACTTGCAAATTTTGAAAAATCTGTTCCATAATCAGAAACATAATGACGAACTAAATCCTGCAAAGAAGCTGAACTGAAGAAATACTGCTGTTTGAGGCGCAAAGCTTTTCCGCTTGGACCGTTATCATTTGGATAAAGAACACGGCTAATATTTTCAGCAGAATTCTGTCGTTCAACAGCCCGGTTATAATCCATATTGTTGAAAAGCTGGAGGTCAAATCCGTTTGGAGAAGATGCCTGCCACAAGCGCAATGTGTTTACGGTTTTTGTATCATAACCAATAATTGGCATATCATAAGGTGTAGCTGTTACTTCTTCTGCATTTTCAAGATAAAAACGAGGTTTTCCATCTGGTGTTTTTCCATAAGCAATATTTCCGCCAAATTTTACAGTTACAGCAAGGTCTGAACGTTTAATTTCCCAAGGATCGCGGTGAACAAGCCAGTTATCTGGATATTCAACCTGATATCCATCTTCAATTCTCTGTTCAAACATACCGTATTCGTAGCGAATTCCGTATCCGTGTCCTGGATAATCCAATGTTGCAAGAGAATCAAGGAAACATGCTGCAAGTCGACCAAGACCTCCGTTTCCAAGTCCTGCATCTGGTTCTTCATCTTCTACCATGTCGTAGTCGATATTCATATCTTTTAATACTTCTTTTACAGCATCTTTGATTCCAGCATTAATAAGATTGTTACTCAAAGCACGTCCCATCAAAAATTCTGCTGATAAATAATAGAGTTGTTTTGTTGGCTTTTTTTCGTATTCTGCACGTGTAGCCATCCAGTTTGGCATAATCAATTCAAAAGCTGATGCCGAAACTGCATCGAATAAATCGTGTTTGTTTGCCTGAGAAATGTCTTTTCCATATTGACGGCGCAATCTGGCAGACAAATTTTTCTTAAACTCTTCTTTGTTAAATTCCATCGATTTTTCCTCCTCTTCGGAACTTTGGAATATTGGAAACGTTTCCAACAAGTTTACATTATAGTAATTTTTTTTGGTGAGTACAAGTGCCTTATTTACTCATCAAAACTACTGAAGAACCTGAAACCAGAACGTATCTTCGTTGTGCTGGCAAAAGTTCTTCTTGTCCAATTTCTAATATATCTTCAGGGGAATCAAAAGAAGTATCAGCAACCCTGTACCACTTTTTTTCACCCGCTAAAGCCGGTAATGTGATTGTCATGTCGTACAAATCAAGATTTGTTGCAACATAAAAATCGTTATCCTGATTTTGACCGTCAAGTTTATAAGCCAAAAAACGACCTGTTTTAGACCAGTCTGGAACTTTTCCAAAAGGATCATACCAGGAAATTTCTGGAACATTCTGTTCATTCGAAGTTTCTGTAAAAAAAGACGTTCGTCTGAAAACTGGATGATTTTTGCGAAGTTCAATCAATTTAGAAGTAAAACGAACTAATCCCTGGTTTTTTACGGCTAAATCCCAATTAAACCAGCTGATTTCATTATCCTGACAATATGCATTGTTGTTTCCGTTCTGAGTTCGGCGCATTTCATCACCACCGAGTATCATTGGAACGCCTTGTGCAGTCATCAGATGAACAAAGAAATTTTTGATTGTTTTTTTTCTGATATTTTCGATTTTTGGATTAGTGCATTCACCTTCAAAACCATGATTATAACTAATGTTATCGTCTGAACCGTCACGGTTTTGTTCGCCGTTTTCATCATTATGTTTATAATTGTAACTGACTAAATCATTCAAAGTAAAACCATCGTGAGCAGTGATAAAATTGATAGAAGCCATTGGTTTTTTGCCACTATGATTGTAACAGTCAGAACTACCTGCAATTCTCGTTGCTGCAGCAGTTGCCACATTTTCATCACCACGATTAAAACGACGGATATCATCACGAAAACGACCGTTCCATTCACTCCAGCGGCTATTTTCTCCAGCTGGAAATCCTCCAAGCTGATAAAGTCCAGCACAATCCCAAGGTTCTGCAATAATTTTTGTATTTGCCAGAACAGGGTCAGCATTGATAGCTGAAGTAATTGAAGGCCATTCTGCAGGAATTACACTGCCATTTGACATTCTTGTGAGTATTGAAGCTAAATCAAAACGGAAACCGTCCACATGCATATTTACGACCCAATAACGAAGACTGTCCAAAATCATTTGACTTGCTACTGGGTGATTACAGTTTACACTGTTTCCGCAGCCACTAAAATTCATGTAATAATTTTTATCATTTTGTGGAAGGGAATAATAAACATCATTTTGAAGACCGCGGAATTCAAAAGTATAACCGTGTTCATTTCCTTCTGCAGTGTGATTGTAAACAACATCAAGAATTACTTCTATTCCAGCTTTGTGAAGTTCTTTGACAAGTTGTTTAAACTCTCGTACTGCTCCGCCTGGAGTTTTATCAGAAGAATAGGAAGTTTTTGGTGCAAAAAAACCAATTGTAGAATATCCCCAGTAATTTACAAGTTGTTCGCCGGTTTTGGGATTAATATTTCCATTTTCATTTTCATCAAACTCGAACATAGGTAAAAACTCTACAGCTGTAATTCCGAGTTTCTTCAGATATTCGATTTTTTGTGAAAAACCTTTGTATGTGCCAGCAAGTTGTTCATCTAAACCTGATGTTTTTGAAGCGGTAAAACCTTTGACATGAGTTTCATAAATGACTGATTTTTCTAAAGGATAATTTAGAGGTCTGTCCCCCTCCCAATCAAAATTATCATCTATTACAACACATTTTGGAAAATCTGATAAATCAAAAATTTCACCACCAACATTTTTTGCAAATCCTTGTTTGTGCAATTTATTGTATGCTTTGAAAACAGAGCCGGAAGTAAAAGCTTTGGCATAAGGATCAAACAGATATTTGTTTTTGTTGAAACGAAGTCCCTGAGGAGGATTGTATGGTCCGTCAACTTTATAAAGATAAAGTGCTCCTGGCTTTAATCCTTCTATAAAAATATGCCAGACATTTCCTGTTTTATTTTTTACAGGATCAAGTTTAATAACAGCCGAAGGTTCTTTTGCATTTTCTGACTCAAAAAGCACAAGGTTGACTTCTTCTGCATCTTTGCTATAAATAGAAAAATTAACACCATTTGGCTGAAGAATAGCACCAAAACCAATTGGCATTCCATTTTGTACCTTGTAATTCAGCATAATGAATGATTTTACAATATTTCTTAGGGAAATTCTACTATTGATTTTATTTTAAAGATTTTTTTTTAGTGGATGAGGTGTCAAAAAAGGGTAAAAAAGGGACAGACCTTATTTATACACAAAGGGGAAAGTCTTCCCCTGCGCGGGCACTTTGTTGCCCGCTACCCCTTCTCCTAGGGGCCAGCCCCTAAAACCCCGGTGCGCGCATGAAAACAAAAGAAGTTCTGTCCCTGTTTAAAACATAAACAAAGGTCTGTCCCCCTTTTACCAAGTTCGCAAAGCAAGGTGTGTCCCCTTTTGACAGGAAATCAGGTTTAAAACAGGGGCAGACCTCATTTAGAAAGATATAACGTCATTTGAGTTAACTTATTGTTTCTTTTATAACTTTGGAATGAAATCAAAAGAAAACATTTGCAGCTAAACTTAGGGCAAACGCATTACTCCCTCGCGCCAACTTTTATGAAAATATTTTTTATAATGCGTTTGCCCTGCAGCTAAACTTAAACATTATGGACAGATGTATAAAAAAGATTTATAATCTCTTTGACAAAAATTTTTTAATTGAGTTTTTTATGAAACTTGATGTGAGTTTTTGGAATTGTAGTTTTAGATTACTACAGAAAAAATATTTAAAAAGTTGATTGGAGCCTTTATAGTTCCATTAACTTTTTTGGGAGTTCAAATGAAAAAGGTAAAGATTATTCTTGCATCGGTTCTGGCGTTATCCTATACGCTTGTGGGGGGGGGGGTGCATATACGAAGGGAGACACGTCAAAGAAAGTTTTCGGTTGGGTTAC
>CAMBMW010000083.1 GCA_945868875.1 uncultured Treponema sp.
ATTCCTTCGCTACGCTTCGGAACTGGCTTCGCCAGCCCTTACAATCCTTGCCACGTTTAAAAAGAAATATTTTGTTCAAAAGCAAAAAAAAAGCCCCCTTTCACAAGGAGGCCATTGCCGGGAACCAGAATCGAACTGGCACGTCAATTGCTTGACACAGGATTTTAAGTCCTGGGCGTCTACCAATTCCGCCATCCCGGCAAGTGAATTTAATTATATTACATTAAAAAGATATTTTCAAGTACCAAATAATAATATATAATGCAATTCATGATAAAAAATTACGCTATTATATTTTTAATTTCTATGGTTCCTTTAATTGAACTTCGCGGAGCAATTCCTGTTTCGCAGGCAATGAAACTACCAATCATTCCATCCTACATCATCTGCATTTTAGGAAATATGATTCCAGTTCCAATTATATATCTGTTTGCTAGAAAATTTCTGGAATGGGGACAGAATAAAAAAATCATTGGCGGTATTTGCCGATTTTTCTTGGAAAAAGGAACAAAAGCTGGTGCCAAACTTCAAGAAAAAGCCGGTCGCGGAATTTTTCTGGCACTTTTGCTTTTTGTAGGAATTCCGTTACCAGGAACAGGTGCCTGGACAGGAACTTTAGCAGCAAGTTTCTTGAATATGAAATTTAAACAAACTGTCATAGCCGTTATGCTAGGTGTTTTACTTGCAGGTCTTATCATGATGGCTGGTTCGCTTGGACTTTTTTCAGCTATTTTTGCAGTATTTGGAAAATAATTTTTTTTCGTTTTTTTTGAGGCATAAAAATGTATATTCTAGTAACAAAACAGTTAATCACGATGTTCTTAATCATGCTTTGTGGATTTATTTTCGCAAAAGTTTTTAGAGTTCAGGAAATTGAGCGAAAGTTTTTGAGTAAACTTTTGCTTTATTTTATCAATCCCTGTATCATCATAAATTCATTCAATAAGGAATTCAACAATGATGAACTGAAAAAACTGCTTTTTGTAGTTCTCCTTTCGCTTTTCATCACCCTTATCATGATTTTGATTGGAATTCTTACTTCCAAAAATATCATCGACAGATTGTGCATTGCATTCACAAACTGCGGTTTTATGGGAATACCTTTGATTCGCGGTGTTTTTGGTGAAGAAGGTGTATTTTATCTGATGGGATATCTTGTGATTTTCAACTTTCTTGTTTGGACTTATGGATACTGCCAGATGAGCGGCTCTTTCAACATCAAAAAAATAATCCTCAATCCAAATATCATCTGTATTTTCGTGGGAATCATTATTTACTGCATGCCGTTTACACTACCACAATTTATCAAAAATCCCCTTATTATGATTGGAGATTTAAACACGGCTGTGAGTATGATTTTAATTGGCGTTCTACTTTCCGAACTCAGAATTGCTGAAGTTAAAAAATACTGCTGGAGTATAGTAAAATTCTGTTTTATCAGACTTATTTTATGCGGTCTCATCAATATTTTGATTCTATATTTTGTAATGAAAGTTTTCGGTGGTAATATTGGCAATGCAAGACTTCTATGCTATGTTGTTTTGATATGTTCACTTTGTCCGGCTGCAACTTCAATTCCAGGATTAGCGTGCGTTTTCAACAAAAATGCATCTTATGCAAGTCTTATAGTTTCCATTTCCAGCGTTGTCTGCATCGCAACTTTACCAAGTTTGATTGCTCTGGCGGAACTGTTATTTTAAGAAAATTTGATTTTTTGGAAAATCTGACTTTTTTTTCATAACTATTTTTAAAAAGCACTTTTTCAAAATTTCACTTGACTTATTTTTACTATACGATTATATTATACTTATGAAGTTTTATGGCGAACTTTTGATTTTTGTACTGCTCTTTATCACTAATTTTCGTGTTTTTTTTACTAGAAAACCACGAAGAGACCCTCTGACTGTTGTTGCACCTTTTACATTTCTGCTTTCGATTTTACAAATTATTGCATGGGGAGTTGAATTACTGACGGTTTTGGGTGTTGTGATTGCATTTCTGGTCCTAATTTCAAATTTTCATGCGCTTTTTCGATATTCTGAACAACTTTTCATCGACAGATACAGTCCTCTTATGAAATTTTGGGCAGTTTTAACTACCTTTTTATCAACAGTTGCAATTGTTGCTACTTTTTTAACAGCACCTGTAGAATTTTCTCCTAATGAATTAAATGTCAAAAAAAATCTTACAAATTATACAGGAAGTTTTCGAGCAGGTTTTCAAAAGTCGAGCATCTTTTCCTATTCTAATGTAAAGTTATACACATTTTCTCCTATAGAAAATGACGAAAACCTTTTGGAATCAGATGCTCCAAATAAGGAAAATCCTGTCGTTTTGTTTTTTCCTGATAAACGTGCTGATACTCACAACTATTCTCCTTATCTTCAGCTTTTGGCTCAGAAAGGTTTCACTGTTATGTCAGCAGACTTTTTCTGCGATGATGTAAAATGGATGCATTCTTTTGAAGATTTTAAAATTTTAAGGCAAAGTGCCTGTTTATTCAGGAGTTTACAGAATAACCAGAAATTTATGGCTCAAAGGGAATTTTATTCCTACAATATTTTACAGGAATGTAAAGCAATGCTACAGTTTGTTGATCAGAATTTTTCTCCACAAACAAAAGTTTTTCTAGTAACTGATGTGATGGGAAATTCTGCTGTTAGTGATTTTGCAAAAATGAATAGTTCACGAGTTTCGTCTGTTTTTTTTCTGGATTCTGTTGAAGAATACAAAACTGCAGGCTATGGATGTGTGGAACAAACATCTCCTCTCACAGCCTTTTTGCTTGGTCAGAAACGTGAGAAAACTTTTTTCACACCAAAAATTCTTGCAGAACGAACTTATCAACATTTTTGTAAGAATTGTTTATAGAAAATAAAATGTTTAGCTGAGATTGCGCCACAAACTTTTACTATCAACTGGGAGGCGATATGAATTTGTTTGAATTTGATGATTATCTGAATAGTTTTTTGTGTAAGGAAAATTTTTTACCTGATCCTTCAAAAAACGGTATTCAAATTCAAAATGAGGAACCTTTATCTAAAGAATTAAAAACCGTTGCCTTTGCTGTTGATGCCTGCGAAGAGTCAGCTTTAATTGCTGTTCAAAATCACGCCGATGTTCTTGTTTGTCACCATGGACTTTTCTGGGGAAAATGCTCTCCAATTGTAGATTCACATTACAAACGCATTTCAACTTTTATCAAAAATGATTTAGCATTGATTGCGTATCATTTACCTTTGGACGCAAATAATCCTTATGGAAATAATTTTGGTCTGGCACATAAAATTGGTCTGAAAAATACAGAACAGTTTGGTTTCTGGCACAATATGAAAATCGGAGTTCGCGGAGAATTTGATTCTCCAAAATCAATAGATGAAATTTCACTTTTGATTGGAAAACACACTCACACAGAACCCCAAAAATTCTCGTTTGGAAAAAAACAGATTAAAACAGTGGGAATTTCTTCGGGTGGTTCAAGCGATTTAACACAACAAGCTGCAGATGAAAAACTGGATCTTTTTATTTCAGGTGAGTTTTCTCACGAAGATTATCATTTAGCCCAAGAACTTGGAATTAACGTAATTGCGGCAGGTCATTATGGTACTGAAATTACAGGCGTTTCACTAATAAAAGAAAAAATTGACAAGGAACTGGCTCTAAAAACCATTTTTATTGATTTGCCTACAGGTTTATAATTCAATTTTTGTTTTTTGTGTTTTTTTCCTTTAAACATAATTTATAAAGAGGTATATTTAAAATATGAATAAAAAAATTCAATCAAAATTATGGCCGTTAAGTTTAACTTTGTTTATCATTATTCTTGATCAAATCACAAAAACTCTTGTCGTAAAAAATATCCCCCTTCATACCATTGGTGCAGAATTTTTTGGAGATTTTCTGAGAATTATTCATGTATCGAATACTGGAGTAGCTTTTAGCGTGGGTGCAGCCTGGTCTGATATAGTTCGTTTTGCATCATTTGTAATAGTTCCTGTTATTGTCATTATTCTGGTTTTTATCGTATATTTCAGAAACAATGAATGGACAGTTTTACAGCGATGGGCAATTATGGGAATTGTAGGTGGCGGAATTGGAAATTTGATAGACAGAGCTTTCAGAGCTGAAGGAGTTGTCGATTTTATCGATGTGAAATTCTTTGGAATATTTGGATTGGAAAGATGGCCAACTTTCAATGTTGCTGATTCTGCGATAATTGTTTTTGGAATTCTACTCGCAATTACATTTATTATTTCCATTAAAAATGAAAAAACAACCGGAAAATCTGAATAAAACAAATTAATCTTGAGGTGAACTATGAACATGGACAATCTAAACGAGGAAGAAAAAGCAAGACATAAACAACAACAGGTTGAATACCGTAACAAAAAACGTTTTTCGTCTATTTTTTTATTTATTGCAACGATTTTCGAAATAATCGAAACATTTATCATCATTCTTTTACTGATTATTGGTTCTATTGCCATTACTACAAGATTTGTTGATGTAAACAGCGCACTGTTTTCTAACATACTTGGCATAATCATCATTGTTTTTTCTCTTGGAGGACTTGTCATTGGTTTTATCATTTATAAGAAAGCAATGGGTTGGGCAATAAATAAGTTTAATCTGAAGGACAAACTTTTGGATGATGTAACTTCGCACTATATCAAAAAAGATGAAAATGAGGAAAAATTAAGATGATTGGAATAATTGGTGCAATGGAAAGTGAAGTCAAAGCGATTTATGAAAAAATGACTTCAAAACAGGAAATAAAACTCTGTGATTTAACTTTTTACAAAGGAATTCTTTGGAAAAAGGAAGTTGTTGTCGTAAAATGCGGTGTTGGAAAAGTAAACGCAGCTCTTTGTACTCAAATTTTGATTTCAAGTTTTCATCCTGATAAGATTATCAATACAGGAATTGCAGGTGCTACAGGAAAAGGGCTTGAGATTTATGATTTTGTGATTTCAACAGAAGCAGTTTATCACGATTTTGATACTGTTGCATTTGGATACAAACTCGGACAAGTACCAGGTTTTCCAGAAATGTTTAAGGCTGATGAAAAATTGATTTCCACTTTTGAAGAAGCTTTTTATAAAACAGATTTTTCTAAGTCGCATAAAATTCAAAAAGGAACAATTGCAAGTGGAGACCAGTTTATTTCTGACTCTAAGAAAAAATCTTTCATCATTGAGAATTTTCATCCTGAATGTGTAGAAATGGAAGGTACTGCAATTGCTCAAACTTGTTACAAAAATCAAGTGCCATTTTTGATTATCAGATGCATGTCAGATTGTGCAGATGATAATGTTCAATCAGTCTATGATGAAGAAAAAGCCGCAGGATTAAGCAGCAAATTTCTTTTAGAAGCAGTTAGTAAAATGTAAATTTTTATGAAGTTCTCTTGATTCTGGTGCTTTTTTCTATTATTTATAAAAAATCTGCTAAAAAAAGCGATTGACATATAGCAATAGTTAAAAAAATATTTTTAAAAAAAGAGGTTTTTTTATGGAAAAAAAATATAATGTTGACAGTTTTAATTTGGATCATACAAAAGTAAAAGCTCCTTTTGTGCGGCTTGCCGGAACAAAAAAGGGAACAAAGGGTGATATTGTAACAAAATATGACATTCGTTTTTGTCAGCCTAACAAAGAATTTATGTCTACAGGAACAATTCACACTCTAGAGCATCTTATGGCAGAATACATTCGGGACGAAATGGATGGTGTAATTGATTTAAGTCCTATGGGCTGCAGAACAGGTTTTTATTTCACTGTGTTTGGAGAACACAGCGAGGAAGAGATTTCGAAAGTTTTTTTGAGTGTATTAAAAAAAGTTTCTGTTTGGGATAAACCGGTTCCTGCCACAACAGAAGCAGAATGTGGAAATTATCGAGACCACGATTTAGAAGGCGCAAAAAAATATGCAAAACAGTGGTGTGATGGAATCAAACAAAAAGGTTGGAGCGCATTTTAATCATCAGTTTTCTTACTATTGAGGAATGATATGAATCTTCTTACAAAATTTAAAGAAACGGCCATTTCTGTTTTTCCCGTTATGGTAATAGTTTTGATTCTGGGACTTTTTGTTGTTCCAATTGAAAAAACATTGTTATGTGGATTTATTGTGAGTGGAATTTTGCTTACTTTGGGATTGACAATCTTTCTTTTGGGTGTGGATTTGGGAATTCAACCTATGGGGGAAAGAACTGGTGCTGCTTTGACTAACAAAAAAAATCTTTTTCTTCTATTGTCGTGTGCATTTGTAATTGGATTTATAGTCACTGCAGCCGAACCTGATATTCAAGTATTTGCTTCACAGGTAAAAAATCAGTTTCCTGGCATTTCAAAACCTATATTTACATTTGCCATTGCAACTGGAGTCGGGCTATTTATTACGATTGGACTTTTAAAAACTGTTTTGAACTGGTCACTTAAATGGACACTTTTCATTTTTTATGTCATTTTGTTTGCAATTTTAGTTTTTGTTTCAGACAATTTTGTAGGAATTAGTTTTGATTCTGGCGGTGCAACAACTGGACCAATGACGGTTCCTTTTATCATGGCTCTGGGACTTGGAGTTTCGTCTGTTCGAGCTACAAACAACAATAAAAACTCTTTTGGATTAACTGGCGTAACATCTTTAGGTCCAGTGATTGCTGTTCTTATTTATTCATTTTTTGTAAATAAAAATATGAATACAGAAGAAATTTCTACATTTCAGGCAACCACAGTTTCACAAGTAAGTTTTCCTGCTAAAATTTTTCTTCCTTTTGCACAATGTTTTGTACATGTTTTACATGAATCCTTGATTTCCATTTTACCATTGTTCATTTTGTTTATAGTCTTTCAAATCTTCCTTTTAAAAATGACAAAACGACAGGTTATCAGAATGACGATTGGTTTTTTCTATAGTTTTACAGGACTTTTATTGTTCCTGACTGGTGTGAACGGCGGATTCATGCAGGCTGGAGAAATACTTGGTAAAACTTTGGGAGAAATGGTTGCCAAAAACGGTGGTGTCTGGTATTTCATTTTAATCACAACGGGACTTTTACTTGGTGCTATTATTGTTTGTGCAGAACCTGCAGTTTGGGTTTTGAGTGAACAAGTGGAGACTGTAAGCGGCGGCACAATCAAACGAAAAGTTCTTCTTGTTTTTTTATCTTTTGGAACTGCTATTGCAATAGGACTTTCTTTGTGGCGCTCTATTGCAGGCATTAATCTGCGTTTTATTCTTATTCCAGGATACGTCATTGCTTTTATTTTGATGATATTTTGTCCAGATTTATTCACTGGAATTGCATTTGACTCAGGCGGAGTTGCTTCTGGACCATTAACTTCAACATTTGTGCTTTCTTTTACAATAGGTGCAGCAAACGGTTGTGGAAAAACAAATGATTCATTTGGTGTGATTTCCCTGGTAGCTCTCATGCCATTGATTGCCATTCAAATTATGGGAATTATCTTCAAACTTAAAACTAAAAAGAGAGGATAACTTTATGTATAGACTGATTATAAGTATTGTGCCTCATAATTGCGGAGAAATAATCACAGGGGCAGCGGTTGAAGCCGGTGCAACGGGTGGAACAATTCTAATGGGACGAGGGACAGCAAAAAACAATCTTTTACAGTTACTCGGATTGGGTGAAACTTCAAAAGATATTGCTTACATTTTGACGAAAACAGAACAAACTCTGCAGATCATTAAAAAAATCAAAGAAGTTACAGATAGTAAAAAAAATCATTTTGGAATTCTTTTTACGGTAAACGTCAATACTTTTATAAAAAGTGGTGAAGCAATATTTAAAAAAAATGGAGGTGATTTTATGGAAAATAACAATGATTCTTACGAAATGATAAATGTTATTGTAAACAAAGGCTATGCAGAAGATGCAATGGATGCTGCCAGAAAAGCAGGGGCTGGTGGTGGTACAATCATAAATGCTCGAGGAACTGCAAAACCCGGCGACTCAACATTTTTTGGTGTTGACATCATCCCTGAAAAAGAAATGCTTTTTATTCTAACTCAAAAAAACAAAAAAGATGAAATTATAAAAGCAATCTCTTCGCTGGAATGTTTCAAAAAAACTGGAAGCGGAATTATCTTTTGCAATCAAGCTGAAAACTTTACTTTTCTTGGAAAGTAACCACTGAAAATTTAACTTATTGCAAACAAATCATAAACTTTCGAAAGGTATAACCGTCTCTAAGTTTATGATTTTTAAAGAAAGATGAATTCTCTAAGTTTTTCACTTTTCAAATCTAAAATCCGTTATCTATTTTTACGCTCTTCTGCACTTGCACATTGAATACACATCAATGCATAAGGAAGAACTTCCAGCCTTTCTGCCGGGATTTCTTTTCCACATTTTATACATCGGCCGTATTTATCCTGATTGATTCTGTCAAGTGCGTTTTCTATTTGCTGCAATCTGATTGCATCCTGTGTTCCAATTGATGTCAAAAGTTGTCTGTCAATTACATCAGCTGCAACATCGGCTTCATCTCCCGATTCTACTGTTTTTACAAGATTTTTCATATCTTCACTCTGGTCAGCAAGAGAATCCAAAAGAGTTTTCTTCTGTTCCAAAAGTTTTGCTTTCATATTCTCCAAAAAAGTTTTATCCATAAGTTGCCTCCTAAAACCACTAAGAAGTAAAATCTGCAAATTTAAAACCATTTTTAATGATTTTTTACACATTTTTTAATTTATCACTTTTTAGTATGTTGTAATGAAATTATTTTTTGTATATAATAATATAAATGTAAAATCTCAAAAAGACAAATACTTTTTTCTGAAATTACATAATTTTATTTTTTTAAGGTTTAACATGGCAAAAGAAGAAGCTATTGAAGTTGAAGGCGTTGTAAAAGAAGCACTTCCTAACACAACATTCCGCGTTGAATTACAAGGTGGTCACGTTATTTTGGCTCATCTGTCTGGAAAAATGCGTAAACATTACATCAGAATTGTTCCTGGAGATAATGTAAAAGTTGAACTTTCTCCTTATGATTTAAACAAAGGACGCATTGTTTTCCGCGAACGCTAATTATATGATGAACTTAAAAAATACCGCTCGTTGGGCTCAAAAAATTAATTCCTCAATGCTGGCTTACTTTTATTATGGCATGTCTATTTTTCAGTGGGAAGGCTAATCTTGTGCGTTTTGAGCTTTTTACAAAACCAGGTATAGTAATTTCAAGTCTTCCATTACAGGAAGACTTTTTTTTTGGAGATTTTTACTTCACTTAAATAAGATTATTAAAGAATATTGATTTCTGGAGGAAAATATGTCACTTTATGAAGATTTAAAATGGCGGGGACTTATCAAAGACGTCGCTGGAGATGAAAGCGAATTACAGAAAGTT
>CAMBMW010000084.1 GCA_945868875.1 uncultured Treponema sp.
TCTTCAACTACTGGAGTTTCTTCGATTACAGGTTCTTCTTCTACAAAAGTTTCTTCAATAACTGGAGTTTCGTCTGTTTCGATTTCCTGCTCAGCTGGAATTTCGTCTGACTTAATTTCCTGTTCAGGTGTAATGTCGTTGAGTACAATTTCATCTTCAGAATTATTTTTATTATCTGAAAAATCTGCATTGTTCATTATGTTGTCAAGCTCATCAAAAGAAAGTGCAATTGTGTCGTCATCATCTAAATCAGAGAAAAAACCACCTTCATCTTTCTTTTCTTCTTGAGGAAACTCAGATTCTTTTTCCTCTTGAGCAGAGTTTTCAGCTTCTTCTGCTTTGATTTCTTCTATATTATTTTTCAAAGTATTGATATCATTTTTAAGATTTTGCAGTTCTGTCATAATTTGCTGCAATATCGATGTATCAACAAAAGATCCTGTTTGAGCTGTATTTTGAGCTTCAGAAATATTATTTATTTCTTCATTTTGAGAAGTTTTCTCGGTAGATTCAATTTTTTCTGTTGACTTTATTTCGTTTACAACTGGAGCACTTGTTGTGTTTTCATCTCCAACGAATAAATCATAATCAATAACAGCATCTTTCTTTTTTGCTTCTTCAACATCCTGATTGATTGGAGTTTCTTCTGCATCTGCATCAATGCCAAAATCAGAAAGATCAATTTCTTCGGTATCAGATAGAGTTTCGGAAGATACTTGTTTAGTTTCTTCTTTTGGTGTTTCAGAAGTATCGAAAACAGTTCCAAAATCATCTAAAGAGATTTCTTCAGTTTCAATGGCAACTGAGTCATCATCAAAATCATCATAAGTTTCAACAGAAATATTATCTTCTGTTTCTACAGTTTCAACAGAATCATCAAATGTAAGATCCATTTCCAAAGGAGGTTCATCTTCAATTATATCATTTTTTGGAGAAGAAATATCTTCCGGTTCAGTTTCAAAGTCACCGTCCATAAAATCATCAAGAGAAAGTTCTTCAGTTTCTGAATCAGAATCATTTGAAGTGGAGCGGGTAGATTCTTTTTCTTTTCCCGGTTCATAACCATTATTTCCAGCAGCAACTGACTCATCAGAAAATCCTTCATCCATAAAATCATCAAGAGAAATCTCTTCTTCAATATCAAAAGAAATCTCTGAATCTTCAGAATCTTCTATTGAATCGATTGTTTCTTCATTAATGTTCTCATTTGACTCATCAGTTTTTTGATTAAACGAAGTTGAATCTTCAATTTCTTCATTCAAATCAATATCTTCAATAAAATCATCCAAAGCATCTTCTGAGTCTGAACAAGATGCTGCATTTTCTATAGATATATCGGCAAAATCAGTAATGTTTGAAAGTTCATCTGTGCTTAAAGTGGAATCAAGTCCGCTTGTAAAATCATCATTCTGAGAATCTGCTGTAGCAAATTGCGAATCATCTTTGAACATATCAGAAAAATCAGTTGAATCGAAATCTGGTAAATCAAGTTCTTCAGTATTGTCTGAAAAATCCTGCGAATTATCAGAACTTCCATTTTTTACATCTGTTGCTTCAGATGGATTTGAATTTTCTTTTAGGGTATTTTTTACCCAAACACCATAACTTTCAAGTTCTTTTGTATTATCTTCTGATAAGTTCATAAATCTTCCTCTTTGTTAGGATATATTTTTACTTTTATATTATCGACAATTTTATAGTAAAAAAATAGCAAATTCTATAGATTTTGTCATCATCTGATTTTTTTTTCAAATCTGCACATTTTTTTAATAAATGTCTATAGACTTTTAAAATCTTTTTTTATTATATCATATATTTTGAATTCAGAAAACAAAAACTTTTACCGATAATAAATTTATAATGAAACGTGCAAAATATTTATTTATTATTTTTTTTGGAACTCTCATTTATGTTCTTCTTTCTCTGACTGTGGGTCAGAACAGTCTTTACAGTTACAATCAAATGGAGGAACAAAAAAGGATAGTAAGTAAAAAAACAAATGAAATCCAGAATATTAACAGCGAACTTGAGCAGGAATTGACGGCATTAAAAAATGACAAAGCTGTAATTGCCGCTTATGCACATAAACTAGATTATGTCAGTGATGATGAAAAACTTGTCAAAATAAATGGGCTTAAACCTTTCCAGACAAATCTGTATGATACAGGAACCGTGTTGCGTCACGAAAATCCAACTTTCCTTGAAGAAAAATACTGTAAAATGATTGCTTTGTTTTTCACATTTTTGATGTTATTTATAATGATTCTATACGATATTAACAACAAAAACATCAGTTTTAAAAAGGAAGAAAAAACGGTGATTACTGGCATTCCAATTCTGGATTTGCCGCAAATATAAATTAACAATTTTCACCTGGCAGGTTATTTCTTATTCCATTCAACAGGAATTTCGCCATTAATATAGTTATCACCATCAGGTAGCAATGTTTGTTTGACCCCCTGCAGCGTATTTTCGTCAAGAATATTTAAAATCCATTGAATTGGTTGTGCATGAACTGCAGCCTGCAAAGCAATGTTTCGCGGTAATTCTGGGAAAAATGACGCATTTGATTTTGAATTCTGTGTTACAAGGATTTGATTTGGAGAAGTGGGGGAATTCTTAATCAAAATATTCATGGAAGCTCCGTTATTAAAAATTACAAAACCTCTGCCACCTCTAAGAATCACAATTTTATCAATATTTTCATCACCTTTCCAGGTTCCTGATAAGCTTTCTAGAGAAACTGTTTTTTGAGATTCCTGTGATTTTTCTTCAATATCAGTGTTTTCATTATATTTTGTATTTTTGTTTTGATTTTTTTGTTCGCTTTCTTTATTTTTTTGAGTGGAAATTTGAATGGAACTTCCTTTATCATTTTCTATCAGCTGTTTGATTGTTTCTTTTAGTTCATTTTTGGATTCCATAAGTATCTTATAGAATGAAGCATAATTTTTTTTCTTGATATGTTCTTCATCATTTTTTTTATCGATTAAATGAAATTCAACAGACCAGGATTCATCTGAATTATTTTTTGAAATCTTTGCAAAAAAAGCAAGTGATTCTTCTGAAAATAAAACTACATCCGGCTGATTCTCCAAAAGAGGCGACTCACGTTTGTCTTCTACTGAAAAATTATTTATTTCGGAAAGTTGGGTAAAATACAAATCACTTGTCATTTTTGCCATGTTTGAATCAAGATCTTTAGAAACTATTCCGTAATAATGAATATTATAATTTTGACTCCAAATATCTACTGAAAATAAAAAGAGGAAAACAAAAAATGTCGTTGTGATTTTACTTTTTTTATTCAAAAATAAATTATCCTCTCAACTTTTTTGAAAATTCCCGCTGCAAATCACGTGAAATATCTCTGTCTTTTATTGTTGCACGCTTGTCATATTGTTTTTTACCTTTGCAGACACCAAGTGAAACTTTTACAAGACCTTTTTTTAAATAAAAATTAATGGGAATAAGCGTGTATCCTTTTGTTTCAACTTTTCTTGTGAGTTTTTTTATTTCTTCTTTGTGCAGAAGAAGTTTTTTTGGTCTGTCTGGATTGTGGTTAAAAACAGATGAATAAGAATATTCTGAAATGTGTAAATTTTTTACAAAAACCTGACCATTAACTATTTCTGCAAATGCATCTGGAAAAGATATGTTCCCGTTTTTTACAGATTTAACTTCTGTTCCCTGCAATTCTATTCCACATTCGTATGTATCTTCAATAAAATAATCAAAACGAGCTTTTCGATTTTCTGCAATAATCTTTATATCTGCCATGTTTCATATTATAATATACTCATTGATTGCTTTCAAGAAGAAAATCAATTCTCAAATTGAACTTAAAAATATTTCTTCCATTTTTTGTAAAGTTCTTCGGGGGTTGTCATAAGTTCTGCATTTATTCCCAGGGATTTTGCTGCATCAATATTGTTTTGTTTATCATCAACAAAAAATGTCTCTTCTGGTTTGTAATTTTCAGCTTCCAGAATTAATTCAAAAAAATGAGGATTTGGTTTAGCACAGTTAATTTTATTTGAAGCATAAGTTTTATCGAAAATTGCATAATCTCCGCGTTCTGTGTGATTTTCCCAATGACTTTGAATTGTATTCGTTCCGCACACAACTCTGTGTTTTTTTCTCAAGTTTTTAATAAGTTCGCAGGTTTTTTCTTGAATTTTTGGATTAAAATAAAGTCTAAACAAATCTATTTCAACTTTTGGAATGTTTTGAATTTGAACTTCGTGACTTGATTTTACTTTACCGCCTATTTTTAAAAATCCATCAAAAAGATTGCGCTGCAAAGATTCTACTCTAGAATTGAAAGTTTTCCAAAAATCTACAGTTGAAATGTTGCCAGTTTCTAGTTTGTCCCAAATATTATCATTGTGCTGATTACAAATGTTAAAAAAATCTTCTTTTGTAGTATTAAGTTTATTAAAAATAACTTGCATATCAAAAGTGGTTGTAACAACGCCACCCATATCAAAAATAAAAAGCATGTAATCATTATAAAATAAAAACTATTTCAATTCTAGTGGTTTTTTTTGTAAAAAAAGAATATAATTTGTTTCATGAGTACTAATTTATTTCCACGAGTTTTTTTAAAATCAAAAGAAGAAAAAGAAATTTTGCAGGGATTTCCATGGGTTTTTGATAACGAAATTTCTCATTTTAAACATAGAATTGATGAGAAAAGTGAATGGAAAAATGAAGAATTACAAGAATGTTCTGTTGAAGACGGAAAAATTGTAGAAGTTTATACAAAAGCCGGCGGCTTTCTTGGGACAGGAGTTTTAAATAAAAAATCAAAAATAACTGTCAGAATTTTTGATAACCAGCATGCCGATAAAATCTGTGAAAATCTTGATTTTTATTGGGAAACAAAAATTTCAGATTCTTATAATTTACGTCAAGAATATTTTACAAAGCAGGATTCTTATCGTTTAGTTTTTGCTGAAGCAGATTTGATTCCAGGATTTATATGCGAACATTTTTGCGATGAACAGGGAAGAGTTTTTCTTGTAGTTCAGTTTCTTTCGCTTTCCTGTGAAATTTTTAGAAAACAAATTCTTGCAGCTTTGCAAAAAGTATGCAAACCAAATGGAATTTTTGAAAGAAGTGATCTTTCGGTTCGTGAAAAAGAAGGTTTGCCCCTTGTTTCAGGTTGGATTGGAAGAGAATATGAAACAAAAATTACGATAATTGAAAATGGCATAAAACTTGATGTAGATTTATTGAATGGACAAAAAACAGGGTACTTTTTGGATCAAAAATTTAATCGTCAGGTGGCAGCCAAATTTTGTAAAGGAAAACGCGTTCTTGATACATTTACTCATACAGGCGCATTTGGCTTGAATGCTGCAATGGCTGGTGCAAAGGAAGTAATTTCCGTAGATATTTCTCCTGAGGCAGTAGAAATTGTAAATCACAATATTCAGATGAATCATCAGAAAAAAGTAATGAAAGCAGTTTGTGCTGATGTTTTTGATTTACTAAAAAATTACGAAGCAGAAAATAAAAAGTTTGATGTTATAATCCTTGATCCACCTGCATTTACAAAATCAGCAAAAATGATAGAAAAGGCTTATGGTGGTTACAAAGAAATTAATCTTCGGGCAATGCGGTTATTAACAGAAGGTGGAATTTTGATAACCTGTTCCTGTTCATATTTTATGGAATCTTCCATGTTCTGTGATATGATTATGCACGCAGCTATGGACAGTCATAAAAAAGTTCAAATTCTTGAAAAAAGGGGAGCAGGTCCTGATCATCCTGTTTTACTTGGTTATCCTAAATCTGAATATTTAAAATGTGTGGTTTGTCGTGTCATATAATTGTGTTGTTATTTTAGGGCCTACAGCTGTAGGAAAAACATCGATTGGAGTTTCAGTCGCTCATGCTCTTGATGGCGAGATTATTTCTGCAGATTCAAGGCAGACTTACAGGCGTCTTGATATTGGCTCTGGAAAAGATATTTGTGAGTATTGTATAAATGGAAGACAAATTCCTTATCATCTTATTGATATCGTAGATTTGCCCGCTGAGTATACTGTTTATGATTATCAGAAAGATTTTTATAAAGCATTTGAAGATATAATTCAAAGAAAAAAAAGACCAGTAATTGTTGGCGGAACTGGAATGTATCTTGATGCAATTATCAGAGATTATAAACTTGTAAATTTAGAGGAAGATGAAGCGTTTCATGCAGAACTTGAATCTACTCCGTTAGAAGTTTTGTGCGAGCGTCTTTTAAAAGAGCAGCCTGATTTACATGTAAAAGCAGATTTGCAGGAAAAAGAACGTGTTATTAAGGCGATTGAAATAATCGAAGCAAAAAAAAGAGGAAATGATACGACTTCAGATTATCGCCCAGATATAAATCCATTTATTATTGGCACAACATTAAATCGCGAACAACTATGGCAAAACATTTCTATTAGACTCAAAGAAAGACTTGATGAGGGAATGCTTGATGAAGTTAGTTCAATTCATGAAGATGGCATAAGCTGGGAACGACTTGAAAAATTAGGTCTGGAATATCGTTACTGTTCATTATTTTTGCAGGGAAAAATTGCCACCAAAGATGAACTGTTTGAACAACTTTTTATTGCAATCAGACAATTTTCAAAACGTCAGCAGACATGGTTTAGAATGATGGAAAAAAAAGGGGTGAAAATTCACTGGCTTGAGCCTGAATCTAAGCAAGAAAGAATAAATCAGGCTCTCCAGTTAATTTCAAAAGAAAGTTTTGATTGATTTAAGATTAAGCGTTTGCTGCAATTTTTACTGTTTCTGTTATTTCAGTTAAATAGCCAGTGCGAATGCAACTGTCAAAAAGTTCTTTTGAGATGTAATCAGTTTTTACATCTTCATAGCCGTCTAAATCACGAACGATTTTTACAACAAAACCGTCTTCCATTTCGCGCAAAATTGTCATATAGTCAGTATTTTTTCCAATGCTTTTAAGTGTGTAAGTTTTCATATTTTCTTACCTCCCGTATTGAATAAGAAATTTAACACAAAATTATCTTGAAAAAGGTTTAACAAGATGCCATTATTTATATAATCGGATGTTCAAAAAAAAATGTTAGAAAAATTTGTAAAAAAATTGAATTTTGATGCACATTTTCATTATTCAGACTGTAAAAATCTTGGAATTTGTGATTTTCCAGAAGATTTTGTAGGAATTTCGTGTGCTCATTGTGAAAAGGAATGGGAAATTCAAAAAAAATCGCCTGATTTTATTATAAAGTCTTATGGTTTACATCCTCAAAACGCACAGAATTATAATCTTTCTTCCATAAATTTTCTAGAAAAATTAGTTGCAGAAAAACAAATTTCATTTATTGGTGAATGCGGATTTGATTTATTTTGCGATGAATATAAACGTTTTGAAATAAAACAGGAAGAAATTTTTACTATTCAAATGGAAATTGCAATTAAAAATAATCTTCCTGTTGTAATCCACTGCAGAAAGGCAAATCACAAACTTTTTAAGTATAAAAAGCAGCTTTCAAAACTGCCGGAAGTTCTTTTTCATTCATTTATGGGACCTTCAGCAGAAGCGTTGAGTCTTTTGAATTCTGATATCAACGGATATTTTAGTTTCGGAAAACAGGTTTTCAATGGAAATAAAAAAGTGCTGGAGTGTATTCAAAAATTGCCGCCACAAAGAATTCTTTGCGAAACTGATTCTCCATTTCAATATTTAAAGGGAGAAAAATTTACATCTCCTGCCGATATTACTAAAATTCAAAAAAGGATATTGGAACTCCTTGAAAAAAATGATGGTAATCATAGTTGATTTTTGATTAATCTTCAGTTTTCAAAATTTGACCAAAAACAAAACGCACAAAAATATATCTTTTCTAAGCTAATTTTTTTTTGTATAATATAATTTATGAATACTACAAAACAATTTGAAAAATACAAGATTACTACTTTCATAAATCTTGGTGCTTCAGTTTTATTTGCACTTCTTCTCATTAATTTTTCCTGGGATATTTCGATTCTGGCTTTTCCAATTGGAGCGGCTTATTGTGCAGTAACTGTTTTATTTTCCTTAAAAATGATACTAAAAACTGATGGTAAGCTGATTTACAAAGTAATCAAATTTACAGAATATCTGCCTTACGTATTTTTTATTACATTTATTTTGAGAAGGGCAGGTAAAAACGGAACTCCTTTTTTCTACGATGTGATTACTGTGATTTTATGGTTTGTAATTTTTGTATGTTCTTTTTTAACTTCACGAAAACTTTATCCAAAAAAAAATGCATTAATAGTAAAAGGATGGAAAATAACCCCCGTAGAGCGAAAATTTAAAGGACTGAATAAAATAATTTTTGAAATAATTGACTGGATTGATGCTTTAGTATGGTCAATTTTTACAGTATTGATTTTCCAGATTTTTGTCCTGCAGTTATATGAGATTCCTTCAGAATCTATGGTTCCGACTTTCCTGATAAAAGACCGTGTTTTTGTAAGTAAGATTGATTGCGGCCCAAAATTTCCACTGACAGATGTTGGACTTCCAGATTTTAGAAAATATAAAAGGGGAGATACAATTGTTTTGCGAAATCCTCATTACAGTTTAGACAGAAAATCTGAAGTGAAAACTGTAACTTCGCAACTTGTTTATATGCTTTCATTGATGACAGTAAATTTAAACAAAGATGAAAACGGAGAAATGAAGGCTGACCCGCTTGTAAAACGCATAACAGGGCTTCCGGGTGAGCAATTAGTAATGCAGGATGGAGTTTTGTATGTACGCACAAAAGATAGTGATGATTTTATTCCATCCAAGATTGATGAAAAATACGCTACATGGAATTTAAATGCTGTTCACCCAAAAGAAAAACAAAAAGTTCAAAGTTTTCCACTTTCTTCACAAGATTATCAAAAAATGCTAGATTTTGAAGATGAACGCAGACAGTTTGATTTGAATGCAGCATCAATAAGAGTTGGCGAAATTGTTCGAGAAATTTCAAAATATACAGATAATAATAATCTTCCTGGAGATTTTTCTGCTCCAGATTTGTGGGAATATGATTTGTTTACAAATGTTCAACAGATTGCAGCAAATATTATTTACAAAAATGGTGGTATTGATTGGTTTGAAAAATTTATGACTTCATGGATAGAAAATAAAAATAAAGCCAGAGATTATTACCAGCAGTCGAATTTCACATTGAATGTTATGACAAAACTTACTTTTGGTGAAATAGTTTTGCGTTATGCACAGCTTTTGAATTCTGGTGTGAGTTTTTCAAACTTGAATAGTGATGAACAGATAAAATCCTATTTTCAA
>CAMBMW010000085.1 GCA_945868875.1 uncultured Treponema sp.
CCGTTTTAACTTCATAAAATCCTCCTAATATAATTTTTATCTAACATATAAAATCAATTATTCATTAATGTGATTCATGTGGTCCAGGAACTCCAGAAAACACTCCTTGTACATCTGATTCAAAACCAAATGATTTCAAAGCATTAAAACCTTCTAATATTTCTTTTATTCCAACATCAAAATAAATTCTTCAAGCTCTGGAATAAAATCTTCCAAAGTTTTGTATTTGTCACGATTGTTTTGATAATTGTCTAAGAATTCTGCAATTTGTGGAACGTAAATCATTTTTTGATTTTCCACAGTGATTTTATTCAAATATTCAACATCTTCTTTTGGTAATAAATCTTCCCAAAATTTATTTGCGCAAGATTGATTTATTGTTTCGTTTAAAACGTAAAATCCTGAAGAATATCCATTCATAGTATAAAATTGCGTATTTGCATAAAACAAGTTATCAAATTTTGTTTTTATTTTTTCATTTTTATATAAATTTTCTGCTATTTTTATGGTTTTTGGATGTGAAAATTCATGTGCCAATAAATACACAAAAATTGAGTCATCTCTTTTTTCATTTGCCAAAATAACAACGTGTATATTTTCTATTCCATTTGCAGTTTTAAAAGGAATTCCGTAATTTCCAGAAAGGAGTGTTACATAAAGTTTTATATTATTTTCTATTGTTGTTCCGTAAAAATCTTCTATCCAAAAATCAACTTTTAGTTCAGCTAAAAGAGGTTCAAATATTCCTATTAATTTTTCATATACAAATTTGTTTTCAATAAAAAATTTGTCAAAATCTGTCTTAATTCTAAAATCTTTTACTAATTCTATATATTTATTTGTATTATAATACGAATTATTTAAGGCAGGTCCATCTGTTGTAACAAAGTTTTCATTATCAATTTGCATTATAAAATCTGACATATCATCTTTTAAATACATCCCAAATTCTGGAAGACGCTGATATGCCATATCATTATTATAAAAAATTTTGTCTTTGTTTTTGTAAGTGGAAAAATAATCATCAATTTTGTTTAAATATCCATAATTATTCACACCAAAATCTGCGTAAGGATGAACTTTATCAAGACGACCCAAAATCATCATCATTTCTACTTTTGGGTCTACAACAATGTCAATTTTTCCAACAGTTCTTACAATTGGCTTTGCAGTAAATTGACATTTTACTTCCTTACTTTTGCACGAAACAAAAACACATAGAATAGAAAATAAAATGATTTGTATAAAACAATTTTTCATACTTTTTCTCCAATAAAAAACTAGGCTTCAAACCACATTGTCCGCCAATAACATCTATCATTTCTACTTCAGAAACTCCAGAAAACACTCCTTGTACATCTGATTCAAAACCAAATGATTTCAAAGCATTAATACTTTTTTATGTTCTCCTTTTATTCCACCATCAAAATAAATTCTTCAAGCTCTGGAATAAAATCTTCCAAGTTTTTATATTTGTCACGATTGTTTTGATAATTGTCTAAAAATTCTGCAATTTGTGGAACGTAAATCATTTTTTGATTTTCCACAGTTATTTTATTCAAATATTCAACATCTTCTTTTGGTAATAAATTTTCCCAAAACTTAGTTTTATTTTATAACGGTTATGTTACAATGTATAGGTCATAAAAAGTACAAATTTTCAAATGTGACCTTTTGTGACCTAATTTCTTGAACTATATTAAAACTTTCGTATCTAAAATTGAACAAAAAAAATATCTTTGATAAACTTAAAAAATTAATAAAGTTTAGGAGCTCATAATGGCAAACAAGAAAAAACCTTTTTATACAAAAAAAACACTTTTACTATTCAGACTCTTTGCTTTAATTGCTATAGTAATATTAATTACCTCCTTCATATACAGCATTATTTATAAGAACCTGTTTTCATCATATAGTAATACAATTTTTTATTTTACAAACATCATCTCTATTTTTCTTCTATTTTTCGTCCTTATTTATCCCCAAAAAATAGAGGTTTGCTCAGTAATTACTTTTATATATTCTTTACTAATTTTCATTTTTGAACCTAATAACACTATGGGACTTTTTATGTACATTTTAACTGTGGCTATGCTTTATGCTAGGGGTTTTTACAATATACACAAAAAACAAAAGAATATTTTTACAATTATAATTTTTATTTTACTTAACCTTAGTCAAATACGTTTTGGCTCAAAAATATTTCTTAATTCCCTAATTCAAACTGTAGGGTTTTCATTTATTTATCTTTTATCAATATATTTTATAAAAGCAGCTATACGAAATGATTATAATACTAATTCATCAAGCAACATTTTAAATCTAAAACACTACGACAAATTAACTATTCGGAATGCACTTTGGCTCATACAAATTAAAAACAAAGTAAAATATGATGCTATAGCAATAAAATCAAAAGTTGCCCCTGGAACTGTAAAAAACAGACTTAAATTTATTTTTTCTGTTTTAGAAGTTGGTAATAAACAAGGTTTTATAAATGAATATAGTACATTTGAAATCTGCTATGGTGAATACTCTTCTGAACAAATAACCTCTATGACATTTACCGACGATGATTTTATTGAATAAAATCCACATTCTTGTAAATACAAGGACGACAAAAAATTTGATTTCTGGATTGCTTTGACTGCTCCTCAACTAAACTCGAAATTCAGACTATATGATTTCACGAACATGTTCTTTCGTTCGCATTTTAACATTATTTTCCCATTGAGAAACTATCTGTTTTCTTCTATAATAAATAATACTATGGCTTACAAAATTTTTATTGACGGAAAAGAAGGCACTACCGGTTTGAAGATTTTTGAACGGTTTGCCAACAGAAATGATATTGAATTGATTACTATTGACGAAGATAAAAGAAAAGATTCTGCTGAACGTGCAAAAATGATTAATGAATCTGACTTTACATTTCTTTGTCTTCCTGACGCTGCGGCAATTGAATCAGCTGCTTTATGCACAAATCCAAAAACGGTGATTATTGACGCATCGACTGCTCACAGAACTAATGATTCCTGGGCTTATGGTTTTCCTGAACTGGATAAATCTTTTAGAGAAAAAATTGAAAAGTCTAACAGAATTGCTGTGCCTGGTTGTTATGCTTCGGGAACTATTGCAATTCTTTATCCTCTTGTAAAATCTCAAATTATGCCGAAAGATTATCCTGTTTGTGTTCATGCGGTAAGCGGATATTCTGGGGCTGGAAAAAAAGCAATTGCTCAATATAAAGATTCTTCTAGAAATTCCGAACTTTCTTCTCCTCGGCTTTATGCTTTGACTCAAAATCACAAGCATTTACCGGAAATCAAAAAAATCTCTGGGCTAGATTTTGAACCGATTTTTAATCCTTACATTTGTGATTACGTGCAGGGAATGTCTGTGACTGTTGGATTGCATTCAAGGCTTCTTTCTAAAAAAGTTACGGCAAAGGATATCTGGGAACTTTTTGCTTCTAATTATCAAAGCTGTAATTTTGTGCAGGTTGCTGGTTTTATGGGTGAAGGAGTTTTAACAGAACAGTTCATCGCGGCAAATACTCTGGCAAATACAAATAAAATGCAGATTTTTGTTTATGGTAATGACGAACGAATTATGATTACCACAAGGTTTGATAATCTTGGAAAAGGTGCAAGCGGTGCTGCGGTGCAGTGTCTGAATATAAGAATGGGAATTGATGAAACTGTGGGGTTAATATAATGGCAAAATATATTTCTTTAACTTTTGATGATGGACCTTGTAATGCAAGTGATGATGTTATGAACAGAATGATTGATATTCTGGAAAAACATAATGTTGTGGCAAGTTTTTATCTGATTGGAAATAAAATCTCAGAAGAAAATAAAAAAGTGATTAAACGTGCTTTTGATATGGGTTGTGATATTCAAAACCATTCATGGACACATCCTGGAATGTCAAAACTTTCGAAAGAAGAAATTCTTGAAGAATATAATAAATGTGACCAGGCTATTATTGATATAACTGGAGTAAAACCAGAGTTTTTCCGCCCTCCTTTTATTGATGTAAATGATTTGATGCACGAAACTATTCCAACTCCTTTTATTTGCGGTTACGGTGTGGAAGACTGGGTTCCAGCTGTAAGTGCTGACGAAAGATACGAAAGAATGCTTGCCGGTGCAAAAGATGGACTTTTGTATCTTTTGCACGTAATGGAAGGAAATCAGGCAACTGTTGATGCTGTAGACAGAATTATTCCTGTGTTAAAAGAACAAGGCTATGAATTTGTGACAACTCCAAAAATGTTTGAATTAAAAGGTGTCGACAAAAAAGCTCATACTGGCATTTTGTGGACTGAAGTAAAGTGATTTTGTATAAAAAATAGCATAATTATTAAAAAATAATGAAAATATATTGCATATTATGAGTATATTCGGTATAAATATACAAAAACATACGTAACAGGTGAATATTTATGCAGAAAATTAATTTTATAGATGGCGGAGTTTGTGCTCCAAACGGTTTTACGGCAAACGGAATTTTGTGTCACATAAAAGAAAGCAGAACAAAAAATGACACTGCGCTTGTTTTTTCTGAAAAACCTTGTAATGTTGCAGGTGTTTTTACAAAAAACAGAGTTCAGGCTGAAAGTGTTAAACTTACAAGAAAAAACATTGCTGACGGCAAGGCTCAGGCACTTATTGCCATTTCTGGAAATGCTAACTGCTGTACTGGAGCTCAAGGCGCTGAAAATGCGCTGAGAATGGCACAATGCACAGCAAAAGAATGTGGAATTCTGCCTGAAGATGTGGTTGTTTATTCCACAGGCGTTATTGGCGCTCAGTTTGACGTTACTAAAGTTGAAAATAACATCAAAACACTGAAAGAAGGTCTTTCAAAAGAAGGTCATAAAGAAGCACGCATTGCAATTATGACTACAGACACACAGTTCAAAGAAGCTGCCGTTGAGTTTTCTATTGGTGGAAAAACCTGCAGAATGGGAACTATGTGCAAAGGTTCTGGAATGATTCACATCAATATGGGAACAA
The DNA here is from genome assembly GCA_945868875.1 of uncultured Treponema sp. Classification (GTDB taxonomy): domain Bacteria; phylum Spirochaetota; class Spirochaetia; order Treponematales; family Treponemataceae; genus Treponema_D. The sequence continues at coordinate 5,025 of CAMBMW010000085.1, forward strand.
TGCTCAGTGTGATTACTACAGACTGCGCAATTTCTTCTCATATGCTTGATAAAGCATTGCACGAGTCAATTTTGGGAACTTATAATTGTGTTTCTGTTGATGGTGATACTTCTACAAATGATTCTCTCACGATTTTTGCGAACGGTCTTGCTGGAAACAAAGAAATTACACAACAAGATGAAGATTACAAAACTTTTCTTGAAGCACTTAATAAACTGAACACTGTAATGGCAAAAAAAATTGCTGCTGATGGCGAAGGTGCTACTCGTCTTGTAGAATGTAATGTTAAAGGTGCAAAAACTGTTGAAGATGCAAGGGGACTTGCAAAAGAAATTATCTGTTCTTCGCTTGTGAAGGCTGCTATGTTTGGTAGCGATGCAAATTTTGGAAGATTTTTGTGTGCTATGGGTTACAGTGGCATTGATTTTGACCCTGACAAAACGAGCATCTGGTTTACAAGCAATGAAAATTCTAAACGTTTCTTTGAAAATTATGATGATTTTGAAGTTCACGGAAACAATTCCATTTTAGTTTATAAAGATGGTGTTCCTGTGGAACTGGATGAAGATTTGGCAAAGAAGATTATGAGTGAACAGGCTGTAGAAATTCTTGTGCAATGCGGAGATGGTAATGCCTGTGGTACTGCCTGGGGTTGTGACTTAACTTACGATTATGTCAAAATTAATGGGGATTACAGAACTTAATTTTTATGGATTTAGGTGATTGTTTTGTGGTAAACGCGTGAGCGCTGTGCAAGGCGCCGAAGGCGTACCGAAGCGTAGCGAAGGTATGAGCGGTAGCGAACCTGGAACATAGCGACCCGAACGAACGAAGGTGAGTGAGGGGCACGCCCAAATTTTTATGAATTTTAATAAATGAGGAAAAATAAAAATGGAGAATTCCGAAAATCTTTCTACTGAAACCTGGTCAAAAGTGCTTTCTGAGGCTCTTCCCTATTTTAAACAGTGGTGTGGTAAAGTTGTTGTTGTAAAATATGGCGGAAATGCTATGCTCAACGAGGAACTGAAACAGGCTGTAATGGAAGACATTGTTTTGCTTAGTACGATTGGAATAAAAGTTGTGCTTGTGCATGGCGGCGGTCCTGAAATTAACAAAATGCTTGAAAAAGTTGGAAAAGAATCAAAATTTGTGGATGGACTTCGCTACACTGACGAAGAAACTATGGAAGTTGTGCAGATGGTTTTGACTGGCAAGTTAAACAAGGATATTGTCGGTATTCTTTTGCAAAAAGGCGGTAAAGCTGTAGGACTTTCGGGTGTGGATTCTGGTCTTTTGCGTGCTGTTAAAACTACGAAAGATTTGGGTTTTGTTGGTGAAGTGACTCAAGTGCATCCTGAAATTTTGATTTCGCTTTTGGATAAAGGTTTTATTCCTGTTGTTTCGACGGTGGCGTTGGGTGAACAGGGGGATGATTCGCGTTATAATATTAATGCTGACACTGCGGCTGCCAAGATTGCTGTTGCTTTGAAAGCGGAAAAATTTGTGCAGCTTACGAATGTTCCTGGTGTTCTGAGAAATATTGATGACCCTTCTACTTTGATTAAGCGCATTGAAAAAACTGCTTTAGGTTCGCTTAAAGCTACTGGAATTATTGCAGGCGGTATGATTCCAAAAATTGACTGCTGTATGACTGCACTGGAAGGTGGTGTTCCTCGCACTCACATTATTGACGGACGTGTTCCCCACAGTCTTTTGATAGAAATGTTCAGTGACCGTGGTATTGGTACGATGATTTATTAAAATTTTATCAGGAAATGTTTTGCAGGGAATGATTTTGCCAGGCTTTTCTAAAAAGATGCTGATGTTTGATTCAACAAAAAGGCTTGTTGAACGGGCGTCAGCATCTTTTTTTTGTCCTGCTTAATGGCTGTCATGGTGACTGAAAGGCAGACTGGCTGACAAGTGACTTTCTGACAAACTTTCAGACGCAGACTGACAGGCACGGACGTTTTTTACAGGTATTTTTTGATTGCTGCAAGAAGTTCTGAATATTCTGTAAATGCTGGATATTGTGGATAGTCTTTTATGATTTGTGGTGTCGAGCGGAACAAAAATCCTGCTTTTGAAGCTTGAATCATGCCTAAATCGTTGAAACTGTCGCCACTTGCTATTGTGTCAAATCCGATTGACTGTAATGCTTTTACAGTTGTGAGTTTACTTTTTTCACAACGCATTTTGTAACCTGTAATCTCGCCGTTTTCTGCTACTTCAAGTGTATTACAGAAAATTGTTGGCTGCCCAAGTTTTTTCATAAGTGGAGCTGCAAACTGACTGAATGTATCACTGATAATGATTGTCTGGCAACATTCTCTTAGTTCGTCAAGAAATTCTTTTGCACCTGGAAGCGGGTCAATTTTTTCGATTGTTGACTGAATTTCTTTTAATCCCAAATTGTTTTTCTTAAGTATTTCTATGCGATATTTCATCAATTTATCGTAGTCTGGTTCATCGCGGGTTGTTCTTCGTAATTCTGGTATGCCTACTGCATCTGCAAAAGCTATCCAAATTTCTGGAACAAGTACGCCTTCCAAGTCTAGACATGTAATAATCATTTTTATAAACCTCTGTTGTTGATTTTTTTGAAAATCATGACGATGAAGTTTTTCTTGATTTTTGAACTGCATCATTTTTCCATGAATTTCATTTTATCCTTAATATCTTACAATAGTATATTTATTGAAATATGTCAAAGAAAAGTGTAAAATATTTATTCTTGAAAAAGTGCAATTTTGGTAATTGTTTTATCAAGTCTTCAAGTAAAATTTTCTAAGGTACATTTGTGATGCAGAACAATAAAAAGAAACGAAAAGCAAAAAAATCCAGAAAACCAAAAGTTTATATTCCGCCTTACAAAATCATAATTCTTTGCAGCATTGTTATTGTGATTTGCATGTCACTTTTACTTGTCACAACTATTAAATCTTCTGAAAATCCTCAAAATTCTTCTATTCAAAATCGTTATCAGCAGACTGAAGTGACACAGAAAGAAAACTCATCTGATAAAAAAAAGAACGTTCCTGCAAAAGATGAAGAAAAATCAAAAGAAGAAAATGTTAAAAAAGCGAAAAGCGGAAAAACTGACAATCAGAAAAAAACAGATGATTCAAAAGACAAATCTGAAAGTAAGAACCAGGATAGGCAGAGTGCTGCCAAAACTGAAACTTCAAAATCACAAAAAAACGAAACAAAAAAAGCTGACAAATCTGAAAACTCAGTTTCTGCCATGACTGAAGTTCCAGCAGAAAACAAACCTGAAACTTCAAAATCACAAAAAAACGAAACAAAAAAATCTTCTGGCGCAGAAAATCAAGAAGTTGAAAAAAAGGAAAATCAAAGTTCTGCAAAAGATGAAAATAAAAAAACACTGGAAGACAAAAGTCAAAAGGTTCCTGAAGCTTCAAAATCTCAGAAAAGTCAAAATCAAAAAAAATCAGAATCTTTGGAACCTGTTGAAACTCAAAAAAATGAAAGAAAAACAAACAAGTTTGATTTCCCTCTGGCAAAAAACCATGCCCAACTTATTTTTGTTTTTGATGATGGAGGACAAAATTTAGCTCATCTGGAATCTTTTTTGAAACTTCCAATTCCAATTACAATTGCTGTACTACCTCGCCTCGTCCATTCCGTTGAATCGGCACAAAAAATCAGAAATAGCGGAAACGAACTCATCCTTCATCAGCCAATGCAGGCACTAAACTCAAAAGTGAATCCAGGACCTGGCGCAATCACTCCGCAAATGTCTGAGGACGAAATAATTGCTACTTTGTTCTATAACATTAATGAAATTGGACCTATTGCCGGGATGAATAATCACGAAGGCTCTGCAATCACAGCGGATGCAGAAAAAATGGCTGTTATTCTCAAAATGGCAAATGAGGAAGGAATATATTTTCTTGACAGCCGCACAAATTCTGAAACGAAAGTGCCGTATGTGGCAAATCTTATGGGATATTCATATTATGAAAGAAATATTTTTTTAGATAACGAAAAAACAAATGAGAATGCCTTGCAGGAACTGAAAAAAGGTCTTGCAATTGCAAATAAAAATGGAAGTGTTATAATGATTGGACACATTTGGAGTGCTTCTTTTCTGCCTGATTTTCTGCTGGAAGTTATTCCAGAATTGCAGGAAAAAGGATATACTTTCTGTACGGTAAGTA
>CAMBMW010000086.1 GCA_945868875.1 uncultured Treponema sp.
TATGATTGGAGCAACGCACTTAGATTTGAATCAGAGTTTTGAAGAAATCGTAAGAGATAAAATCATCAGTGCCGCAATCTGCTATGCAGTTTACCGGCTGATTTTAAGAATCACGAAAAATACTTTTCATTGACCCAGTTGAAGCAATCACCGGCTGGTGTGATTTCTGTAAGGGCTGGGAAGAATAAAAAAACAGTCAGATTTTACATTTCAACAATCTTTCGCAGCGTATTTGCCGTACGGATTGTAATCATTTCCCCGATGCCAGGAGTCGCAGTCTTTTTCCACCAGTTGGCTTTTGCATAAAGTTTTCGGTCAAAAGCCCAGAAAGCCACATTTTCACAGATTTGAACTTTTTCTATTTTCTCGGTCGGCTCCCCGATTTTTTCGGCCACAGTTTCAATACTGTTTGGAGCAATGGCAAAAATCAGATTGTCATAAATATCTTTGCTGTCACTTCCCCACCAGGACGGTGCTTTTGAAAGTAAATCTTTTAATTCATCCTGCGAAATCACAAAAACTGGAATCTCAAGATGAAAAGTTTCAAAGATGATTGCACGAATTCTTTCTGCAAGTTTTACAGCATCCGGCTCATCATCAGAAAAAATCACATTCCCGCTGTTCAGATATGTTTTTACATCTGCAAAACCTTTTTCGCCAAGGGCAGTTTTCAGTTCAGGCATAGAGATTTTATTTTTCCCGCTGATATTTATTCCGCGAAGTAAAGCAATGTATCTGATCATTTTAATATCCGCCTTTTGTGGATGCCATTGTTAGAGATAAACCAATGGATAATCTTTATAGCTGATAAAGTACTCTTTATCATTTGTTAAGATTCAGATTCCAAAAGGAGAAATATTTGTAACCTCTGTTTTAGTTGCAACGCAAACTTCAGGTAAGATAAAGCCGCGCTATCTTAGCAGTTTTATCTTACACTCCTTTCGTTTCTATCCCTCAACAAATACTGTCGGCATAATTATTCCCTTCAGATAAAATTATAACATATTTCAAGAAAATAGACATATTTTATATAACAAAATCAAGATATCTTTTGTAGATTCCTTTATCCGCTTTTCATTCAAGCAGAGATTTTTACACAAAGATAGGAGTTGGATGTTTAAATCTGGCAAAACTTGGTTCATTGCTTAATGCCTTGAAAGATGGAAATCTTTTGAGCGGTCTTTCAAGGTGATGTTTTTACTGAAGGTAAAGAAGAAGCCCCCAAAAGCTGAAAATAACTTTGGAGGCTTCTTCTTTTTATGCATAGACGTTTAACTGAGTGAAATTGAAGAATGATTATTCGGTTTCACCTGGTTCAAACTATCTTGTACCTTTGTTTTTAAGACGGAAGAAGTAAGAAGCTCTACCAGCCTCATCATATTTAATAGCCTCTCCTGTATCTGGGTGGATAGCTCCATCAGGGTCAACCCATTGATAATTGTTATTTGGATCATTATAGCCATCTGCATCGTGCATTGTCATATACAAAGTTTCACCTGGGTAAAGAATATAATTAGATTTTAACGGTGTATAAAAACATTCACCTGCATACCAAATAGAAGGACCATTTTCTTGAGCATCGGAAGGAACATCACCTGCAACAAAACCGTGGTAAGTTGGAGCACTTATGTCCCAAGTAATCCAATACCATTCACCTTTTACAGTTTTTTTGTCTTTTGAACCATCTAATTTCATCATTTTAAAGTTAGAAGGGTCTCCCCAAGAAAGTGGGAATGGATCTATAGTATTTCCACCACTATCGCTATCTCCACCTATTATCCAAATAGTTAGTTTTTCAACGTGAACTTGATTTCCATTGTACTTAATAGAAGTTTTGAAATTACCATTATCATCAATTTCACCTTTGTCTTGGTCATCAGCATTTTTATACTTATTTCCAATGTAAAATTTTAATACAGTTCTTGCGGCATATTCATAAGCAACTTCTGATTTTGTAGTTCCTTTAGAAGCTTGTGCTGCAATGGCAAATTTCATACCTTTAGCAGTATCAAAAGTAAGTCCAGATGATCCAAGAGTAATTGTTCCAGTATAATCTTCCTCTATTGTTGTCGGAATTGTAACATCAGCAGTTTTTGTTTCATGCTTACTACAGTCATTTATTACAACATGGGTACTTGAACTTTCATTAATTCCGTATTTAATTGAAGAACCTGGAGTTTGGCAGGCAATTTTCATTTTGGCAGTTTCTGGCATAGTTACGTCAGACTTCAACAAATCTCCTGCATCAGTAATTTTATATCCATTCTTTTGAATTCTTATTTCTGGTTTTTCTACCCCTGGGGCTAATAACTTATCTTTTGGGGCATATTCAACATTAGTATTGCCAACAGAATCTTTTACAGCACCAGCTGGGATTGTTATTGAATATTCGGCACCTTTTACAGGAAGCTTATACTCACCTGTAAGATCTACAATAATAGAGAATTCTGTTACAGAAACAGCACTAGAATACATTGGGATTACAACTTTGTTTAGGCCAGCTGCTATAAACTTAGCTTTCAAAGTTGAATTATTATTATCTTTTTCAAAATCTAAAATGTATTTTTTTGTTGTATCTGGAGTTAATGTATTATCATTGTTGTTTTTAGTAGCACCGTTTAAGCCAGGTTTGTAATATTCTTCCAATGTAGGTATTTTTACCAAAATATCATTATATTCTGACTCTGTAAGAACAGTTGGAATAAAGAAATCAGCTTTTGAAATTGCTAATTCAATGTTTCCAAAACCTTTTGAAACTACTCTGTCAAAAGTAATATTAAGTTTTACATTTTCATCTTCACCTGTAATAGATGGAGAATCTTTTACTTCAGGTTTCCCTGTTAGAATTTTAATTTTACGGTTATCTTCAAGGTTTGATACTGGAAGAGTTGATATTGTTTTACTTTGTCCTAGATAAGTTACATTACCTGATATAGCAGAAACATTAAGATAATCACCATATAACAAATCGCCATCGGAAACTGTATATACAAAGTTATATTTATTATTTTCACCTTCTGTAAACTTAGTTATTTCCTTGGCATTTCCATTATTTTTTACATTCAAAGTGATAGCAAAACCTTCTAATAAAGTTACAGGTCCTCTAAATTCAATATATCCGTTAATTACATCATCAGCTTTATATGTTCCATTGAAGGTTGTTGCGCTAATTTTTTTGATTAACGCACCTTTATCAATTGTTACAGTCTTCACATCTGAAACAGAAGATTCATTACCTGCAATATCTGTTTGTTTTGCAGTTATTTTGTACACTCCGTTATTTGATAATGTAATTGTAGAATTATAAACATTCCAAGTAGCACCATTATCAATTGAGTAAGAAATAACCGCACCTGGTTCACCTGTTATAGTAACAGAAACAGAAGCATTATCATCAATTAGAACAGCTCCATCAGTAAAGCCTGATATTACAGGGGCAGCTGGAGGAATTGTATCAATTTTTACATTAGTAGATTTAATAGCTCCGTCTTTAGGTTCAAAATTTCCTTCGTTACCTGCATAATCTTCAACTTTACTACCATTTGCTAATATTCCTGTAATTGACAACGCATCATCACCACTTTTTACTTTATAAGTAGAAAGTAATGTTTTTGATCCAGATTTTACAGTTTTTACATGATCCATTTCTACAGAATCAAAAGTTAGTTCTACATTATTTGCGTTTGTAACATTAACATCTTCGTTAAATTCTATTTTAAATATTAACTCTTTACCAGCTTTATAAGAACCTTTTGCCGAAATACAAGTAACACCATTAACAAAAGGTTTTTTTGTATCTATTAAGATATTTCTTTGTCCTAATGTTTTATTTTTTCCGGCCAAAGTACTAATTTCACTTTGTTGAATTTCAAAAACTACATTTGTATTTGCATCTACCCAACTACAACCATTAGAATTAATAGAAGATACATCAAGTTTTTCAGTATTTTCATCTTGCTCTGTACCAACTTTGTACTTAAATTGATGCCTTGATGTTCCAGAAGAAATATCTTCTGCTTTGCCACAATAAAAAGCTTTAGCACCATTATTCAAAACTAAATAAGGTTTTTTATTTTCATCATCTATAATTAACTTAGCACTCTTTGTAAATTCCAAATTAATAATTAGTTCTTTACCAGCATTATAAGAACCATCTTCGGAATCGCAAGTTATACGGTCTAATCCAATTTCAGCTTTTTCTACAGTAACAGTTTGAGAAATAGTTGCAATATTATTTGCGTAATCTATTAAAGTTGCTGTAATTGCACCGTCTAATTTTGGAACGCTACCTTCTTTTATTGTTACTTCCCAAGTATCATCAGTCTTTTTAAAATCTACAAAATCTTTTGCATCAACATCCAACCATTCAAATTTTATATCATTAATTTTAGAAATATCATTCCAATGTGTTGTAGAATTGTCACTCCAAGTTCCATAAATTTTTGCAATTGTAGTAGGTTTTACAACTGGTAATTTTATTATTCCGTCTATAACATTATAAATTTGGGAACTATCACCGTCCTTTAACTCAATGCTATCAATTGTTAATTTTGGTGATTCTGAATCGCCTATAACAGAAATTGGTAAAGTTGTTGCAACACCTGATTCATCAACTGCAAGAATTACAAAATCTTGTGTAATTAATGGTTTATCTGGGCCAATTTGTAGGTCTTTAAATAAATCTAAAGATTTGTTTACTTCATAAGAGTATATTTTTGTAGTAGGGTCATAATTTTCTTCTGGAATTGCAACATCAAATACAAGATTTCCAACAGAATCACTTGTTTTTTTCCAATCTGGTTCTGCAGGATTTATGAATTTTAATTTATTTTCCAAAGGATTTGTTGCAGCAGGATTTAAATGTACAATTTTTATTGATTTTATTTTTGCATCATCAGAAATTGTTCCTTCAAATTTTATTGCTGTGTCGACAGCAGAGAATACAGTTGTTGATTCTGTAGGAGAAGTTAAACTTATTTTTGGTGGTTGAACATCTAATACATTATAATATTTATCAACCGAATCTGTTTTACCATAAATGTCTTTTACATATACTGATAATTTATAAATTGCAGATTCTGTTGGAGCTTCTATGTTAAATTGTGAGTTTTTGGCATTTTTTTCTGTAAGTGTTATAGTTTCATTTGATTTTATGCTAGACCAAGTTTTATCTGCATTTTGTTTTTCTAATGAATATGAAAGAGATTCAATTCCGTCATCATCTTGAACAACACCAAAGATTTTTGCAGAAGGATATGTTTGGTCACTAGATGCTTCAGCTAAAAGATCCCTTCCTGAATATAAAGTTATCCAAGGTTTATCTGCTTCTGGCCACCATATAAAATATCCTAGGATTTTTCTTTGCCAAGCGTCTGAATTACTTACACTTGTTGCTACGAGACGAATTTTATGTTTTCCTGATTGTAGAGCAGTTAAGTCTGAAGAAATCCAATCTTCTGGTTTTATTGAAACGGTCCAAGTGCGTAAATCTTGTATACCGTCTTGCCCTACTTTTAGAGTCTTTGAATAATATAATTTGTTTCTTCCAAATGGATATGCATTTGAAATATTTTCTGTTGTTACAGAATTTATTGGTTTGTCAAAATTGTAAGAATTTACAATGTTTGAATCTTCTTCACCATCATCAAGTTCAAGTCTGAATTCTTTGAATGCTGCTGCAGAATCTTGTCGACCTTCAAAAACTAATGTTCCATTAAACAATTGAGACAGAACTGAACCATCTCTTAACTTAAACGAATCAATTTTTCCTGTAATATCTGTATTTGTAGAAAACAAAGCTGGTGAATTAAGCTTAATATCTGGTGTATTTTGATCTACAACAAGTGAACCTTCTATTTTTGAAGTTTTTCCAGAGTTTCCAATTTGATCTTGAGCAACAATTGAATAACTGTAGGTAGAACTTTGCATTCCCTGTTTTGCTTCTGTTGTATCTACTGTTACTGCCCAAGTTACAGTTGTGTTGTTTACAGTACAAGCACATTCACCTGCTGTTAAAGCTGTCCAATCTATATATGAAGTTTTCTTTTGCCATGTACTATTTTCCCATTTATAGTGAATGTTAGCTTCGTCAAAATCTATTGTAATGCTTTTTACTTTTTCATTATCTGTTGCGTATCCAGCAAGTCTAAAAGTTTGACCAACATAGTCATTATCTTTGTGGGAAGTAAGAAAAATTTCTGGAGCTTGTAAGTCAATTGCTTCTCCAAGCCCAATTTGACAAGAAGAAAGAATTACCAATGTAAAAATACTAAAAATTGTTTTAATTATTTTGTTTATTTTTTTCATAATTTTCTTGCCTCCGACTATTAACCCCAGTTTTTCATTCCTTCAACACGACTAAACTCTCCAGGATACATTACACCCCAGTTTTGAGCCCAATCATAATACCCAGCTTTGTGCCAACTATAATTACTAAGAGACGACCAAACTAAAACTTCGTAACTTACCCAATAGTAATCTACACTTTGTTTAGTTGTTTCACTTGCTCGCTCATTAAATATTATTCTGAGATAAGGGGAACCTACTCTTGAATCTCTTAATGGGAAAGGTGAAATACTAGGTTCACCAGCCATACCTGTTGTACCACGAATAGAAACATCGGTACCATTCGGACCTTTTATCTTCATACCGTCCGAATCCCAATACTTATATTTCTCACTTTTTGCACAAGAATTTTTATCATTAAATTTTGGATCTTTCATATATACAACTGTTTGGAAAATTCCTTCATAACCAACAGCAGAGTCTGAATGATTAGTTTTTGTAGCTTTTGCGCCAACAATTGCTTTGTAAGATTGTTTATAATTTCCAGAACCTAGGGCAAACACTTTATCACCTGATTCATAAAGAGTATTAAATTCTGTTGGTTTAGATACAGCTGTAGTAGTATAGTAAGTATTAGCCCCATTATTAGCAAACTGAGATGTGTTAGAGTTTGTATCTTTTAACGCCGAACTAACTCCATAATTTACAATTGCATCCTTTGTTTCACAGTCTATGCGTACACGAACATAACCTGTAGGCTTTACAGAATCTTTATCAATATGGGAAGTTAAATCACCATTAACATCACTTTGTTTTATTCCAAGTCCATAACTGTAACGGTCTACACGAATAACAGGAGTTGCAACACCATCAGAATTAAAGGAATTTTTTCCATTTTCTGTATTGATTTTTACCTCTGTCTTAGAACTTGCGTTATTTTCACCAAAAGAGTTTTTTGCCATATCAAGGAATGCACCTTCTTCAATTATAAGTTCCCATTCGCGTCCAAGAGGTAATTCCTCTGTTTTGTCAATAAGACCTGCTGGGAATGTAACATAAGCTATAGTTGGATTATTTTTATCAATTTCTACAAAAGCTGAAGTTACATCTAAAACACGTTGATGAACACCTGCTTTTTCAAGAACTTCTCGAATTTCACCTGCAGATGTTGTGGTAGAAGGTGTAATAGGTGTTACATCTTCTGTCTTATCTTTATGTAGTGTGAAGGTTTTTCCAACTGGGTGCTTTTCATTCGTTTCCCAAATATCAATATCAAAATCTAGAACAAATTTTGTATTAATATCAGGATTATTATTATCATCTATACCTTGCATAGATTTTTTGTATGGTCCAATAAATTGTCCTGTTCCATGATATTGGTTATTAATATTTTTAATTCCAACAGCAGTATCTTCCATGTCTTCTTTGAACTTACCTTTTTCATCTTGTCTTGCAAGTTTATTTTTGTCTTCATAGGTAAGTTTATTACAAATTGTATTAAATTCTTCTGCTGTTAACACAGGTGGAATTGCCCAGCCTGCAGTTTGGCGTAGAATAATGTTTCCACGTCCTTTTTGAACTGGTTCACTGAATGTAATTTGAATTTTGTTTCCTTTTGAATAAACATTATTTCCATTAATTACATAATTTACAGAATCACCATTTGCAGTTCCAGGAATCATTGTTGCTGTTGGAGCAACACCATCACAAAAAACCTTTGGACGATTAATCGTAGCTGTACTTGTACCACCTGTAAATCCAAAGGAATCTTGTATACCTGAAAGATTTACTGTTAATGTTTTGTTTCCTAAATTAAAATTGTCTGTAGATTTTACTGTATAGTCAAATTCTGCATAAGAAACAGCATCTTGTATGCTAGAAACAATTGTTGCAGTTTTTTCGTCAACTGTAATGTTAGCAGTTTGGTCTGTAATGTTTACTTTTTTATCAAAAGTAACTCTAAATGTAATTTTTTTACCAGTACTGTAATATCCATCTGATGTCATACATTCTACGTTGTAGTCAGGGAATGAACTTTCTATTTCTAATGCAATTGGTGTTGAAACAGGCGAAACATTTCCTGCATGATCTGTTACTCTTGCACACAAATTATGTGAACCGACACTAGTAATGGAAGCTGTTTCTGTCGTTCCAAGATCTGTCCAAGAAACACCGCTATTAGTAGAATATTCATATTTTGCAATATCTGAATCTTCTGAATTTTTTGCAATTATAAAAGAAACACTACTTTTATATTTATTTTGACTATTAGAATTACTAATTGTTACACTTGGAGTTTTTGGATTTGTTGTATCAATAACATAATCTGATTCGGTTAATTGAGTATCATCTGTAATTAAAACATTCTGATAATTATCTGTAATAGATTGAGCCCCTGTAATACATTTATCATTATATGATATTTTACCATTAAGACCTGTTTTTACAGTTCCTTTAAAAGTAATTGTATTTGAAGTTGAACTTTCAAGATTTAATTCAAAATCTTTAGAACCTACTTTTAATTCTAATTTAGGACTTCCTTGCACAAGTATTGATTTTGTAAATGTAGCAATTGCAGTTACTGTTTCACCTGCTTTAAAAGCCTTTTTTCCTTCAGATATTGAAATTTGGTCTACTTTAGGAGAAACGGCATCTACTTTTATTTGTTTTCCATTTAAAACATTTGATGATAACAAAGTATTTAGGTGCACATTTTCACCATCTTTTAATGCTGCACAATTCTGAATTAAATTGTTAGCACAAGTGGTTTCTGTGTCGTACTCATATT